>CABMOY010000010.1 GCA_902388345.1 uncultured Collinsella sp.
GCGCCCCGGGGACCGAGGGCGCGGCCCTCGCCGTATGGTTTTCCCGGGCGGTTACTTTGGCGAGCCCGCCCGGGAAGGATGGAGGAGATGACCGTGCCCCTGGACACAGTGAATGATATACGGTCGATAGATGCCGCCGGGCGCTCGAGGTCCGAGATCGCCCGAATGCTCCACGTGAGCCGGAACACCGTGGTGAAGTACGCCGACACAGAGGACATGTCGACCGCCGCGCCGATGCCCCAGAGGAGGGGCAGGCCCGCGCTCGAGGGCAACGAGAATGGGTCGCAGGCGTTCTCGAGGCCGACCTTGGATTGGCTACACTGATGTGGACAGTTCCGGGAGGGGCGCAGGAGATGGGAGGCTCGACCGGGAGGCCGCGCTCATCGGCAAGGCCCGCCTGCTCGTCATCGACGAGCTCGGGTTTCTCCCACTCGACGCGGACGGGGCGAGGCTGCTCTTCCAGGTCTTCGCCGACGCATACGAGAGACAGTCGGTGGTAATCACCACGAATCTGGAGTTAAGCAGGTGGTGGTCGGTGTTCGGCGACGACCAGATGGCCGCCGCCGTGATCGACCGCATCGTCCACCACGGGAGGCTCGTCCAGTTCCGCGGCGAGTCCTACCGCGTCGGCCATGCCCTCATGCAGGAGGGCATGGCCGCTCAAAAAGCGTGCGCGCTTCCGATGCTCAGGCTGCTCAATTTCTGATGATCTATTTGCTCAAATCCTCTTGACGAAACACAGATTGACAGCCGGGCAGCGAGGGCGTCCCCTTCTGTGTACTCGGCTAGCCGCCCACCACGAATCTCTATGCTAGCAAACCTCTCTAGTCTCGAAAGGCCGTACCGCTCGGCGCGGCACATCGAGAACCCTGACTTTAGCACTGACAACAAATTGGCCGATAATGACCACATCTGCGACTCCTGGCTTAGTCCCGTGGCACCAGCGTGAACGTAGGGGCCGTCGCTCTATTCTTTTACCTGACCCGGGAGAGCCACGCGATCGCGGCCCTCTCGTTTCTCAAAAGGCTCTCCAGGACTGTGTTCCACTGGATTATGTGAAGACTGGTAATAGGTCCATATTCTGTAATGCGCAGGAAAACCAGTAAACTCACGATCAGCTTCATAACTGAGAGGGCAGCCCGCGCCCCGGCGAATACCTGAGAACCCCCAAAGCGCGCACCACGACGCTAAAATTGGTGAAGGAACTCGTCAACCTCCGCGTATTCTATGCGTCGCTTTACCGAGGCTATTGCGTCTTCCAAAACTATGCGGTGCCGCACAAAGGCCACTCCGGGCAAATTCTCGATCACCTCTTCAATGAAGTCAATCTTCCCTTGAAGAAGAGGGATTTCGCTCCCGCTCCACGATTCGCCGAAATAAGACATGATTACTGGGACCTTCTTGAGCTCTTTTGAGCTAAGGCCCTCTTGGCATAGCAATACTATGTACTTGACCTTAAGATTCTTGGGTAACTCCATTGCGATATCTGGCAGATAGTCGACAAGCTTCCCATCACGCATCGAACGCGACGCCAGCCAAGACACGACAGTATCGCCGCAATGCTCAATAGCGTAATTAAGAAAATGCTTCAGAGCGAAAGGCTTCATCATGCGCCGCGGGCTTGTCTCAACCCCCTCTATGGCCTTCCATACGCCATCGGTTGCGATTTCACTGTTCTCCTCCCTCCATACTGCTTCGCCTAAATTCTCCATCGCATAAGTCGCATTGAACTCCATGAGCACGGGCATTGCCCTCTCAGGAAATTGGTCATCCTTGGCGACGATAAAACGAAGTAAATCACCATTCCAATAGGGGTTCGTTCCGCTTACGAGATAAAGCAAGATTTCTTCCAGAAGGCACAACATTTCCGGCTTAGAGACAAACGCCCTCTGCTCGGCATTGTTGATGTTGCTGGGAAGGAGCCTATAAAGGGCGCGCGAATCCCTGTCCAGCTTCTGCAGGACGCCGGCCGCGTACCTAGCGAAAAAGCCCGGCGTAGCAGAGTCGATTTTCATCGCCACCTCATACGCAACGGTTTCGCCGTATTCGACGGCTCCTCCCTCGATATCCCTTGCCAAATCGGGACTGACTCCGAACTTGTTAAATCGCGCTTCGTCAATCCGACTAAGCCATTGGGGAATTCCATTCTCCTGCCGCTTAAGGGCAAGACCGCGAACCCTATCAATGCCGAGCAAGTCAATCCATCGTAAGAATAAATCGTCCGGAACCGCATACAAGGGAACGCCAGAGAGGATGATCGAATCTGCGCATTCGGTCAAAGTATCCGCACCAAGAATCATGACCTCTCTCAGGATTGGATACGGAATGCCAGTCGAGTTTTGCCGACCAGCAGAGCAGGCAATCGAGATTGCCCCCAATAGCTCCACCGAACTTGCTGTTTGAACAACCTCGGTCAATTCCTCCGAGATATCGTGTCCACAGTAGTCGTCAGAGAAAATCTTGGCCGCGATCCGTTCCTCAGGCGTCGCGTTAAGGAACGGGAGCCCCTCTTTGACGATGACGCCTTGGGAAATGAGTTCTTTCTCAAGTTGGACAAACCCAGGTAGGCTGCAAATCTCAATTGACTCGATTTGCGAAATATATCCTTTATACGTCTGCTCCAGGGTCTCCTTCCACAACCGGCCGGTCCCGTCGTTGCCGCCGATACCCCGAAGCCCAGTAATCACCGAATCGCAGAGACGGCTCAGCTCCGAACAGCCCCTGAGCTCCTTGAGGCAGGCGATTGCTCGCTTCCGCAAGCCGATCAGCGCCTCGGTGTAGACGTGGTTTCCGTGGATGAACGTGACTTTGTTTCCCTCCATCCTTGTCGGGCCATCGTAGGTTGCTGCCAGTAAAGCCTCGGCATAATAGGCGAGCAGAACCCCGTACCTATTCTCCTTTGTTCTGCGATACTCAGACGCGAGGCGCTCAATGACATCGTTCTCGTATCGAAACTCGTCCGAATACGAGTCCTCGTTGAAGCACATGGTCGTCGTGAGGGTCTCCTTCGCCTCCTGCGGAGGCAGGATGTTCATCCCCAAAGCCATGAAGAACAGCTCTTCAGGCTCGCCGAATTGAGAGGCATGTAAAAAGGGCGTGAGCGATACGAGGATCCGAGATTCCGGCGAATATGATCCAGCGTTCTTGTCAAATCTGCAAGCAAGGTAATCGTGGCTACTAGGCTCGCAGTCTTCAATTGCCCCGAGAATGTGTCCAAGGCCTTTCTCGCCGAGAAGGAAATGATATTCGCCCACCATTCCCCATCGTTTCTCCTCGTTGGCCAATGCCCAAATGTCGTCCAGCTGCGATTTCAAGGAGGAAATAAGTTCTTCGCTGTAGAAATTGTTTGCAAGGATGGCGACAATACTGGAGCATCGAGCATTGCCGCACTCAAGCTCGTCGACGTCGGAAAGAAGCAAGCTTTTATCGGCGATGAATGCTCGGTAGAGCAAATAATCTCTCAAAACCTGTTCGCCCGGCGCCACCGCAACCATACCCTGGCAGGCATCCACTAGCTCGTCGTGGCACAGAGCGGCGCATGCATCGATGTAGCAGTCATGAGAAATCCCAACCTTGGCAAGAAGCTTATCTAGGTCTTTGTTTCCCTCCACCCTGTGCGAGTCCAAAACGGAGACGATCGTTGCCGCCATTTTGGCGTTGCCGCCCAGAAGGGAAACCTTCTCTCGGTAGCAAGCCTCTATGAGACTCGGCAGCGTAGAGAATACTTCAACCCCACGTTTCTTGGCGACTTCGGCCGCTGCGCAGGCCAAGCGCATATTACCCCTCGACAAGCGGATAATATCCGCAGAGGCACTTCCTTTTGCGATCCCGAATCCATTTTCGACCACGCGTAAGGCCGTCTCCTCGTCAAGCGGGTTGACTGCATAGAGGTAAGGCTTGCAGTACTTTGAAACGGAGCTCGTCACGTGCTCGAACGCGTAATTTCTTACGGTCATAAGGACCTTGATGTTACCCCTGTTAGACACGAAATCCGCAAACCCCTCGAGATCGGAAAGCTCGTTGGCGTCATCGAGCAGAATTATCGTAGGGTCCTCTTTGGGAACATCATTCGCCAAATCGTCCCAGATTGGCAACTTGTTCGATTGAATGACAAGAGGATGCGCGCCACTGCCATTTGCAAATCTACGTAGAACCTCTAGGCAAAGCCTGGTCTTTCCGCAACCAGGGCGCCCATGCACCAAGACGAACTGATTCTCTTCGAGTGCAGCAAGAAGCTCATTAATCTCATTATCCCTGCCAAACAAATCGACCTTTAGAGTTGAGGCGAAGCTGTTTCTTTCGACCGCGGATTCGAATTGGTCCGGAGACATAATTTGCCCAGTAGCCACTTCGATGCCCAGATGCTCTTTCGCAAGATTTGGGTACCGTCGGGCTAACAAACTCGCCATTTCGTCCGTGCCCACAAGTTCGACGCGATCGTCGATGCTACTTAGATAGCTGAGGTCAGAACTGTCTAGCCTTCGGCATGAATATGCGATGACTATCTTGACCAACTGCCCGGACACGAGCTCTTTTCTTTCGGTCTCTAGGCACTTCTCGATATCCGCTTCGATTTTATTCTTCGCTTCAGCTCTATCCGGATAGTGGCCGCATTCGAGATAGGCGAATTTGTTGTGGGGTAAAAGCCAGATTGTGTCCGGCGTCCCCGGTGCCGTTGCAGCCGAGTGAGCAGCAGACCCCCTGTGTACGGGCTTGTTATACCTAAAACGCTGCGAAAGCAATTCCTGAGCAAGGTTCTGAAAGGCAGCAGGATCAAGCCTGGCGATTCTGTCCCTGATTTCGATTTCTCTGCTCATCAAAGCTGCACGCTCCTCCGCTTTCTCTGGCAATAAAAAGGTCCTCGGCTAATTGCTGTCTCAAACCGCCGCGGTAGGATTGATAATATGACATACGCCGCATTTGAGAGAGCGCGATTGTTGATAACGAAACGGTGCTGTTCCGCAGCGCTTGTTCTACACCTTCTCGCGCACACCGCTGAACAAATGGCATTGGGCTCGGGACCGCAGCGACAGTAAGAGTAATTTTCGAGAATAAAATGATGCGGGGTGCATCGGCGCTAGCCGACACACCCCCGTCCTCATGCAGGATGATCTTGCTATAAGCTGAGTTCGCCCAGCACAGCTCGTCCCTCTCCCCTAGTCCCGCTTAAACAGACCCATCGTATACACCCTCTCCTCAACGTCCGCGAGCTCGTCGCTCCAGCGGTTGGCGACGATCACGTCGCAGCCGGCCTTGAAGTCCCCCAGGTCATGCTTGACCTCGGAGCCGAAGAACTCCGGCGCGTCCAGCGTGGGCTCGTAGACCACCACGAGCACGCCCTCGGCCTTCGCGCACTTCATGACACCTTGGATTGAGCTTGCGCGGAAGTTGTCAAAGCCGGTCGTTGTCAGGCAACGCGCGCCCATGACAGGTTCTTTTTTGCCGTTGTAGACGCGACAATATATTATTTACACGTTCTGTTTAATCCACTTGAACAGTGCCGTTTCCTTTAATTCGAACATGGCACATTCGCCTGTTTTGATGTGCTTCCAAAGTTGGCTGAGTTCTTCTGCCGCTTTTCGGCCTAGCTCAACTTCATTGCCATCAAGAAGCGTATCGGTCTCAACGCAAACAAAATCTGACGCAATAGAAAACGAAGTAATGAATAAGCTAACGGGAGAATACTCATGCGACGTATCAAGACTAGCGAGACGACAAATTTCAGCGAGCGGAACATTGACTCCGCCAAGTTGACTCGCGTAATCACTCATGTCTGAAAGGTACAGACCGCTTGATGGTCTTGCCGAATTACTAAATGCATCAAGCATGCCGGTTATATGAATGGCAATTACTTTCTCTGAGAATAGTGCAGTGAATAAAACGGCAGTTGCGTCATATAACGTTAACTTATCTAGCTCATCAAGAATGTCTTCGATGTTAGACAAATCAATATAGTGCAGGTTTGAGACATTATATGTTGCCTCCTTCAACTGAGGAAATGTTGACTTAATCGCATTCACCCAATTGCGGTAATAATCCGTCTCAATGTAGTGCTTAACAAACTCGTTTCCCAAACAATTATTAATAAAGCTCTGGCTGAATTCGAGTGTCATACAATCAGGGAATCTGTATTCGCATTCGGGGTCGCTCAGTAATATTGGGAAAGGATCGACGGCAAGTCGAAAAATTGTACAGACCTTTACAGTAGTCTTGAAATAATCGGTAAAATCCTCTTGAATATACTTCGCGCTTTCGGGAACCACCTCGTAAGGCTTGGTATAAAAGGATTCGTGGCCTTGTTTGTGAATATACTTGTTCGCCCTCTTATTGAGCGTGCTGATTAGCTCATCAATTTCGGGCATTTGTTCAAGAAGGTCTCGATATTCAATATCTTTTGAACGCAGCATTTTGGACAGTTTGCTAAATGAGGGGAACCTGTCGAGCGAGACCCATTTCTCATATTTAGCCTTGCGCTCAGATTCTTCTAGATTCGAAAACAACGTTCCGATAAGGATGACCTCTCCAGCTTGTCTGACTGAATAAAAAGCAGCGTCGAAGTAACCTTGATGAATTAAATCTAGCGAGTTAGCCAAGAACTGACAGGATTCAAGTAAAAACTGGTTGAAAGATGGCGTAGAAACTAAACCACTAACGGAATCCGCCAATTGTTCTACGTAGTCATAAAGACGACTGTAAGCGAGTTCATCCTCCCTTGCCACGTACCGCAGTGGATGATGTCTCCAGCTGAACGCCTGACTATTTATGTATTCGTCCTTAAAGTTCAACCTGAGTCAGCTTCCGAGTCTTATTCCAGCACTGGGTTATATTCTAATTGGTAATGTTCTCAAACCCGCAGCAATGAAAGCTGACGGATCTTGTGCAACTTTAGAGCTTAAGAGTTTTTGCCCATAGGGCTAATGGCATTGAGGTTTGGTGCGGCATCGACCGTCTTAAGCACCCAATTTTAGCTCAGTGCCATACAGGACCTGCTAGTTGCATTTTGCGCTGAATTGCACCTCTCTTGTTTAGCTGGCATAGAGTCTTGTATGATGCGGCAAGAGTGCTTTCTCTTTCAAAGAGATCTTGCCGTTGATCGGGCTCATGTAACTTTTCAGAAGCCTGTTCAAGCGTCCATTGATATTCCCTTGCATTCTGGAGCATCTTATTAAATAGAATCTGATACTGATACATTGAAAACAAAAGGGATTGATAAGCTTCTATGAATTCGGCAATTGCCTCTCCACTCTTTCCCTTGAAGCAAAATCTCGCCTCCATGGCGAGCGATCTCATTTCATCAAGTTTTAAATGCAATTTGAGTTGAAGGTCGGCATCTAACACCTTATTAATTGAGGCTGAAATTGATTGCAGGTACGTGGTGTTAGTCAGCCATACAAATAGTAGGTCGATAGCCATTTGCGGTTCGTCATCATGTTTCAAGTTCTTCGCGTTATTTGCGTAAACGCTCATGAGCTTATCGACGGTTATCCAAATATTTAAACGTCGATTAAATAGAGACTGTTTATTACTGAGACGAGCTTGGTAACAAGAAATGAACAATGCGATGATTGCCACAATCGCTGAGATGTACTCAGGTAGATTCGTTAGGTCCATTGTCTCCTCCGTCACTAAAAACAATTGGCAATACTACAATTATCGTTCTGCATTCAGGATTCTCTGATTCAGTATCCATATAGTGGGACTATGCGAAAGGTTCTCCAAAAAGGAGAAATAAAAGGGTGAATAGATTGCTTGCTTCAAAAGCAGCAAAGGACCCTCGGATTAGGAGCCTGTACAAATAAGGCCGGATTGCTTTGTTACTAGTAAACAAAGCAATCCGGCCTCAAAAAAACCAGCATATAGAGTTAGTGAATAGTTCTTATCCCATTTGAACTTCAATTAACCTAAGAGCACGGTCGCAGTTGGTTAACGCTTCTTCTTTCGTGTTGCCGCTGGCAACAACGGAAGCAAAGCGAGCAGAATCATCCACTGCTTTTCCGTACCGTTTTCCAACGATACCGTGAACTTCAACATGAATAACGCCTTCGGAATCTCTTGCAGTTTCAATACCGTTTAATTCCTGAAGTACGCCCTCGCGAGCAGGAAGGAATTTAGTTGCTACGAATTTACCGCTATCACTGTAGCTGAGCTCACTGAACTCTTCTCCCAATGCTAGCTTAATCATGGTCTCAACCATGTCGATACCCGACACAGAGTTCCAGATAAGATGCGAGGTAATCCAGTCGCCACCAAGTCGAGCTCCAAGCTCAACCATCTTAGGACCTTCGGAAGTTAGCATCACTTCTGCATGCGCGGCGCTATTTTTGAGACCAACGGCTAGTACGGCGGATGAAGCAACATCCGAAATTGCCCGACGCTGTTCGCAACTTAAACTTGTGGGTTGAATATGGCCAATTTCAAAGAAATTCGGAGCGCCGGAAGTTAACTTATCGGTAACCTGCAGTACATGAGGGATACCGCCAGAAACGATAATTTCCACGCTGACTTCAGGGCCGGTCATACATTCTTCTACAAGCACATCGCCCGAGATGCCTGCTTTAGATGCAGTCTGAAGTGCTGCGGGGAGTTCTTCAGGTGATGAAACCAGATTCACTCCCCTGCCTCCAGCGCTGTCAGTAGGTTTTGTTATGACAGGATAGGAGAAAGGGGGAACAAAAGTATCAAGCTCACTCACCTTGGCTACGGCGAAGGCAGGATGAGGAACCCCCTCTTGAGCAAAGCAATTTATCATCCTAAATTTGTCGGTAGAATTAAGAGCGGCATCTACTGAATTGCCTGGCAGTCCTAGCTCCTCACAAAGACGAGCAACAGTGACAACCGAGGTATCGCATGCTCCGCTGGCAATGGCATCCGGTTTAAACTCACGAGCAATCGCGAGCATGGCATCATAATCTCTAATGGAACCCTGAAAAAACTCATCAGCGAGTGATGCTGCGGGAGCATCCTGACTGATGTCAGCCACGCCAACGTAAAGCCCCATAGACTTTGCGCGCTGAATTACAGGTTTTTGGAAAACGGGACCGCCTAATAGAAGAATTTTCTTCATTTATGAACCTCCATGTATCTAACGTGATCGCCTCGCTCAAAGGAACCGATCACTTCACAGATTGCACGTGTTATATCTCTTTCAATACCGCCTTCACGGCGAAGTGCCTCTTCACCATCAGTACCTTCGCTCACCGCCTCAATCATTCTTAGGAAAGAAACCCACTCAAATCGAATTCCCTCTCCATCCAATTGGTAGAAATAACGACGGTTGTCAGATGAATTTTCGTAGCGAATTTCAAAGTAGTCCGTTTTCCACCAAGGAGCAGGAACGTATACATAGCCTTTGGTGCCTGAGACTACAAGACTTCCTTCAGACTTTGCACCTGCACCTACTTTTGCACTACCAACGGCCCCTTGGAACTCAACACTGATTCTGGAAAAATTGTCGAAGGCTTTATCTTTCAGATCACATAAGGAGGAAAACTGCACAGTCTCGGGGCTAGAACCCAATATTTGAAATATCGGCAGCAGTGCCGTCGGTCCCCATGCGGCCATGCTGCTCCAAGCTGTTTCATGGCTTAATGAATACGGCGGGCGGTTCGTATTGAGGTTGGTGCAAGTCGCGTCAACAGATACGACGTCGCCGATACGACCGCCCGCTACAAGCAATAACATTCGTGCGTATGCCGTTGAATACGCGGTTCGGAGGGAGTCCATTAGCACTAAGTCTCGCTCGTCAGCTAAGGAAAATAGCTCATCGCATTCTGCTGCGCTTTTGGCGAGCGGAGCTTCACACATAACATGCTTGCCTGCCTCAAGCGCCTTCTTTACTTGTTCATAATGGCAATCTGGATGCGAGTGGATATAGACCAAATCCACGGCGTCTAGCAATTCGTTGAAATTATCTGTAATCAGCGGAGCGCTTAACGAGTTCTTGCTTAGCGAGCTTCTATCTTTCGTGCATATCGCAACGACCTCAAGGCCGTTAACTAAACCGCATTCTGCATACACGCGGTTCATGTAGTCAGTATATCCAACCAAGCCGCAACGCTGTTTTTTAGTGCTGCGAATTTCTGTGGATGATACACCGCGGGTACGTTCAAGGTATTCAACCTTACAGTACTCGTTTAGATAATCGAAATGCCCTACCCAGTCAGAGCCTACAGTGAAAATATCCACGCCATAGCGCTTGATATCATCAATTTTTTGACCCTCATACTCTTCAACAATTATCTTGTCGGCAATACCCGTGGCTCTTACTGCAGCAATGCGCTCCTCGAGAGGCTGCTGCACGTTAATCTTGCCACGCTGCTTGTCGAAATCATCAGAAGTGACACCTACGATTAGGTAGTCGCCCAAAGCTTTTGCGCGCTCCAGTAGACGCACATGTCCACGATGGAGATGGTCGTAGGTACCATAGGTGATGACCTTCATCATTTATTGGCTTCCTTGTCGTGCTTAGACTCCAAACGTCCGCAAGCATCGACGAGTGCTGCAACTAAAAGCACATTATCAGAGAGCGGATGATTGCCGATGTGCCCTACTCTGAACGAGGTGTCAGCCTTTTCCCCGCCGTTGGGACACAGCCAGATGCCGTACTCATCTTTAAGCAAGGCGAACAGTGCCTTGGCACTCACGTAAGGGCTTTCGATATAGGTCACGGCATTTGAGGGAGAAGCTAGGCGCATTTGAAAAGGTAGACCGGCCGAGAAGATCCTATTGCGGAAGTCATTGGCCACGTCGGCACATCGAGCAACTTCAGCTTTAGCGCCACCGGCGGCATCTAGGGCGGCTAGCCTCTCGTGAATTTGCAATAGCGTTGTCACTGCAGGGGTAAACGGAGTCTGCCCACGCTCTTGATTCTTTAGCATGTCACAAAGATTTAAATACATGCACGGCTGCGTAAGAGAATTCGCTCTTTTAACAGCATCAGGTGAGAGGACCATAGGCGCCACGCCCGGAGGACAGGCTAAGGCTTTTTGGGCATCGGTAATAAGCACATCAGCCCCCATGCTTTCCATGTCGAATGGATCGGCCAAGAAAGAGCTGATGCCGTCTACGATTAGAAACAGATCATGTTCACGACAAAATCGCCCTATGAGGCTAGCGTCATAGAGCACACCTTGTGAGGTCTCGCCCAGGTTTACAAGGAAAGCGGTACAGTCCCCAACGTTGATAGACTCGAGGTCAGCTTCGGTAAGCGGAGTGCCAGGTACAAGCTCGATTGGGACGTTGTCAATGCCATGTAGCTCAAGCATAGAACGGAACCTGTGACCGAAACTGCCGCCATCAACAACAATTGCCTTGTCGTTGATGGGATCAAGAAGCCCCATGATAGCGGCTTCCATCGCCCCGGTGCCCGAGCAAGTTGGGAAGATCGCACGTGACCCCTCGGGTGCGTGGGCTAGGTTGCAAAGAAGCTGCTCGTTTTCGAGCATGGTATGTGAAAATTCCGGCGTGCGGAAATAAGGAGTATCTAGGGAACCAATTGCTCTTACGTTTTCGGAAGAGGGTACAGGACCTACCGCGAAGTTAATCATAGAATAATCCTTTCATGGGTCAAAAATCTGGACTTCGGAGCTCAGGCGCGCCACGCCTTAAGACAGTGAGTTTGCCTATCGTTCTCGGAAGGAAGTTTCATATAGTCCCCGTAGAGGTCAGTAAGAAATTCGTCCCAGCAACTCATACAGGGCAGCATATGCCCCTCAAATTCCAGATATACGGTCTTTTCATATGCGCTTTTTGGTAGTGTCCAGAGTCCATTTTCTGCGCCAAAAAAGCATCCAACCCGCTTGGCAGACTCATATCCAGGACATGCAATGGTCTCATCAATGAGCTTTAATAAACGACTTTTAGGATTTTGGAACCTGAAGAGCCAGCCAAAAATTGTCTTGATTACTTTACGCGCCCCTCGTTCGTAATTGAGGTTTATATTTGCCCACTCGTTGCGCTTCAATGCTCTCTGAATGCGTTTTTTTGACTTTCTAAATAGTTCTGAGTTTTCAGGGACGCCATCAGTTGGGAAGATATCGATCCAAAGCATTTCTTCCATTACCCCGTCATAAGAAGGCTCCTGAGCTCGAATATTAGAAGTGCATAGCTTCGTAAACCCTCCAGTAAAGTTGCTATTGGAGGCGTTTATAACGCACAAATCAGTTGGCAGATAATTTGCAATTTTTAACAATCTATCGTAATCAGGCCTAGGCATATTCAAATCAATATCGTCGTCCCATGGAATAAAACCCTTATGACGAACTGCCCCCAAAAGCGTTCCCGAATCTAGCGAATAACGAAGATTATGTTCCTTGCAAAAAGCATCAAAACGCAGAAGCAAATTCAGTAGCTCTTTATGCACCTCGTCAAGCGTTAGATATGTCCGCTCTTCATCCATTAACTTATCCATTGCAGGACTCCTTTAAATGCAGCACGGGAAGTGCCTGATAAAACCTAATTCCGCACAGTAAAGCCTCCGTGGCACATCGAATGGCGCAAATCACATGGAGGTCCGTCATACCAGTAAACGAGGCAATCAGAAGCGTAACGATGCAGAATAAGGCACTCATTACGGTGGACTTTGTGACCTCAGCGACTTTACCTACTGCCCCGAGGACTGGCCAGCCAAATAGCATGCCAAAGAAGCTAAATACAAGTAACGGACTCGCCCACACGAGCACCCAAGAGCCTTCTAGGTATTGTTCGCCGCCTAAAACAAGCATGATAGATTTAGAAAGTAAACAGAAGGCAACTGTGCCGATTAAGACGGCTGGCAATGCCAAAATACTTAGTTTTCTGGCAAAGCAATAGTCTCCTGTATTTACCATATGAGGGTATAGGCTGTTGATGATAGGCTCATAGAGCGCCTGAACCGCGGTGACTGCCGTCATAGACAAAGACCAATAGGCGACCTGGGCAGCATCGGTCACGACTGCGCCGATAAGCAGCGTCGTAAAACCCGAGAAAACGCTTGCGGCCATGTTCGAAAAGCAATATAAACCCGAAGTTCTAAGTTCAGCAAGTGATTCGCTTAGCGGCGCGAGCTCGATGGTAGTGCCAAAGCTCCGCTTCGCGGCCGCAAACGACCATGCAAGTGCAACGCCGTTTGAGACTATATCGAGCACTGGCACCCACATGATGTCGTTAATTGAATGTACAAGTACGAACGTAAAGATAGTCGATATGCTTTTCGAGGCAAAGAAACGTGTGGTGATCGGCCCCATATTCTCATGCCCCTGAAAAAGGAAATCGGGAACTAGCCCCTTTCCGCATACCGCTGTGAATGCCAGAAAGACATAGGGCAACCTATTTTGTGTAAGCGGCAGGAAAGATGCAGTAACCATTACAGCCACGCCTGCAACGATGCAAAGAAGGAGTCTCGCTTCGGTTACTGCTCCTATAACGTGGTTTTCCTCTTTTATTGATCGTGCCTTCGCGATTCGCTTGGTACCCGAAAGGTTAAATCCAAAATCAACAAAAACCTGCGCGAAGGACATGAAAGATATCACGTAAGCATAGAATGCATAACCTTCGGGTTCCAGCACGCGTGTCAAGTAAGGCAGTGTAATTAAGGGAAACAAGTATTTGATTATTTGAAGGCCATATTGCCAGGCAGTATTCTTAAAAAAAGTACCGTGTTTTTTATTCATCTGATTCCCCCACATGAAATGGGTTTGAGTCTGCAGTCAACATCGCAAAAGTCATAGCAAGTAAAACTGAATATGAAGAAAAAATACTTGCCTCAGATGTGCTTGCTATTAGAAGGTAGATGGGAATCGCAAAGCTAGCCCAGAGAGGGACACCATGATCTACGGCTTTGCGAGACATTGAAAATAGAAGTACAAATATGATGGCAACCAGCAACAGGCCAATATAGCCACATTGGCCAATAACAGCAGGCCAAAAACTGTCAACTAAATAATCGTGATTCATGGGACCAAGGCCATAAACGCTTGGGAACCCTAAGGAATAATAGAATGACGAATAATAATCAGCAGATGCATTAGAACCGTAAGTAGCAAGACCGCTGCCTAGTGGCCAATGCATGTTTGCAACGTCAAAGGACGTTGACAGAAGAACGCTTCGTGCCGTAGTGGAGTCAAAAAAATAAAGCGATATCTGATCGTAAACAAGAAACAATGCTCCACATCCCGCTAGAAGAATGAAAGAGAGGGGAATCTTTTTCTTATTCGAATACAAGAAAACTGCAGCAGCAATGATGAAAGCAAACCCGATGGCTTTGAAGCGTCCCGTAGCGCAGAGAACAAGCAGTCCACAGACGATAAATAACCTATTGGATTTAACATCAAGTAGAAGAATGCTAATCAGACAAACAACAGTTGCGGCAAAATTCGTCGGATGGCCGAATAAGAATGAATATCCTAATCGCTCGCCAGATGAGAGACCAAGATCAATAAATTGATTAAGAAAATATAAGATTAGGAGTAGTGGGAGGATAAATTTTGCAAAGCTAGATGCAAGTTCAATCACTGATCGCTTTTGTAGAATCACTACGGAAGAAATCAAAGAAATAATGAACTTCGAACAGGCAAAGGCGTCGATTGCAATCGCCTGATAAGCAGGCTGTAACTTATACAATAAGTTACCGCACAATCCCAACAGAAGAAGAAGGCTGTTGATCAACAGCAAATAGCGTGAAATCATACAATAACGAGTTTTTTGCCCATGCATACTGAAGACCGCCCAGCAACAAAGAAGAAGGGCTGTTAGCTCGTCGATATATGCAAATACCCCTCCAAAGAGCTTTTGAAATGCATTCTGAAAGGCAAGCAGAAAGAAAATGTTGAATAGTATAAAGTCACTAACCCTATATGAAAGCAAGCTCATCTTGCTGTCTAATTTTTTCGACCCGTTATGTTCGCAATTGAGACGCGTCATTTCTTGCGCCTCATCAACTTAACGCGCTGATATGCTGAAAATGCTACGGAATATGCCCAGGGTGCTTTTGAACTCATATAAGACTTTAAAAGTAAGGAGCGAGAAGCCAAGGCATTTTTTCTGATTGTCTTCAAATGAAGAGAGACATAATCCCTGGCTTCGTTCCTGATAGAGAGACTATTCTCGTCAGGATTATTGATATCGTTAAAGAGACGAATCAATCGAACATTGTTTAACATCATGAAGCATTCAATTTCATCTTTGAGCTCGTCATAATGTTTACTATTTTTAATAGTAAACATCGAACGATTCAGCGCATAACTCCAATCGGAATATTGCTTATTACTAATTTTGCCTTTTCTAGAAAGGGATCCAGCGCGATAAACTTGGCCATAAATCTTCCCAGGGGAAAACGCAATGGAATCAGCGTCATTGATAATCCCTGCGCAAGTTGCTAAATCCTCGTAAACTCGCCCAACGGGAAACTTATGTTGCTTCCAAAAAGAAGCTTTTGCAACTTTTCCACACGCAGACTCGCAGATATCTACGTTACAAAGTAGTTTCGACAAAGCTGTTTTGGTATTCACAATTTCAAATGCAGGTAAATCTAATTCACATGGTAATGAGCTGACAGCGCTTTGGTTTTCAATCTCCTGAAGTTGAACGCATGATAAATCGGCCGACCCGTTTGCCAATCCTTTCATTAGATAGTCAATGTAGTATGCCGGAACAACATCATCGCTATCGATAAAAGTTATATACGACCCCTTTGAGGCGCCAACTCCAAGGTTTCTTGCATATGAGAGACCGTGATTTTCAATGTGATAGACACTGATATTTTCATTGCTAATTGAGTAATGATCGCAAATATCAGAAGAACCATCACTCGACCCATCGTCAACAATCACAATTTCAATGTTCGGATAGGTCTGGCATAAAAGACTTTCTATGCAAGTCGAAAGATAATCCGCAGTATTAAAAACGGGCAATACGATTGAGACAAGATCAGTAGAAACTGCTTCCATTTCATCGCAACAAGCCATATATAATTCCTTAAAATTAATCACATTTCACTAGTCATGATGATTCTTGCAGGTACGCCAACGGCAGTAGCACTTTCAGGAACATCACAAAGAACGACGGCTCCTGCGCCAATCTTCGCTCCTTTATGGATTACGATATTTCCAAGCAATACAGCGTTGGCACCGATTGAGACGTCATCCTCAATGATAGGAACCCCCCCCGGAGCGTTCCAACAGTAACATGCTGATAGAACTCGCAGTTCTTTCCAATCACGGCTCGCTCGGAGATGACGCAACCCACACCGTTGTGTTGAAACAAGCAACCATCGCCTATCTCGGCTTGGCTTCCGATATGGCAGGCAAAGAGAAACTGCGACAGATGTCTGAAAGCTCCCGCCAACGGACGGACGAACTTCGGGCCCTTGGTGCAGGCGTGGGCAGCTTTATATAGTTTGAAGCATTCATTCATGTTGCTAACCTGCCAGCACATCCACAATCTGCTCGCTCGCATGTCCATCGCCGTAAGGGTTCGAAGCATGGCTCATGGCCGCATACTCCCCCTCATCGGAGAGCAGACGACTGAACTCGCGGTAGATGACGTCCTCCTCGGTGCCCACGAGCTTCAGCGTGCCGGCGGCGACTCCCTCGGGGCGCTCGGTGGTGTCGCGCATGACGAGTACGGGCTTACCCAGACTAGGCGCCTCCTCCTGGATGCCGCCCGAGTCGGTGAGGATGAGGTGGCTCGCCGCCATGAAGTTGTGGAAGTCGAGAACCTCGAGCGGGTCGATGATGTGCAGGCGGTCGAAGCCGTCGAGCTCCTCGTGGGCGGCCTTGCGGACGAGCGGGTTCATGTGGATCGGGTAGATCGCCTTGGTGTCCGGGTGCTCCTCCATCACGCGGCGGATGGCGCGGAACATCCGGTGCATGGGCTCGCCCAGGTTCTCGCGGCGGTGCGCCGTGATGAGGATGAGGCGGGAGCCCTCGGCCCACTCGAGCTCGGGGTGGGAGTAGCCCTCGCGCACGGTGGTGCGCAGGGCGTCGATGCCGGTGTTGCCGGTGACCCAGATCTTGGACTCTGGCTTGCCCTCGTCGAGAAGGTTCTGCTTGCTGGCCTCCGTGGGGGCGAAGTAGTACTCGCTCACGATGTCGACCGCCTGGCGGTTGAACTCCTCGGGCCAGGGGCTGTAGATGTCGTGCGTGCGCAGGCCGGCCTCGACGTGCCCCACGGGGATCTGCAGGTAGAAGCACGCGAGTGCTGCGGCGAAGCTAGTCGTTGTGTCTCCGTGGACCAGGACGACGTCGGGCCTCTCGTCCTCGAGGACAGCCTTGAGCTTGAGCAGCACGTCGCATGTAACGTCGAACAGCGTCTGGCCGGGCCTCATGATGGCCAGGTCGTGGTCGGGAGTCACGTCGAAGACGCGCAACACCTGGTCGAGCATCTCGCGGTGCTGGCCGGTCACGGTTACGACGGTCTCGAACTCATCCCTGCGCGTCTTCAGCTCGTTGACGAGTGGGCACATCTTGATTGCCTCCGGACGGGTGCCGAAGACGAGCATAACTTTCTTCTTAGACATTGACCTTGCTCCTCTTTGACTCCTTGCGGAGAAGCATGTAGAAACGGGTGTTACCGACTAGATAGCGCTTCACCAGGCGCCTTGGCTCCTGCATCATGCGGAAGAGCCACTCCAGGTTCGCGCGCTGCATCCACATCGGGGCTCGCGGGATGTTGCCGGAGACGACGTCGAACGAGCCGCCCACACCCACGAATGCGCCCTTGGCGCCCAGCTCGCGGAAACGCTCGATCAGGCGCTCCTTCTTGGGCGAGGTGATGCCCACGAACACGATGTCGGGCTCGGCCTGCTCAACCTCCGCGACCACGGCGTCGAACTCGTCGTCACCGAAGTAGCCGTCTCGGTAGCCAGCGAGGACCATATTGGGATACCTCTCGGACAGCACCCCTGCGGTCTTTGCGACCACTTCGGCCTTGGCGCCCAGCAGGTAGACCCTGTATCCCTCGCGCTCAGCCAGCCCGCACAGCTCCCACATGAGGTCGATACCGGCCACGCGCTCGGGCAGGTCCACGCCCAGCTTCTTGGCGGCCATGACCATGGACGCGCCATCGGCGTTCACGATCTCGCAGCGGCGCACGCACGCGTCCATCTCGGGGTCGTCAAGCATCTGCAGCACCTTATCGGCGTTCACGCCGATAAGGTGGGCGAAGCGCCCCTCCTTGATGAGGGCGCCGGTCGCCTCGACGGTCTGCCCCATCGTCCAGGGGTCGACGGGGACGCCCAGGACTTCGACTCGACCGGGAAGATCAACCGTTGAACCGGTGCCTTCGTATTTCCCTCTTGTCTCTTTAGCAAGCGCCATTTCCGCTGACAACCTCAATCACAGTTAGTAGGATTATTTTCAAATCGAAGAAAACGCCTCGTTTGGCGATATATTCCAGGTCGCGACGGACCATCCCGTCGAATCCAGTCGAGTTACGCTCAGTGACTTGCCACCAGCCGGTGATGCCGGGCTTCACGGCCAGGCGCTGCAGGTCGTACTCGGTGTACTCCGCCACCTCATTCGGAAGCGGCGGGCGTGGACCCACGACGGACATCTGACCGAAGAACACGTTGAGGAACTGCGGGAACTCGTCGATGGAGTGCTTGCGGATGAACTTTCCGATCTTGGTGACGCGGGGGTCTTCCCTCATCTTGAACATGGCGCCGGCGATCTCGTTCTGCTCCTTGAGCTCGGCGAGGCGCTCGTCGGCGTCCTTGTACATGGATCGGAACTTCCACATGCGGAAGGTGGTAAGGCTGCCGTCGGGACGGGTCTGGCCCACGCGAATCTGGCTATAGAAGGGGCTCCCCTCGCTCTCCAGGCGGATAGCAGCGGCGAGCACGAGGCTGGGGATCGCGATGAGGACGAGCACGACACCGCTGAACACAATGTCGAAGGCGCGCTTGACGGCCCTGTACGCCATGCGCGAGCGATCCCAGTCCATGAAGGATTGCATGGCCCTGTAGCGGCCGGTGCCCTCACGCCGGTCCATGGCCTGAGCAATCAGAGCCGCCCCCGCGTGTGCATCCGTTGCATATTGAGTTTTATCCGACACGTTCTCTTCCAACACTACGTCCCCAGCTCGGGGATCCTCCCTACACTGTGTGGCGACCGCCCGCACTTAGGCGATCGCTTTTTTAAGGTTTCGCATAACGCGCTGCTCGGCTGAAAGCACGGCAAGGCCAACGCGGGTAGTCACGCGTCGGCCGCACAAGTCGAGCTCCAAATAAGCAGTGCTCTTGCGTCTGTTAATGGTTTTGATAAGGCCTTCGTGACCCAGCAGCGGCCCTGCCGTCACTACGACCTGGTCGCCGTCCTTTAAGGCCTCGCTCATAGGAACTACGCGGTCTCCCTTATGCGTAAAGCTGCCAATAAGCTGGACCTCTTCTTTTGCCAGCGGCACAAACTGACCGTCCTGGGATAGCACCCGGGCAAAGTCGTCCATGCGCAGCAGATACTGTTGCACGGTGCGGGGATCTGCCGTATCGCAGATAAGATAACCGGGAAAGAGCGGTTTGGTCGTATTGACCCATTCGCCGTGTACCTTAATCTCGGTTTGAAATTGGGGATAAAAGAGCTCCTGCATGGCACCAGCTGGCACCACACGCTCGATGCGCTCGCGCATTACGTCTTCGCGACCGTTAATGACCTGGATCACATACCACACGAGCACCACCCTCTTTCTGTCTTACGTGTGGCTCACGGGGTTTGGGTATGGCTTCGCCAGGGCGCTTGTGCGCGAAGGCGCTCCATATTCAAACCCGGAGCCCAGTTAGACAAGCACGTGGCTCTGCCCCACCGTGAACGGTATGTAAAAGTGCAGTGGCTAGAGACGCGGACGTGTATCGCAAAAAGACCGCGTCCCCAGCTGGCTGCGTGCGGCCCAGTCAAGCGGGTACAAAACTGGACCGCATGCAAACAGCTGTAGGACTGCTGCGATTAGTCATAAAATATCGATTCGAAAGTACAACTTGCACATAGACAAGAACAAAGTCATCCAAAGCGATACGCATGACGACGCTATTGGAGCTCGCGGTTTTTCTGGCACCGCCGTTACGGCCGGATGCTGATCGACCCTGCGCTTTGCGGCTTGCTGGAGCCGTGAGCACAGTTGAACTCATGTAACGTTAGGTATCCTAGCACAGCAGGTGGCCCATACGTTTTGGGGTGTGTTGAGCAACATATTGTTTATTTGCCGTGGTTATGGGGGTTATTACGCAGTCTTGCACACATCGCCGCAGGTTTATGGGGGTATGTGAGTTGATGAGCACTGCCTGAGTTGTATTGCTGGCGGCGTGAAATGCTCAAACTATTATGTTTGGCTAACAAACTTTGTACAAAACCGGGAAGGTAATTGCGCAACTTTTTGCGGGGTGAGTGCGGGTGTGCGCGTCACTTTGGTTTGTGGGGTAGATGGGTATGAAAAAAGGCTACCGGGTATCCGGTAGCCTTTTGAATTCACGATGGTGGAGACGAGGGGAATCGAACCCCTGACCTCTTGACTGCCAGTCAAGCGCTCTCCCAGCTGAGCTACGCCCCCGTGACGCGGAAATACTATAGGGGAAGATCTTCGGGGATGCAAGGGGGAATTTTGGATTGATTTTCCGCCTTACGGGTTTTCCTGGGACGGGGCAGAAATAATCACTCTTCGAGCGATTATTTCTATCCACCGTCCCGATAAAACCCTGATGCGATAGACCTTACTTGTAGAGGTAAGCGATGGCGGTGCCGGTGTGGACTTCGATCTCTGCGGTGGATCGGACTATGTTGCTAATGCCTGTGTCGGCTAAAAGGCCCAGGGGGCTATGGTCTAGTTCCCATTCTAGGCCGTATTCGCTTACTTGGGTGTTGGGGGATATGGCGATGATGGAGAAGGTTTTGCCCTCGGCGCCCTCGATGGTCCACGATTCGCCTGCGTGGAGGATGCGAGCGACTACCTTGTCCTCGGCGATCCAGATGGGAGCATCTTCGTAGCCCGCGAGCAGGCCCAATACGGACAGGGCCATGTCGGGACGGCCTCCGGTGGCGCAGGTCGTAACCACCTCGGCACCCGGCCAGCGGCGGCGGATGGATTCGAGCGCTAGCGCCAGATCGGTATAGTCCTTGTAGGGGTTGTGGCGTTCTACTTCAAAATCGGCAGCAGCATCGACTAGAGCACGTCCCTCATCGCTTACGGTGTCGGCGTCGCCCACATAGACATCGCAGCCTAGCCCCGCGCCCAGCAGCGCATCGAGCCCGCGGTCTACGGCGACAACGTGGTCGCACTCCCCCACCAGCTGGCGCAGCAGGTTCGCACTCGCCACCACGGGCGAGCCGCAAACAACCAATACCCTACAAGCCACAGCTCTCGCCTATCCCTCAAATGCAAGCACGCGGGCCAGGTCCAGGTCCTCGTAACTATCGATAAAGATGTCACAGTTGGCACGCACCTCGTCGCGCTCCATACGGCCGTGCGGGTCATAGATGCCCACGCGTTTAAATCCAGCGGTGCTGGAGCTCTTAAGCCCAAAGACCGCGTCCTCAAACACCCACGCGCGCTCAAACTTGTGCCCGTGGCGCTCTTCCAGGCGACGCAACGCTAGCTCGTACACATCAGGGAATTGCTTGGAGCGCCCCGCCTCGCCCGTCGTGGTAATAAACTCCATATAGCGATCAAGGCCAGCACCAGCAAGCGCAGACGTAACCAGCTCGGCCGGCGTGGATGTGGCAACGCACATGGCAATGCCCGCCGCCTTCGCCTGCTCCAATAATGCAAGCAGGCCCTCGCGCGGCGGCACCTTGGAGTAGCCATCGATCAAAATCTCGCCCAGCTCGCGATACAGCTCCTCGCCATTCGCGCCAATGCCCCACGTGTCGTGGTAGGCCTGGCACTCGTCCTCGAGCGACAAATGCTCAAACTGGGCAAAATCGTCGACCGTTACATCAATACCATGACGGCGTAATAACTCGGGCTGCGCATAGCCCCAGACGGGGGTGCTATTAACCAGCGTGCCGTCGCAATCGAAAATAAAAGCAACATTGGAAGCGGCGGTCTGGGACATAAACGTACCTTTCGATGTCAAATGGTAAACAACCTGCTAAAAACGTTTTTCCAAACGTCAGCCTAACAGTTTTGAAACCCTAATTGGTAAAACTGTCAAGAGTTTTACCATCGCAATTCTGCCAGTGGTATAAACATGGCGCTCGCCGATTAAACGCCGCCGCAAATCCACTTTTCTCCATAAAAGTAACGAACAGGTGTTATCGTATTTCGTGCCGAAAGTTCCACCGAGCACGCGAGGTGGAACGAATCATAGAGCTATCGCCGTCCCTTCGATTCGTGCAGCCTTGGACCTTTCGCATCTAGTCACCAAGGCAACACGCTGCCGCGTCATGATGGGATCAAACGTGAGCGATACAAAGCTAAAGCCAGCAACCAAAAAGCCCGCTACCCGTAAGGCCGCCCCGCACGCACCGGAACTTTCCAAGGACGATGTCTATCTGTTTGGCATTGGCATGTGGGAGCGCAGCTGGGAAAAGATGGGCGCTCATCCCGACACGCAGAACCGTACGCGCGGCTGGCGTTTTTGCGTTTGGGCGCCCGATGTAAAGAGCGTTCACGTCATTGGCGAATTTAATAATTGGGATGAACAAGCCAACCCGCTGGTGCCCGTGCATACGAGCGCTATTTGGGAAGGCTTTATTCCTGGCGCCGAGCAGGGTCAGCTCTATAAGTACCTTATCGAGACCAACGAGGGCGAAAAGCTCTACAAGGCCGATCCGTACGCCTTTAAGGCCGAGTGCCCTCCGGGAACGGCCAGCGTGCTGTGGACCCTCGATGGCTACCAGTGGAACGACGCGGCTTGGCTCAAGCGCCGCGCCAGCCATAACCACATGTCGCAGCCCCTTAACATCTACGAGGTACATATTGGCTCGTGGAAGCGCCACGGCGACGCGCCGCAGGGCGAGCCCGACGAGTACGGCAACTACCCCGGCCCCATGGATCCCTTCCCCGCACAGCGCGGCGAGTTCTACACCTACGACGACCTGTCGGTTGAGCTCGTGGACTACGTGCGCGACATGGGCTATACGCATATCGAGGTCATGCCGCTTATGGAGCATCCCTTCGATGGCTCCTGGGGCTACCAGACGACCGGCTACTATGCCGCCACGTCGCGCTACGGCAACCCGCAGCAGCTCATGCACTTTATCGATGCGTGCCACGAGGCAGGCATCGGCGTGATCATGGACTGGGTGCCCGGCGGTTTTTGCGCCGACTCCCACGGCCTTGCCACCTTTAACGGCCACATGCTGTATGAGCACGAGATTCACCCCAACTGGGGCACGCACAAGTTTGACTTCGCCCGCGGCGAGGTCCGCTCCTTCCTGGTCTCCAACGTGCTGTACTGGCTCGAGAACTTCCACGTGGACGGCATCCGCATGGACGGCGTGTCTAGCATGCTGTACCTCAACTTTGGCATCGACGATCCGGGCCAAAAGAAGTTCAACAAGTACGGTACCGAGGAGGACCTGGACGCCAGCGCGTTTATCCGCCAGGTCAACTGCGCCGTGGAGGCGCACTACCCCGACGTGATGATGATGGCTGAGGAGTCCACCGCGTGGCCGCTCGTGACCTATCCGCCGCAGGACGGCGGCCTGGGCTTCCACTACAAGTGGGACATGGGCTGGATGAATGACACCCTGCACTACATGCAGACCGATTTTCCGTGGCGTCCCGGCAACCACGGGCTGCTCACGTTCTCCATCATGTACGCCTTCACCGAGAACTTTATCTGCCCGCTGAGCCACGACGAGGTCGTGCACGGCAAGTGCTCGCTCATCGGCCGCATGCCGGGCGACTGGTGGCGCCAGTTTGCCGGCCTGCGCACGCTGGCCTTCTACCAGATGACGCACCCCGGTGCCAAGCTCAACTTTATGGGCAACGAGATCGGCCAGTTTATTGAATGGCGCTACTACGAGTCCATCCAGTGGTTCCTGACCGAGGAGTATGAGACTCACAAGCATCATCAGGCGTTTATCAAGGCGCTCAACCACCTGTACACCGCCGAGCCCGCCCTGTACGAGCGCGGCTACACCGATGACGGCTTTACCTGGATCGACGCGGACAACTCCAAGCAGTCCATCGTGAGCTTTGTGCGCCAGGGCGAGGACATCGACAACGACCTGGTGATCCTGATCAACTTTGGCCCGGCGAGCTATGAGAGCTTCCGCGTGGGCGTGCCGCGCGAGGGTGACTGGGAGGTCATTTTCGACTCCGACCGTCCCGAGTTTGGCGGCAGCGGCTATGCCGGCGAGGAGCCCTACACCTGCTCGAGCGAGCCCTATCCCTGGAACGGGCAGATGGACTCTATTGAGATTAAGGTACCCGGCCTGGCTGGCGTGGTGCTTAAGCGCCGCGGTCCCAGCAGCTACAAGCCGCCGGTGGTCGAGGAGCCCAAGAAGGCGACGCGTAAGCGCACGTCCTCGGTGAAGCCCAAGCCTGCGGCTGCCAAGAAGGCTCCCGCTAAGGCCAAAACCGCGACCAAGGCCAAGGCCGCCGCAAAGCCCGCTGCTAAGGCAACCACGACCAAGAAGGCGACTGCCAAAAAGGCCGCTACCAAGGCCAAGTCTGCTTCTGCAAAGTCGTCTGCCAAGGATGCGTAACAAAACCGTTACAGCTGTAATTACCCGCCCCGACGGGGCGTAGGATACAAGTCATAACCGTTCCGGGAGAATCATCCCCGGGGGAAGGAACGTATGAATAAGATCTTCGACAACAAGCAGGAGTTTACCGAGCTCTATCGCGATGCCGTCATGAGCATCAGCGGCAAGAGCGTCGAGGCCGCCAGCGACCTCGACCGCTTTAACGCCCTGGCCAAGCTCGTGGCCGAGAAGGCCCGTACCGTTGCCACCAAGAGCGACGCCCGCGCCACCGCCGAGGGCAAGAAGCGCGTGTACTACTTCTCGATCGAGTTTTTGATCGGCCGCCTGCTCGACAACTACCTGCTCAACTTTGGCGTGCGCGACATGGTCGCCGAGGCGCTCGACGACATGGGATTTGACCTGTCCGTCATCGAGAACCAGGAGCCCGATCCGGCTCTGGGCAACGGTGGCCTGGGCCGTCTGGCCGCATGCTTCCTGGATTCCATGGCAGCCGAGGGCATCGCCGGCTATGGCAACGGCATGCGCTACCGCTACGGCCTGTTTAAGCAGGAAATCGTCAACGGCAGCCAGGTCGAGGCTACCGACGAGTGGCTCACCCACGGCTATCCCTGGGAGGTCCGCCGTCAGGACAAGGCCGTGACCATCAAGTTTGGTGGCCATGTCGAGGGCTTTGAGGAGAACGGCCGCACGTTCTACCGCACGGTGGACACGCAGGACATCCTGGCCGTCCCCTACGACATCCCCGTGGTGGGCTATGCCGGCGAGACCGTCAACAAGTTGCGAGTCTGGGCCGCCGAGCCGGTCGAGGAGCACTTTGACCTTGAGGCCTTCAACCGCGGCGACTATGCCCTGGCCGACGCCGAGCGCGCCGAGGCCGAGGCCATCAGCGCCATCCTCTACCCCAACGACGCCGGCGAGCACGGCCGTCTGCTGCGCCTGAAGCAGGAGTACCTGTTTGTTTCCGCCGGCATCTACAGCCTGCTCGACACCTTTGAGAAGGAGCACGGCGAGAACTGGGAGCTGCTGCCGCAGTTTGTGGCCATCCACACCAACGACACCCACCCCGCCATGTGCGGCCCCGAGCTCATGCGCATCCTCATCGACGAAAAGAAGCTCGAGTGGGACGACGCCTGGAACATCGTGACGCAGGTCGTGAGCTACACCAACCACACCATCCTGCCCGAGGCCCTGGAGAAGTGGCCCATCGGCACGTTCTCCAAGCTCCTCCCCCGCGTGTACCAGATCATCGACGAGATCAGCCGTCGTTGGCACGAGTCGTTCGACACCACGCAGGAGGGCTGGCAGGAGCGTCTGCGCCAGACCGCCATTCTGTGGGACGGCGAGATCCGCATGGCCAACCTATCCGTGATCTGCAGCCACAGCGTCAACGGCGTGGCTAAGATCCACTCCGACATCATCAAGAACATCGTGCTCAAGGACTTCTATGCCCTGACACCCGAGAAGTTCAACAACAAGACCAACGGCATCTCGCACCGTCGCTTCTTTGCCGAGGCCAATCCCACCTATGCCAAGCTCGTGACCGAGGCCATTGGCGATGGCTGGCTCAAGGACGCCTTTGAGCTGGAAAAGCTCAAGGAGTTCCAGAACGACACCGAGTTCCTGAAGGCCGTGGGTGCCTCCAAGCGCGCCAACAAGGAGCGCCTGGCCGCCTACGTTAAGGCCGAGACCGGTCTGGTTATCGACCCCAACACCGTCTTCGATGTTCAGGTGAAGCGCTTCCACGCCTACAAGCGCCAGCTCATGAACATCATGAAGGTGATGGACATCTACAACCGTCGCATCGCCGATCCCAACTTCCACGTGACGCCGACGACCTTCATCTTTAGCGGCAAGGCTGCCTCGAGCTACACCTTCGCCAAGGAGACCATCCGCCTCATTAACTCCGTGGCCGACGTCATCAACAACGACGCCCGCGTCAACGAGGTCATGAAGGTCTGCTTTATCCCCAACTTCCGCGTGAGCAACGCCCAGCTCATCTACCCCGCCGCCGAGATTTCGGAACAGATCTCCACGGCCGGCAAGGAGGCCTCGGGCACGTCCAACATGAAGCTCATGATGAACGGCGCCATTACGCTGGGCACCCTCGACGGCGCCAACATCGAGATCGCCGACCTGGCCGGCCGCGAGAACGAGGCCATCTTTGGCCTGACCGCTCCCGAGGTCGAGCAGCTCTGGGCATCCAACAGCTACTTTGCGTGGGATACGCTCAACGGCGACCGTGAGCGCCTGGGCCGCGTGATGGACGAGCTCAAGGACAACACCGTTGCGGGTCTTTCGGGCAACTTCGAGAGCATCTACAACGAGCTCATGAACAACAACGACCCCGACCTGGTCATGGCAGACTTCCGCAGCTACGTGGATGCATGGGAGAAGCTCACGGGCAGCTACGGCGACCAGGAGACCTGGAACCGCAAGGCGCTGCTCAACACCGCCTCCTCCGGCTGGTTCTCGAGCGACCGCACCATTCGCGAGTACCGCGACGAGATCTGGCACGCGTAAAGGCCGCGAGCTCCCTTATGCCAGCACGGCATTACTCGACGGGCGTGACCGAGCGCCGCGCCCGTCGCTAATGGGTTTAAGAACATCGATGACAGAAGGAGAAATCGATGAGTAAGAAAGAATGCATCGCGATGCTCCTCGCAGGAGGACAGGGCAGCCGATTGGGGGCACTCACCCAAAAGATCGCCAAGCCGGCGGTTAGCTTTGGTGGCAAGTTCCGCATTATCGACTTTTCGCTGTCCAACTGCTCCAACTCGGGCATCGACACGGTGGGCGTTTTGACGCAGTACCGTCCCTACCTGCTGCATGCCTATGTGGGCTCCGGCGAGGCGTGGGACCTGGACAGCCGTGACGGCGGCGTGTCGATCCTGCCGCCGTACGAGACGCAGACCGGTGGCGCCTGGTATGCGGGCACGGCCGACGCCATTACGCAAAACCTCGACTACATCAAGGCCAACGACCCCAAGTACGTCCTGATTCTTTCGGGCGATCATCTGTATCGCATGGACTACCGCAAGATGCTCAAGACGCACATTGAGAACAACGCCGACCTCACGGTGAGCGTTATGCCCGTGCCGTGGGAGGAGGCCAGCCGCTTTGGCATCCTGACCACCGACCCCGAGGACGGCCGCATCACCAAGTTCACCGAGAAGCCCGAGAAGCCCGATTCGAACCTCGCGTCCATGGGCATCTACATCTTCTCGGCCGACGTGTTGATCGAGGCGCTCGAGGCGGACGCCTTGGACCAGCGCTCGAGCCACGACTTTGGCAAGGACATCATCCCCAAGCTGCTCGGCGAGGGCAAGCGCCTGTACAGCTACGAGTTCCACGGCTTTTGGAAGGACGTCGGCACCATCGCCAGCTTCCACGAGACTTCGATGGACCTGCTGGGCAACAACCCCGAGTTCGATCTGTTTGACAAGAACTTCCCCATCATGTCCAACATCACCACGCGTCCGCCGCACTACATTGGCCCGGACGGCCGCCTGGACGACTGCCTGGTCTCCAACGGCTGCAAGATCTACGGCACCGCTCGCCACTCGATCCTTTCGACCGATGTCATCATCGAGGAGCGCGCCGTGGTCGAGGACTCCGTGCTGCTGCCGGGTGCGCACGTTAAGAGCGGCGCGCACATCTGCCGCGCTATTTTGGGCGAGAACTCCACGGTCGAAGAGGGCGTGAAGCTCGGCTCTGTCGATACCACCAAGGATACGGCCGTCGTTGGAAATGACGTCGTTATCGGGAAGGGGGAATGATCCGATGATCAATCGCAAGGCCATCGGTTATATCACCGCTAACTACTCTTCGACCTACGGCAGCGTGCTGCTCAAGGATCGCCCCATCGCGTCCGTTCCGTTTTTGGGCCGCTACCGCCTGATCGACTTTCCGCTGTCCAACATGATGAATGCCGGCATTAAGACCGTCGGCGTCGTCATGCCGGGCAACTACCGCTCGCTGATCGACCACGTGGGCTCGGGCAAGGACTGGGGCCTGGACCGCAAGAAGGGCGGCCTGTTTATGGTGCCCGGCAACGCGTATGGCACCACCAAGGGCGGCATGCGCTTCCTGCTGCGCGACATCATCTCCAACAAGACGCTGTTCCAGCGCTCGGACAAGCCCTATGTTGTGATGATGGGCACCAATATCATCTTTAACATGGACCTCAACACCATCATCGACGCGCACGAGAACTCCGGTGCCCAGATGACCGTGGTGTACTGCAAGGCCACGCGAAACGTCGATGACGAGACCAAGCTCGAGATTAACGAGAACGGCCGCCTGACGGGCGTGAGCGCCGGCGTCGTGTACGGCGACAACGCCTCTATGGACTGCTGCATCGTCAACCGCGAGACGCTGCTCGAGATTATCGACCACTACCAGGCCGCCGACTATCTGGACCTGCTCGAGGCACTCCAGGGCGACTTTGGCAACATCGACGTGTGCAGCTACGAGTACAAGGGCGAGGTCGTGGGCGTATTTAGCGAGAAGTCGCTCTATCGCCGCAGCATGGACCTGCTCGACCAGACCGTAGCCGACCAGCTCTTTGACCCCGAGCGCCCGATCCTGACCAAGGCTCACGACGTGCCGCCTTCGCGCTATGCGACCGGCAGCCACGCGTGCAACTCGATCATCTCGGCCGGCTGCATCATCAAGGGCACCGTACGCAACTCGATCCTGTCGCGCGGCGTTGTGGTTGAGGAAGGCGCCTCGGTGACCAACTCGATCATCAACCAGAGCTGCATCATCAAGAGTGGCGCCCGCGTTGAGAATGCCATCCTGGACAAGAACAACGTGGTTCCCACCAACACCGAGCTCCGCGGCACGCCCGAGAACATCCTGGTGCTGGGCAAGGCCCCGTTAACTCCCGATACCACCATCGTGCATTAACGTAGGCACCGCAACATCGCTCGTAACATGTAGAATAGCCGCCCGGTTTGTGCCAGGCGGCTATTCTCGAATTGCAACATGGGAGACAATATGGCAGATTCCAGCAAAAAGATGCAGATCGTGTTTGCCTCGGCCGAGTGCGCACCGTTTGTAAAGACCGGTGGCCTGGGCGACGTGGCGGGCTCGCTGCCTGCGGCGCTTGTGCGCGCCGGCGCCGAGGTCATCGTGATGGTGCCCAAGTACGCCACCATCAAGGACGAGTACAAGGCGCAGATGGAGCACTTCTCCGACTTTTACGTGAGCCTGGGCTGGCGCAACGAGTACTGCGAACTCGAGAAGCTCGAACACGACGGCGTCACGTATATGTTCATCGACAACGAGCGCTACTTTGCGCGCGACTATCCGTACGGCTTCTTTGACGACGGCGAGCGCTTCGCGTTCTTCTCCAAGGCCATCACCGAGAGCCTGCAGCACCTGCCGGCCGGTTTTGAGTGCGACATCCTGCACTGCAATGACTGGCAGACGGCACTGGCGCCCGTGTTCCTGCGCGAGTTCTACCAGGGCCTGCCGCTGTACGACCGCGTCAAGACCGTGTTCTCGATCCACAACGTGGCGTTCCAGGGCCAGTTTAGCGACACCGTGATGGAGGACATCCTGGGCGTGGCGCATATTCCGGCGGCCGCCTCGCAGCTGCGTTGCGACGCCTGCAGCATCAACTACATGCTGGGCGCGCTGCGCTATGCCGACGCTATTACCACGGTGAGCCCCACCTATGCCAACGAGATCCAGACGCCCGAGTTTGGCGAGGGCCTGGACGGTGTGCTGCGCGAGCGCTCCTATGCGCTGCAGGGCATTTTGAACGGCATTGACGTGGCGGGCTTTGACCCGGCGACCGACAAGCGCATTGCCGCAAACTACACGGTCGAGGACCGTTCCGGCAAGGCCGTGTGCAAGGCCAAGCTGCAGGAAGAGCTGGGGCTCGAGGTTCGCGACGATCGTCCGCTTATGGTGATGGTCACGCGCCTGACGCGCCAGAAGGGCATGGACCTGGTCATGTACGCGCTCGACCGCATCCTGTCCGGAGGCGTGCAGGTGGCGGTGCTGGGCACCGGCGACCGCGACTACGAAGACGGCCTGCGCTACTTCCAGGACAAGTACCCCGGCACCATGGCCGCGCGCATCGAGTTCGATCCGGCGTTGTCGCAGCGCATGTATGCCGCCGCCGATATGTTCCTGATGCCTTCGAAGTTTGAGCCCTGCGGCCTGTCGCAGATCATCGCCATGCGCTACGGCACCCTGCCCATCGTACGCGAGACCGGTGGCCTGAAGGACACGGTAATCCCGTATAACGAGTTTACCGGCGAGGGCACGGGCTTCTCGTTTAGCAACTTTAACGGCGACGAGATGGGCGACGCCGTGTTCCGCGCGGCACGCCTGTTCTGGGATAACCGCGATGCCTGGAACCAGCTGGTCACGCAGGCCATGAGCCAGGACTTTAGCTGGACGCGCTCGGCCGACAAGTATCTGGACCTGTATTTCTTTATGCATCCGGAGATTGAGAGGCCGGCGGCGGTTGTCGACGCGCCTGCGGTTGTGGCCGAGCCCGAGCCCGAGGCCGAGCCGGTTGTTGAGGAACCCAAGGCTGAGGAGAAGCCGGTTAAAGCTGAATCTAAGGTGAAGATTGAGGCAGCTCTCGAGACTGAGGCTAAGCCGGCTGCAAAGTCTGCCGCCAAGAAGACCACGACTCGTAAGACGACGGCTAAGAAGGCCACTACGACCAAGGCGACGACAACCAAGACCACCGCTACCAAGACAACGACGACGCGCAAGCGCACGACCGCCGCTGCAAAGAAGGCCGCCGAGGCCGAGGCCGCTCCCGAGGTAAAGGCTGAAGCCGCCGTCGAGGCCAAGCCCGCCGTCAAGGCGCCGGCCAAGACCACTGCCAAGAAGTCGACCGCGACCGCCAAGAAGGCAACGGCAGCCAAGAAGACCACGACAACGAAGGCGACGACCACGAAGGCCGCCACGACCAAGGCAGCCGCAAAGCCGGCCGCCAAAGTCGAGGAGACGCCCGTCGAGGCAAAGCCGGCCGCCAAGACCACCACGCGCAAGCGCTCTACGACGACGGCCAAAAAGACCACGACCAAGACAGCCGCCCCCAAGGCAGAGGCTAAAGCCGAGAACAAGCCTGCAGTAAAGGCCGAGCCGGCACCGAAGGCCGCTGAGGTCAAGACCGCTCCGAAGGCTACGGCAAAGACCGAGCCCGCCAAGGAGGCCCCGGTCTTCCCTGCCGCTCCGGCCGAAGAAAAGGCCCCGACCAAGAAGACCTCCGTCCGCAAGGCAACGGCCACCCGCAAGCGCCGCTAGCCCACACACAATCTAAAACCTAATCAAAACCCTAAACAAGGGGCGCTCCAACCGGGCGCCCCTTCTCTGTAGATAGTTGGTAAAACGATTTTCTAGGACAACCGTTCGCCGATGGTAAACGGATGTTGTTTATACACCCTGTGTACAACAGATATACTTACAATTTGTGCGTAAAGCCCATGGCCCGCAGGCCGTGATTCTATTGAACTGGACCGTACTATGAGATTGATACACAACAGCCGCCTACCGCAGTTTCGCACTCCGTTTGGCGCTGTGACCACAGGAACTACCGTTGCACTCTCGGTTATTTTGGAGGATGCCGATCCCAACCAGGCAACACTTACGCTGCGCACCTGGGTAGATGAGATTGGCGAATCTCTGCATCCCATGACGCACGAGGGCGACGGCATATTTACCGTAGAGCTTGAGTGCACCGAGCCCTGTCTTATCTGGTACAGCTTTATCTGCAATATCGAGGGCCAGCCCGAGGTTCGCCTGGGCGCGCCACAAGGCCGCACCGGCGGCGAGGGCGTAACCTACGACTACGCCGAGGTGCCGTCCTTCCAGATTACCGTCTATAAGCACCGTGAGAACCGCCCCACTTGGTACGAGCGCGGCATGGTGTACCAGATCTTCCCCGACCGCTACGCCCGTGACGAGCATTGGCGCGAGCGCACAATGGCCGAACTCGAAAAACCGCGCAAGGGCATTCAGCGCCGGATGGTCGAAGACTGGAACGAGCCGCCCGTGTACGAGCGCGCCGAGGACGGCTCCATCAAGACCTGGGACTTCTACGGCGGCACGCTCAAGGGCATCCAGGAAGACCTGCCCCGCATCGCCGAGCTGGGCTTTACGGCCATCTACCTCAACCCCATCTTTGAGGCCGCGAGCAACCACCGCTACGACACGGCCGACTACACCAAGATCGACCCGATCCTGGGCACCGAGCAGGACTTTACCGAGCTGTGCCAAGCAGCCGAGAAGCTGGGCATCTCCATCATCCTGGACGGCGTCTTCAACCACACGGGCGACGACTCGATCTATTTCAACCGCTACGGCAACTACCCCGGCGTGGGTGCCTGGCAAAGCGAGGATTCGCCGTGGCGCGATGCGTTTACCTTCCACGAGGACGGCTCGTACGACTGCTGGTGGGGCGTGGGCAACATGCCGGCCATCAACGAGAAGTCCGAGCTGGTGCGCGAGAGGCTCCTGGGCAAGGACGGCGTGATCCGTAAATGGCTACGTGCCGGCGCTCATGGCTGGCGCCTGGACGTCGCTGACGAGCTTTCCGACGACTTCCTGGCCGAGATCAAGAAGGCCGTACTTGCCGAAAAGCCCGATGCACTGTTGCTCGGCGAAGTCTGGGAAGACGCCTCCAACAAGATTAGCTACGGCCATTTGCGCCGCTACCTGCAGGGTTCCGAGCTGGACTCTGCTATGGATTATCCCTTCCGCGACATGGTCATCGGCTTTTTGATGGGCTACAAGAACGCCTACCAGGCAGCCGAGGATATCGAGACCCTGCGCGAGAACTACCCGAGCGAGGCATTGTCCTGCGCGCTCAATCTGCTTTCGAGCCACGACCGTCCGCGCATCATCTCGGTACTCGGCGGCGGCCCCGACGAGTCGCAGCTGCCCGAGTGCGAGCGCAGCAAATGGCGCCTGGACGAGAACTCGATGGGCCTGGCCAAGAGCCGTTTTTGGCTCGCAACGCTCATGCAGATGACCTTCCCCGGCGTGCCTTCGATCTACTACGGCGACGAGTACGGCCTAGAGGGCCTGACCGATCCGGGCAACCGCCGCACCCTGCCGACCAAGGACCAACTGCACGACTTCGACACGCTGGCTATTGTCAAGAACGCCTCCGCCGTACGCCGCGCACTGCCATTTATGATCGATGGCGAGATCAAGGCTTTCGCGCTCAACGACGAGGTACTGGCATACAACCGCACGGGCAAGAATGGCGAATCCGCGACGGTTATCATCAACCGCAGCCTGCGCAATTCGCACCGCGTGACGATTCCAGCGCTCGGCGAATGTGCTAGTGACGTGATCAGTGGTCACGAGTGCGAGATTCACAATGGTACGGTCACGCTCGATCTGTATCCGCTGGGTACGTCGATCATCTATCACCATGCCGAGCAGCGCCTGCAGGAGCCGCTCGATCACGGCGCGGGCGTTGTGTGCCATATCACCTCGGTGCCCACCGACGACGGCAAGCCCGGCACAATCGGCGCACCTACGCGTCGCTTTATCGACCATCTGGCCGCTATGGGCATGCGCTACTGGCAGGTTCTGCCTGTCAACCCGACGGACTTCTTCCGCTCCCCTTACGCTGGGCCTTCGGCCTTTGCAGGCAATATTGACCTGCTGCCCGAAAGTCAAGAGGAACTGGCGGCCGACTTTGAGACTTGGAAGGCCCGTGGCGGCGAGGATGCAGACCCGCTGTACACGGCGTTTAAACATCGCAACGCAGATTGGCTCGAGAAGTACTGCGTCTATATGGCCGTTAAGAAGTACTTTGAAGGCGAATCGCGTCACGATTGGCCGGCCGATGTCGCGCGCTACAACGAGCATCTGATTGACGACACGCGTTTCCACGACGAGGCAGAGCTGCAGGCGTACATGCAGTACCGATTTGACCTGGCTTGGTGCGAGCTCATGAACTATGCACACAAGAAGGGCATCGAGGTCATCGGCGATATCCCCATGTATGTCTCGGACGATTCGGCAGATGCGTGGAGCGAACCCGAGAACTTCTGGCTGTCCGATACCGGCAAAGCGATTGAAATCTCTGGCGCGCCGCCCGACAATTTTGCGCCCGAGGGCCAGGTGTGGGGCAACCCCACCTTCCGTTGGGATCACATGAAGGAGAACGGCTACCGCTGGTGGATGGACCGTCTGCGTCGCGCATTCTCGCTCTACGACCGCGTGCGCCTGGACCACTTCTTGGGATTCCACAGCTACTTTAGCATTCCCGCAGGTAAGGCCTGCGCCGACGGCCGCTGGCTGGCGGGCCCGGGCAAGGACCTGTTCCAGACTGCCTATGACGAGCTGGGGCCGCTCAACTTTATCGCCGAGGACCTGGGCTACCTGACGCCCGGCGTTCGCGCCATGGCTTCGACCTGCGGCTTCCCCGGTATGGACGTGCTGGAGTTTAGCGATTACGACGTCCGCTGCGGCGTGCATCCCACGCCGGGCAAGATTCTGTACACCTCGACGCACGACACGTCGACGCTCGCTGGTTGGTGCACACGTTCCTTTGCGGGCGGAAACGAGCCGAGCGGTGTTGAGGTGGCGGCCAAGCTGATGAGCGACGCGCTGGCAAGCGACGCTCCCCTGGTGATGATGCCGCTGCAGGACATCCTGGGGCTAGGCGACGATGCACGCATGAACGTGCCGGGTGTCGCCACGGGCAACTGGACCTGGCAGGCCGATGAGGCCGACGTTGCGGCCGCCGAAGGCAAAACTGCACAGCTCCTGCGCAACACCCATAGATTCTGGGGCGAAGCGTGATAAAACCCCCGATATAGGGTACAGTTACAAACGTTTGAATTTATGCGGGCAGAGCGATCTGCCCGCTTTGTGCTGAAAAGGAAGTATTATGGCGCGCTACGATTACAAGTGCTCGAGCTGCGGCAACGTGTTTGAGGTTGAGCATCCCATGTCCGAGACCCCCGAGGTCGTGTGCCCGAGCTGCGGCGCTCCGGCAACCAAGTCGTTCTCGGCCAGCGGAATCAAGTTTGAGGGCAGCGGCTTCTACAACACCGACCAGCGAAGCGGTGGTTCCAGCACCAACGCCACCAGCGGCTGCTGCGCCAACTGCCCGCATAACCACTAAGAACCAAACAGCCCCGCGACCGACACCGATCGCGGGGCTGCTTCTTTAACTACCCAGGTTTCCATATGAGTTGCGGTGAAATAAGGACTGTTTGGCGGGTAGGAGCCGATATTCAATCCCTATTTCACCGCAACTTAGTAGTTACTTGTGGACCAGGCGGGCGCAGAAGTGGCCGTCGTAGGAATCTGCGTTTACGGGGACGCTCTGGAAAAGCCCGCGGTCGTTTTGACGTACGGAAACGAGCTTCTTGGCTTGTTCAAACTCGGGGAGCTGCAGAATCTGGGCTTCGGAGAGCGGTGCCACGGTAAAGCCGGCGCCCTCGGGAGAGGCCAGGAAGGCATCTACGACCCGCGTGTTCTCTTCATCAAACACCGAGCAGGTGGCATAGATAAGCTCACCGCCGTCAGCCACGCGCGCGGCTGCTTCCTTGAGCATCGTCAGCTGTAGCTTGGGCAGCTCAGTCGTAACGTCGTTCTCGGTCAGACGCCACGGAATCTCGGGATGACGGCGCACGGTGCCGGTGCCAGAGCACGGCGCATCGATAAACACCGTGTCGAACAGGGCAGGCTCGCCGAGCATCGCGTCAAAGGACGTGAGCACCTCATTGAGCTCGCAGGCATCGCCCGACACCGTACGAACACCCGTAATACCCGCCTTGTGCAGGCGCGCGAGATTCTGATCACATTTACGATCATGCAGGTCGAGCGCGGCATGCTGATGCTCGTACCCGGCACGCTTGGCCTGGCACATCATCACATAGGTCTTCGTGCCGCGACCGGCGCCAATCTCCAGGCAACGACCGGGACGTGTCGCGGCAGTAGCGATAAGCTGAGCGTTGAGGTCCGAGGCAACCGCGGCAGCACGCTCAAACACGCCCGATGCAACCGTGACCTGCGCATCGACCGGAGCATGGCAACCCGGGAAGACAGGCGCAACGAGCTGCGAGATATACGGGTCGGCCTTGGTCGCGAACGCATTCTCGTGCAAAGCGAGCGGCGCGGGCGCCAAGTTGCCGGCAAAGTTGAGCGCGCCCTCGGGCGTATCGAACGAGGCCATAATACGAGCGCACAGCCAGCGAGGAAGACCCATCAAGCGAGACAGGCGAACCAAACGGCGCTCGGACTCATCCACGTCGGATGCCGTGGCAAAGTCCTCAACGTTGTCCGCAACCTTGTGCAGCACCGCGTTAGCCAGGCCCGCGGCAGACTTAGCACCGCTGCGCACCAGCTCAACACCCTGGCTCACGGCAATGCGGCCCGGCGTATGCAGATAAAGCATCTCGAAGGCCGAGATGCGAAGCGCCATGCGAACGCGCGGCGCGACCTTTTTGGGCTTATCAAGAAACTGATCGAGCAACTCATCCAAAATACCCTGCGTGGCGGCAACACCCAGCGCCAAGCGGGCGGCAAAAGCGGAATCGCGCTGGTCAATGGCCTTGGCAGAAGCACGGGAAGACAACACGTCGCGTGCGTACATACCGCGGCGATCGGCCTCCATCAACACATCGAGCGCAAGCTTGCGCGCGGGAGACAACTTGCTCATGACAGTACACCCCACCTAAGTTCGGCACCCTGCAGGCCGGCAGCCCAGGCAGAAGCAGCCATGGCACGCTTGCCATCGGGCTTTACCTCAAGCAGTTCAACCGCGCCATCGGAAAGGCCCAGGTAAACACGCTTACTCTTGACGGCAACAGCGCCCTCGCCAAGCGACACATCAGCCGGCGCAGCATCGAGCACGCGAACCGACTTGCCGGCAATCACACAACGGGCAGGCGCGGTATCGGACGAAGCGAGCACATGACGCACGCAATCGAGCACCGCCATCTGCGGATCCAGACGCATCTCCTGCTTGGAAATCTTGGCAGCATGAGTGACGAGCGACTCATCCTGCTCAGTCCAAACAGCCGAGCCATCGGCAAGCGAGGGCAGCGTATCGGCAAGCAACTTGCCACCAAGCTCACCAAGCTCCATCGTGAGCGCCTCGGCATGCTTACCCGCAACCGAGGTCGAGGCCTGCGCGCAATAAGCGCCCGTATCCACGCCATGACCAATGCGCATAATGGAAACGCCAGCGACCTCATCACCAGCAAGAATGGCACGCTGAATGGGAGCAGCGCCACGCCAACGAGGCAGCAGCGAAGCATGGACATTCACAATACCGAGCGGCGCCATATGCAGCACCTCATCAGGCAAAATGCAGCCATAGGCAGCCACACAGAAAATATCGGCATCCGCAGCCTGGAGCACCTCAACAACTTCAGGCGTCATACGATTGGCCTCAACAACGGGCAGACCAAGCTCAAGCGCCTTGGCCTTAACAGGAGAAGGCTCAAGCTTCTTACCACGCCCACGAACAGCATCAGGACGAGTAATTACGAGCGCAATCTCGTTCCCAGCCTCGACAAGCGAAGTCAGCGAAGGCACAGCAAAATCAGGCGTACCCATAAACACAATACGCATAAAAGTAAGTCTCCTCTCAAAAACGAGCCGAGACGGCTACAAAAGAAGCGTTCCAGGTCGCAAGCGCACCCAGCCGCCAGAACAGTCCAACGAAAACAAATATACCCAAAACCAAAGAAAGAGCCGCAATAAAAGCAGCGCTCTCTCAACAAAGCAATTATCAGCGAAGACGCCCCTCCCTGGCCCGACGGTACCCGGGCGAGACAAGCAGCGTCAACGTAGTCCCCGGGGCGCCCGCCCATATCGTCCCGCGCGCAGTTTCGCAGCGCAGCGAGAATGTTTGAGCACGGGATGATATAGGCGGGCGCCCCGGGGACGGACAAACCTACTCCGTCTCGCCCGGTCGAGCGCCGCGAGCCAGGGCGTCCTGGTACTCCTTGACGGCCTTAATCCTCTGCATGGGCTTGAGTCGCTCAAACATGGTGTTGCCATGCAGGTGATCGATCTCGTGCTGCAGGCACACGCAGAACAGGTCGCCCGAGGCCTCATAGCGGATCAGGTTGGCATCCAGGTCGTACGCCTCGACGACAACATGATCGGGACGCTCGATCTCGCAGCTAATGCCAGGGATGGAAAGGCAACCCTCGCTAAACGGCACCAGGTGGTCGCTCTGCTCAACAATGACAGGGTTGATGAGCACATACGGGTCATAGTCGTTCTTGTCGCTGTAGTCGCAGTCGATGGTGACGAGCTGAATGAGCTCACCGATCTGCGGGGCAGCCAGGCCGCAACCGCCGTTGTCGAACATCATCTTCTTCATCTTCTCGGCAAGCGCCTCGATTGCAGGGGTGATCTCCTCGATGACGGCGCACTCTTGGCGCAGACGAGGGTCGGGCGACAGTACGATTCCGTTGGCTTCCATGGCCATCCTTTCGGGTTGTTACATCAAATCATAGGCGTCGACGTCAACGCTCACGCTCACGCCGCGCACGGAGCCCACCTCTTTGAGGCAGGCGTCGATATCATCAGAGACATGGTACCCTACCGGCGACTTTACAAGCAGATGGAAGCGGTAACGGTCCTTGGCTCTCTCGATTACACACGAAGCCGGACCAAGCACCTGGGGCACGGCGCTCCCCGCCCGCAAAAAGTCGGGCGCGGCGGCATGCCAGCGACGCTTGAGGAGCTTCGCGATGCGACCGATGTAGTCCCGCGCGTCACCCGCGTTCGTCGACCATACCAAGATGTTGGCCAGGCGCACGAACGGCGGATACAGGGCGTCGCGGCGCTGGTCCAGGTCGTAGTCGGTAAAGATCGAACGGTCGTGCTCGGCGACGGCGCGAATGACCGGGTCATCGGGAAGGTAGGACTGGATGATCACCTCGCCGGGGCGATCGCCGCGACCGGCGCGGCCCGCAACCTGCTCCAGCAGATCGTAGGCGCGCTCCCCTGCTCTAAAATCGGGCAGCTTGAGAGCAAAGTCGGCATTGACCACGCCCACGAGCGTGACCTCGGGAAAGTCGAGGCCCTTGGCGATCATCTGGGTGCCCAGCAGCACCGCGCAATCGGCGGCATCGAACTGCTCGAGCAGCTTTTTGTGCGCGTCCTTGCCACGCGTGGAATCGGCGTCCATGCGAATGATGGCGACGTCGTCGGGCAGCATCTGGTGCAGCGCGTCCTCAATCTGCTGCGTACCCAGGCCCATTTTTGCCAGGTAGCGGCTGCCGCACTTGGGACAGCGACTCGTGGGCGCCGGATAGGGCTGCACGCGCCAGGACGATCCGCAGGTGTGGCACTGCAGCGTGTGCGTGCGCTCGTGGTACGTGAGCGCGGTGGAGCAGTGGTTGCAAGTGGGCACACAGCCGCATTCGCGGCACATAAGAAACGGCGCAAAGCCGCGACGGTTGTGCAGCAGCACGGCTTTCTCGCGGCGCTCGACCACGCGTTCTAGGCCTTCCATCAGCGGTTTTGAGAACATGGAGCGGCTGCCGTGCGCGAACTCGCGGCGCAGGTCGGCAATGCGGACCGTGGGTAACACGGCGTGTCCCGGGCGCTCGGGCATCACGACACGCGTCCAGGTGGCACCGTTGTACGTGCCGCGGCGGCAGCGGTCGAGGGCCTCGGCCGAGGGCGTGGCGGAGCCCAGTACGAGCGGGCACCGATAGCGACGCGCCATCTCGGCAGCAACCTCGCGCGCATGGTAGCGCGGGCTGGAACCCTGTTTGTAGCTGGTCTCGTGCTCCTCGTCGATGATAATGAGGCCCAAGTCGCTGAGCGGGCAAAAGAGCGCCGAGCGGGCGCCCACGACCACGCGCGCGGCACCACTGGCGACTATATCCCACTGGTCCAGACGCTCGCCAGCAGAAAGACGCGAATGGAACACGGCGACCGTCTCGCCAAAGCGCGAGCGGAAGCGGCCGACGGTCTGGGCCGTCAGCGAGATCTCGGGCACAAGCACGCAGGCCGAGCGGCCGGCCGCGAGTACGCGCTCGATGGCGGAGAGGTAGACCTCAGTTTTACCGGATCCGGTGACGCCGTCGACAAGGACCACGTCGCCGTGTGCGTCCAGGCGAGCACGCTCAATCTGCGCGAGCGCCTGCTGCTGGCCGTTCGTGAGCGCGACCGGGGCCTTGCCGCTCGCCGAGGACAACGTGGTCTGCTCGCTGCAGCCACGCCACGCACGACGCTCCTCCACCACCACAACGCCGCGTTTTTCGAGCGCCTTAATAGTCGCCGACATGCTGTTGTAGAGCAGGTTGAGGTCGCGCGTCGTGACCGGGCCGCATTGGAGCGCCTCGATGAGCTGACGCTGACGGACCGCGGACTTGGGCGGCGTGTAGTCGAAACCCTCGGGCGTGAGCATGACCCAGCGGTTTTGGATGGGTTTGACGGCGGGGCGTTCAACCGTCCACACGCCGTCGTCGCCCTTGACCACACGCGGGCTGCCGCCCGGTGGCAAAAACAGGCGCAGGCACTCGGAAAGCGTCGCGACATACTCGCGGCTCATCCAGCGCGCAATGCGTGCAGCCTCGGCGGTAAAGAGCGGTTTGCTGAGGATGGCTTCGACAGGCTTGATGCGCGAAAGGTCAAGGGCGTTGTTGCCTTGCAGGTCGCCCAGCTCGGGCGCAATATCGACGATGTAGCCTGCGGCGGCACGGTTGCCAAAGTGGACCAGGACCGTCGATCCGACCTGGGCCTCGTTGGCAAGGGACTCGGGAATGCCGTAGGCGAATGGCTCGGACAGCGCTCGGGTAGGAATGTCGAGAACCACGCTCGCGTAGGCAGCGATGGGCTCAGGTGCAGGCTTAGGCTGAGCCGAGGCAGCGGCAGGCATGAGCTTCACCAGAGCCTCCTCCGGTTCCGGTGAACCAAACAGCGACAGTTGTTGAGCCATACACCACCTCTAACGAACGGACCTGAAAGGGGTGGGACAAAATAATCAGTAGTGTTTGTCCCATGGCCGATACGAGTGTCGAGCTTGTTGCGTCGCTCGAACACGGGACAAACACCACTGATTATTTTGTCCCAGCAACCCACTCATCGGTACAGAAACAAGAGCCCCGCTCGGGGTGAACGGGGCTCGAATACATACGTTTGCGCAGCTGCTACAGCGCCATCGTGCGGGCGCGGTCGATGCGTGCCAGGCAGTCATCGCAGCCGACGAGCGCCATGGTCTCGCCCAGCGGAGGGCTCACCATGTTGCCGCAAACGGCGACGCGCACGGCCTGGAACACCACGCGCTTCTTGAGGTCCATCTGCTCGGGCAGCGGCTCAAGCGCGGCGTCGATGTTCGCGGCTGTCCACTCGTCCACGCCCTCGAGCGCGGCCTTGGCGGCGTCCAGGATGGCGCCCATGCCTTCCTTGGCCAGGCCCTTGTTAACGGATTTCTCATCATACTCGAGCGTCTCGGCCGTAGCAAAGATGGAAGCGGCGACGGTCACGGCGTCGGCTGGCATCTTGGTGCGCGGCTTGACGATGGCAGCGAGTGCGTCAATCCAGTCCTCGCCGTACTCGACGTTGCCCTCGATGAGACCCGCCTCGTGCAGCTCGGGGACCATGATCTCGTCGGCAAACTGGGCATCGGACATGCCGTTGATGTACTCGGCATTGACCCAGTCGAGCTTCTTGGGGTCGAAGGTCGCCGGGTTCTTGGAGATGCGGTCGAGTGAGAACTTGCTGGCCAGGACATCGCGCGGGATGATCGTGGTCTCGCCGTCAAGCGACCAGCCGAGCAGCGCCAGATAGTTGACGAAAGCGTCGGACAGGTAGCCGGCGTCGCGGTACTCCTCTACTGAGGTGGCGCCGTGGCGCTTGGAGAGCTTCTTGCCGTCGGCGCCCAGAATCATGGAGATGTGGGCGAACGTGGGCACGGGCGCGCCGAGGGCCTCGTAGACCATGACCTGGCGCGGGGTGTTGGAGAGGTGGTCGTCGCCGCGGATGACATGGGTGATCTTCATCATGGCGTCGTCGACGACGGTCGCAAAGTTGTACGTGGGCGTGCCATCGGAGCGGAAGATGACAAAGTCGTCGAGCTCCTTGGCGTCGAAGGTCACCTCGCCGTGAACGGCGTCGTGGATGACGACGTCGCCGCGGTCCTCGGGCACCTTGATGCGCAGGACGTAGGACTCGCCGGCCTCGATGCGACGGCGGGCCTCCTCGGGATCAAGGTCGCGGCAACGGCGCTGATAGCCCTGGAAGGGGTCCTTGCGCTCCTGCGCGGCCTTGCGATCGGCGTCGAGCTGCTCCTTGGTGCAGAAGCAGGGATAGGCCTTGCCCTCGTCCCAAAGCTTCTGGGCGGCCTGCTTGTACAGGTCCAGGCGCTCGGTCTGGGCGTAGGGGCCAAAATCGCCGCCCACCTCGGGACCCTCGTCCCAGTCCAGGCCCAGCCAACGCATGGCGCGCAGGATAATCTGCGTGTTCTCGTCGGTAGAGCGGGTGGGGTCGGTGTCGTCGATGCGCAGGATGAACGTGCCGCCGTTTGTACGGGCGAAAGCCCAGTTATAGATAGCGGTGCGGGCGCCACCGATGTGCAGCTTGCCCGTCGGTGAGGGTGCAAAGCGGACGCGAACGTCTGATGCCATGGAAATCTCCTCGATTGCAGGATGGATGTCTAACCGCATTAGTATAAAGCAACAATGCCCACCTCCGCACAAAGGGCACCGACCCACTCATTGGGGACAGACTTAAATGATCAGTCTTTGGGCAACCTGTCGGCACTTAGGTAAGGCTGGTCATTTAAGTCTGTCCCCAATGAGTAGGTGCGGAAAGGGTGTGAATGTTTGATTTACGCGCTATGATGTGCCCTTGCATAGAGAGCCCGGCGGAATGGTAACGGTCGCTGGGACACGTTTTTGAAAGGACAATCATGTCAGAAGAACTTCGTTCCATCCCACCCCAACACGGGTCCTTTGTTTTTACGTCGGAGTCGGTGACCGAAGGTCATCCCGATAAGATCGCTGACCAGATTAGTGACGCCGTCCTCGACGCAATCCTCGCCAAAGAAATAGAGCTCCAGGAGCAGGGCTACATCGCCCCCAACGGCGTGCCTGCCAACGTGGAGAACGTCCGCTGCGCCTGCGAGACCCTCGTGACCACCGGCACCGTCATCGTCGCCGGTGAGATTCGCACCCAGGCCTACGTCGACGTACAGGAAATCGCCCGTGGCGTCATCCGCCGCATTGGCTACAACCGTGCAAAGTTCGGTTTTGACTGCGACACCTGCGGCGTTATGAGCCTCATCCACGAGCAGTCGCCCGATATCGCCCAGGGCGTCGACGAGTCCTTCGAGACCCAGACTGGCGCTACCACCGACCCGATCGACCTGATCGGCGCCGGCGACCAGGGCATGATGTTCGGTTATGCCTCCAACGAGACCAAGACCCTCATGCCCATGCCGCACTACCTGGCAAGCCGCCTGGCCGAGCGCCTGTCCGCCGTGCGCCACGATGGTACCCTGGCCTACCTGCGCCCCGACGGCAAGACCCAGGTCACCGTGCGCTACGAGGACGGCAAGCCTGTGGAGGTCACGACCATCGTCATCTCCACGCAGCACGCTGCCGAGATTGAGGACATGGGCAAGATCAAGGCCGACCTCATCGAGCATGTCATTACCCCGGTCATGGCCGCCGAGAACATGCCGTGGGACAACGCGGACATCTACGTGAACCCCACCGGTCGCTTTGTTGTGGGCGGCCCCATGGGCGACACGGGCCTCACCGGCCGCAAGATCATCGTCGACACCTATGGCGGCTACGGCCGTCACGGCGGCGGCGCCTTTAGCGGCAAGGACTGCACCAAGGTTGACCGCTCCGCCGCGTATGCCGCGCGCTGGGTCGCCAAGAACGTGGTCGCCGCCGGTCTGGCCGAACGATGCGAAGTCGAGCTTGCCTACGCCATCGGCGTTTCCAAGCCCCTCTCAATCATGGTCGACACCTTCGGTACCGCGCATGTTGCCGAGGACAAGATCGTCGAGGCCGTAGAGAAGACCTTCGACCTGCGCCCGGGCGCAATCATCCGCGACCTAGACCTGCGTCGCCCCATCTACGAAAAGACGGCAGCCTACGGTCACTTCGGCCGCGAAGACGCCGACTTCACCTGGGAGAATACCGACCGAGTCGAAGAACTCAAAGCAGCCTGTGGCCTGTAGGCTTACGAGAAAAGCCACAGCCAAATAGAAACACGCCAAAAAGAGGTACCGGAACAACCGGTACCTCTTTTTTATTAACCGGTGGCGAAGATGAGTCGACATGGGACGCAGAGGTTGATTTCCGATCTCAGCCGAACACATTGAGCAAATAGGCCGTTCCCGCACCT
>CABMOY010000011.1 GCA_902388345.1 uncultured Collinsella sp.
CGCACGAAGTGCGCAGCGGGGGTTACTTGCATGTCCGAGGACGTTCTGAAAAGTAACACCAGGGCGGGCCCGGACGAGAACAACCGACTACAGGTCGATGTGCGATTCCTTGATCGGGAACGGCTCGGCAAAGTGGCACGCGCAGCAGTGGCCCGGAGCGACTTCCTTAAACTCAGGAAGCTTCTCGGAGCAGATGCCCTGCGCGATCGGGCAGCGGGTGTGGAAACGGCAACCGGTCGGCGGATCCAGCGGTGACGGCGGATCGCCAGCGAGGATGATGCGCTTGCGGGTCTTCTGGATATCCGGATCGGGCACCGGCACAGCAGACAGCAGCGACTGCGTGTACGGGTGGTGCGGCTCACTGTAGAGCGTCTTCCAGTCCGAAACCTCGACCATCTTGCCCAGATACATAACGGCAACGCGATCGGAGATGTGCTGCACAACGGACAGGTCGTGGGCGATAAACAGATACGCCGTACCGAACTTGTCCTGAAGTTCCTTGAGCAGGTTCAGAACCTGGGCCTGAATGGAAACATCCAGAGCGGAAACGGGCTCGTCGCAGATGATCAGCTTGGGCTTCAGAGCGAACGCGCGGGCGATGCCGACACGCTGGCGTTGGCCGCCCGAGAACTCGTGCGGATAGCGGTTGATGTGCTCGGGGTTCAGACCGACGACGTCCAGCAGCTCGCGGACGCGCTCGATACGCTCTTCCTTGGTACCCACGCCATGAATGGTCATGGGCTCAGAGACAATCTCGCCGATGGTCATACGAGGATTGAGCGAAGCATAGGGATCCTGGAAGATAAACTGCATCTCGCGACGCATGTCCTTGATCTCATGCTTGCTCATCTCGGCAACATCTTTGCCCTGGAAAAATACCTTACCGGCGGTCGGCTTGGTCAGGCGCATGATGGTGCGGCCCGTGGTGGACTTACCGCAACCAGACTCGCCGACCAGACCAAAGGTCTCGCCCGGATAAATCTCAAAAGAGATGTCATTTACAGCAGAGACGACGCGCTTGGAAAAACGCTTGGCGAACATGCCGGACTCTGCGGGGAACTCCTTAGAGAGGTGCTCGACCTTCAGCAGCGGAGTACGCTCGTTATTGTCTGCCATTTACGCCTCGCCTCCCTTCTTGGAATCCTTGCGCGTACGGGACGTCTCAGGAGCGTTCTTGAGGAACTCGGGGTCACCGGAGTAGTGGCACGCAGAGTAGTGACCAGACTCGGTGACAACGCGCTCGGGGCGCTGCTTGCGGCACTTGTCCGTCGCATAGGGGCAGCGAGGAGAGAAGACGCAGCCCTCAGGCAGGTTCATGAGCGAAGGCGGGTTGCCATGAATCGGCGTAAGCGGCTTCTTCTCCTCGATGGCCTGCTCCGGAATGGAACGAATAAGACCCCAGGTGTAAGGATGGCGGCTCTCGTAGAAGATTTCCTCAGCAGTACCGAACTCGACGGGACGGCCGGCGTACATAACCATGATCTTGTCGGCCATATCGGCGACAACACCCAGGTCGTGGGTGATCATGATGATGGCGTTGCCGTTCTTCTCCTGCATCTCCTGCATAAGCTCAATAATCTGAGCCTGAATGGTAACGTCCAGAGCAGTCGTGGGCTCGTCGGCAATCAGAATATCGGGATCGCAGGCAAGAGCCATGGCGATCATGACGCGCTGACGCATACCACCGGAGAACTGGTGCGGATACTCGTTGACGCGCTTCTCGGGCTCGGGAATACCGACGAGGTCCAAAAGCTCGGTGGCGCGCTTGAGCGCCTCCTGCTTGGAGTAACCACGGTGCAGACGAAGGCCCTCGCCCACCTGCTTGCCGATCTTGTAGACCGGGTTCAGGGAGGTCATAGGATCCTGGAAGATCATCGCGATATCATTACCGCGAATGTGCTGCATCTCTTCCTCGGTCATCTCGAGGATAGAACGGCCGCGGTAGCGAACGTCACCGCCCTCAATCTTTCCCGGAGGCATCGAGATAAGACCCATGATGGTCATGGCGGTCACGGACTTACCGGAGCCGGACTCACCGACGACACCCAGGGTCTCGCCGCGATCGAGCGTGTAGGAGACACCGTCGACAGCGCGAACAACGCCGTCCTCGGTGTGGAAATACATCTTAAGGTCATCGACCTCGAGCAGATGCTGGCCCTCGGGAACCGGCTGGTCCTTCAGGTCCACATAGTTCTTGTTCTTCTTCATCCTTATGCGTCCTTCATCTTGACGTCGAGGGCGTCGCGCAGACCGTCACCCAGCAGGGTGAAGGCGAGCACCGTCGAGAGAATTGCCAGACCGGGCATGATCATCATCCAGGGAGCAGTCAGAAGATACTGCTGACCGTCCTGAATCATGGAGCCCCACGAAGGCGTAGGCGGAATAACGCCCATGCCGAGGAAGGACAGAGCGGACTCGGTCAAAATGGCACCACCAATGTTCATGGTCGCGTAGACCACGATGGAGGCGACGGAGTTCGGGAAGATGTGACGCACGACGATACGAGCATCAGATGCACCCATCGCACGCGCAGCGTCAACATAGTCGTTTTCCTTGACCGTCAAGATTGCGGAGCGGAAGACACGCGCAATCGAAGGCCAGCCGAGAATACCAATGGCGATAAAGACGTTCTGAAGACCACGGCCGATAACGGCGATCATGGCGACAACGAACAGCACGTACGGGAACGCCAGGAAGATATCCGCACAGCGCATGATGATCGTATCCCAGATGCCGCCGTAGAAACCGGCCAGGGCGCCCATGACTAGACCGATCACCGTGGAAATCGCGGTGGCCATAATGCCGACGGACAGCGAAACACGTGCACCGTAGATAACACGGACGAGAATGTCGCGGCCAAGAGCGTCGGTGCCAAACGGGTGCTCGGCACACGGAGCCAACAGAGAAGTCTCGGCCATGGTAGTCGAGTCGGAAGCCGTCGGCGAACCGAGCCAGGGCTTAGCCCACAGATCGGCGGTCAGAGCAACCAAAACGACGATGATGATCCAGCAGACACCGATAACGGCGAGCTTGTTCTTACGAAGACGCTTAAAAGCGTCGCCCCACAGCGTGCGGGACTTGGCGGGAGCAGATGCGGCCTTGGTGGCGGTAGCCTGCTCCTGAGACTGAGAATCAGTTTCCTGCATGAGACGTACCTCCCTTAGGCCTTATCCGACGGACCGCCAAGGCGGATGCGCGGGTCGAGGAATGCATAGCTAATGTCGACGAGCAGGTTGATCACCATGACGACGACGACGATGAGCGTAACGCCGCCCATAACGATGGGCCAGTCACGCATGCTAATGGCGCGATAGACCTCATAGCCGATACCGGGCCAGTTAAACACCGTCTCGGTCAGGATGGCGCCCGAAAGCATGCCGCCAAAGTCGACACCAATATAGGTAACGACGGGGATGAGTGCATTCTTAAGCGCATGCTTGATGATGATCGCGCGATTGGAGAGACCCTTGGCCTTGGCCGTGCGGATGTAATCCTGGTTCATGACGTCAAGCAGCTGCGAACGCATAATGCGGGCAGCATAAGCGGTCGAAACCGAAGCCAGCGTAATGGTCGGAAGCACATAGTGCATCCAATCCTGATACTGAGAGCTGGCACCGCCGGCACCCGAGATCGGCATGGAGAATGCGCCGCCGGTGGCATCCTTGAGGATGACGCCAAAGAACAGCTGCAGCAGCATACCGAGCCAGAAGGCCGGGACGGCAACGAGGATCGAGGTGGTGAGCGTTACCAAAATATCCCAGAAGGAATAACGCTTTACCGCCGAAATGATACCCGCACCGATACCCATGATTGCCTCGAGCACGATGGCGCACGCGGCAAGTTTGACCGTATACGGATACTTCTGGGCAAAGATTTCCGTAACCGGCAGCTTGCGCTGGTACGAATTACCCAGATCGCCATGAAGCAGACCGTTCATGTAATACAGATAACGGTCTACAAGCGACGTCTGAACGGGATCGCCGTTCTCGTCAAGGATCGCGTTGCCGTCCTCGTCCGTCTGGACCAGGTGATAGCGCACGCGAAGCTGAAGCTCTACCTCGGGGGACAGAGCCTTGTCTCCACCGATCAGCTTGATCGGATCTCCCGGCACGATATTCTGGAGGGCGAACAGAATCAGCGTGACGCCCAAAAATACCGGGATGAACTGAAGCACACGTTTAACGATGTACTTACCCATACCACTCCCCTATCTAGGGATTAACCTAAATGGGATGCCGATCGCCAGACCGGCATCCCAAAATTACCATCAGCCAGTTTACCCCAGGTTAGGGAGAACTGTATGTTTCCCATGAGGTCTACGTAAATACTTGACCCTCACGGAAGCTGCAAACTCTTAGGCGAGCTCAGCGGTACCCAGATCGGCGTGCTTCTGCGGATCGACATAGAGGTGCTTGATGCGATCGGAGCCAGCGATGGTGTGCGTGTAGAACATCACCGGGATGACCGGGCAGTCGGCAGCGACCATTGCGTCGGCCTCCTGCATCTTAGCGACGCGCTCTTCGTCGTCAACCGTGGTACGAGCCTCGTCGACCTTGGCGTCGAACTCGGGGTTGTTGTAACCGGAGCGGTTGTCGCCACCGAGGGAGTCGGAGTGGAACAGCGGATACAGGAAGTTGTCCATGATCGGGTAGTCGGCAATCCAGCCCAGACGACCGAACTGATAGTTGAAGTTCTGGTACTGCTCGAGCAGGGCAGACCACTCAGGGGTATCGGAAGTAGCGGTAACGCCCACCTTGGCGAGGTCACCGATGATGGACTCCATGATCTCCTTGTGGCCACCGTCCTGGTTGTAGGAAAGGGTCACGTTAATGCCACGATCGCCGTTAGCGCCAGCGGGAGCAACCTTGTCGAGGTACTCGTTGGCCTTGTCGACGTCGTAGGCGCAGAACTCCCATGCGCCCTCCTTGTAGCCATCGATGCCCGGAGGAACAATGCCGTCGGCGGGGGTACGGGTACCCTTGAAGATGGTCTTGCAGATGGCCTCACGGTTAATGGCCAGGGAGATGCCCCTACGCAGGTCGGCGTTGTTGAACGGCTCGGCCGTGTTGTTACAGGTCAGGTAGTAGGTGGAAGGCTCGGCGCCGAGCAGCATGTGCTCGCCGTCACCCATGGTGTAGCCGTCCTTGGACACGCCGCGATCCTTCTTGGCAGCGTCAATCTGAGCAACGGGAACGTCGCAGATATCGAGGTTACCGGCCTGGAACTCCTTGTAGGCGGTCTCCATGTCCTTGATGACCTGGAAGTGGATGCCATCGATCTTGGCCTTTTCGCCATAGTAATCGTCGAACTTCTTGAGGTTGATCTCCTGACCATCCTCCCACTTGCCGTCCATCATGAACGGGCCGTTACCGATCGGGGCAAGGTAGAAGCTCTTAACATCGGACTCGGCGCACTCGGGAACCGGGGACAGAGCCGGGTGAGAGGCGACGAAGGGGAAGTCGGCGTAAGCGGAAGACAGCTTGACGACGAGGGTCTCATCGTCGGGGCAAGTAACACCGCTGAGCTCGGTAGCGTTACCGGCAAGCAGGTCGTCATAGCCCTCGACCATGGAAAGGTGATAGGAGACCTCGGAAGGGCCGTACTCGGTAGCGATAGCCGACTTGGTGTTGACCAGACGCTCCCAAGCGAGCTTGAAGGACTTGGAGGTAACGTCGTCACCGTTGTGGAACTTGGCCTTCTTGATCTTGAAGGTGAACTCGGTGGCGTCGTCGTTGGCCTCGAAGGACTCGCAAGCCAGCGGGACAATCTTGCCCTTCTCGGCGTCATAAGAGGTCAGAGCGTCGAACAGCTGGTAGTTAACCTGAGTGCCCTGGTCCTCCTGGACGTTGTAGGGGTCGATGCAGACCGGGTTGTTGATGTAGAAGTTCAGCGTCGAACCGGACTCAGAACCGGAAGCGTCGCCGCCCTTCTTGCCGCATGCGGCAAGAAAAGCCATGGAGCTCGCAGCAAGGGTACCGCCGACAAAGGCGCGACGACCCATAACGGGCTGGTGGAACATAGAATCAGCCATGCCATCCTCCTTATGAGATAGGACAAAGAAATGTTCAGTCGGACATATGTCGAGACAATCCGATCCGAACCATCAAAACGCCGCCCGCTGCTATGGCTGGTTATGCACAACAGGCCAACGTTTTGCAATACAGTAGCGCATTTTATTCACGATTTGGGGCTAATTCCGGTTAACGGTCGAGAATTTCTTTAGTTGGGCGAAGTATGTGGGGATATTTTGACTCTGTTACAAGTCTGTAAACAAAAAGGGCCCCGCACATGCGGGACCCTTTACAAACGCATATACGCCGATGCTTAGTAGCCGACGATGCCCTGCGGGAAGAAGAACATGCACAGCACGACGCACACGGCAAACACGACAGCCATGATGACGGTCAGGCGATCGAGGTTCTGCTCCATGACGCCCGTTGCAGAGCTGGAGTTATACAGCGAACTAGCGATCATATCCGAAACGCCGGTACCCTTACCGGAGTGCATCAGGACGAGAATCGTCAGCGCCACGGCAGAGACAGCCCAAACGACAAACAGAAGAATCTGGAACGGACCCATAGATAAGCTCCTTAATAGAACAATTCAAACTCCAGTACTGTACCACAACCCCCAACGCTCCCCCACCCGCCATTTGGGGACGGGGCAGAAATGGCAGAAACACCAAAAGGGGGTTGTCCGATTGTGGACAACCCCTTACTAGAAAACGGTACTTGTTTTCTCTTATGCCTCGGTGGCGAGCACGCGGCCCGTCATCTCGGCGGAAGGCTCAATACCAGCCATGGTGAGCATGGTCGGAGCGATATCGGAAAGACGGCCGTCCTCGATACCGGTGAGCTGTGCCTTCTCATCAACGATGATGAACGGCACGCGGTTGGTGGTGTGGGCCGTAAACGGATGCTTGGAACCGTCGGAAGCAACGTCAAACATGTGATCGGCGTTGCCATGGTCGGCGGTAATCAGCGCAAAGCCGCCCTTAGCGAGAATCGCCGGGACAACCTTGGACAGAGCATCGTCAACAGCCTCGACGGCCTTAACGGCGGCGTCGAAGACACCAGTGTGACCAACCATGTCGCAGTTCGCGAAGTTCACGATGTAGAAATCAGCGCGATCCTCGTTAATAGCGGCGACGAGCTTCTCGGTAACCTCGGGAGCGCTCATCTCGGGCTGCAGATCGTAGGTAGCGACCTTGGGGGAAGCGACGAGCACGCGCTCCTCGCCCTCCTTGGGCTCCTCGATGCCGCCGTTGAGGAAGAACGTCACGTGGGCGTACTTCTCAGTCTCGGCGGTGTGCAGCTGCTTCAGGCCGTTGGCGGCGATAACGTCGGCCAGAACGTTCTCGGGGAACGTCTTGGGGAAGGCGACCTCGACGTCAAACGTCGGATCGTACTCGGTCATCGTCACAAAGTGCGAAAGCTTAATTTGCTCGCGCTCAAAGCCGTCGAACTCCTTGTCCGTGAACACGCGGGTCATCTGACGAGCGCGGTCGGGACGGAAGTTGAAGAAGATGGCCGCGTCACCCTCGTGAATGCCCTCGTTGTGGGCAGCGAAGGGCTCGACGAACTCGTCGCCGCGCGGATCCTTCTCGTAGTAGGCCTTGATACCGGCAACGGGATCGGTATCGGCATCGGACGCGTTGACCATGACGTCGTAGGCGCGCTGGATGCGCTCCCAACGGTTGTCGCGGTCCATGGCCCAATAGCGGCCCGAAACGGTGGCAACGCGAGCGTCGCAACCGGTCTCCTCGGAGATCTTAGCCAGGAAGGCGCAGAACTCGCTCATGTAGCCGGCACCGGACTGCGGGTCGACGTCGCGGCCATCCATGAAGGCGTGGACGCGAACGGTCTTGACGCCATGCTGGGCAGCCATCTTGACCAGAGCCTCGACGTGGTTCATGTGAGAATGAACACCGCCAGGGCTCATAAGGCCCATGAGGTGGAGAGTCTTGCCGTCAGCCTTGACGTCGTCCATAGCCTTGACGAAGACCTCGTTCTTGGCGATGGAGCCGTCCTTGATAGCGTTGTTGATGCGCGAAAGCTCCTGGAACACGATGCGGCCGGCACCGATGTTGAGGTGACCCACCTCAGAGTTGCCCATCTGGCCGTCGGGAAGGCCCACGTCCTCGCCCGAAGCACCGAGCGTGGTGTGAGGATACTTCTCGTACAGGCTATCAAGGAAGGGCGTCTTGGCAGCGGCGACGGCGTTCTCGCCATCGGCCGGAGCAAGGCCGCAGCCATCCATGATGATCAGGAGTGCAGGAAGATGACGCTGTGCCATATGTCCTACTCGCCTGCCTTGACGACCATAGAGGCGAAGTCGGCAGCCTTGAGCGAAGCGCCGCCCACGAGGGCGCCGTCAACGTCAGGCTTGGCAACGAGCTCGGCAATGTTGCCGGGCTTAGCGGAACCGCCGTAGAGAACGCGGATGCCGTTAGCGAGCTCCTCGCCGAACATCTCCTTGAGGGTCTCACGGATAGCGCCGCAAACCTCCTGAGCGTCCTCGGCGGTAGCGGTCTTGCCGGTGCCGATGGCCCAGATGGGCTCGTAGGCGACGACGACCTGCTTGGGGCAGGTGATCTCAAGACCAGAAAGGCCAGCCTTGACCTGGTTCACGACGTGCTCGACATAGGTGCCAGCCTCGCGGACCTCGAGGGACTCGCCGCAGCAGAAGACGGGAACAAGACCGGCGGCAACGAGGGCCTTGGCCTTCTTGTTCTGATCCTCGTCGGTCTCGTGGAAGTAGTCGCGACGCTCGGAGTGACCGATGATGCAGTAGGTGCAGCCAGCGGACTTGAGCATGTCGCAAGAGGACTCACCGGTGAAGGCACCCTTGGCCTCCCAGTACACGTTCTGTGCACCGAGGGCGATGGGAGCAGCCTGAATGCGGTCATGAACCGTGGTGATGTCAATGGTCGGAGGGCAGACGAGCACCTCGACGCCAGCCGGAACCTCAGGCAGAGCCTGAGCCAGCTCGTCGGCGAGCTTGGCGGCCTCGGCGACGTCGTTGTTCATCTTCCAGTTACCAGCGATAAGAAGGGTGCGATTAGGCATCGAGAAGCGCCTCCACTCCGGGCAGGGCCTTACCCTCGACGAGCTCCATGGAAGCGCCACCACCGGTGGAGATCCAGCTCATCTTGTCGGCCAGGTTGAACTTGTTGACAGCTGCGACAGAGTCGCCGCCACCGATGATCGAGGTGCAGTCGGCCTCGGCAACAGCCTCGGCGATAGCCTGGGTGCCGTGAGCGAAGTTATCGAACTCGAAGACGCCCATGGGGCCATTCCAGAACACGGTCTTGGCGCCCTTGACGGCCTCGGCGTAGAGCTCCTCGGTCTTGGGGCCGATGTCCATGCCCTCACGATCGTCGGGGATAGCGTCGGAAGCGACAACCTCGGGGACAGCGTCCTCGCCAAAGTGATCGGCAACGCGGTTGTCGATGGGGAGCAGGATCTTGACGCCCTTCTCCTCGGCCTTCTTGAGCATCTCGCCGGCGCGCTCGACCCAGTCCTCTTCCTTGAGGGACTGACCAACGGACAGGCCCTGAGCCAGGAAGAAGGTGTAGGCCATACCGCCACCGATGATCAGGGTGTCAGCGGAGTCGATAAGGTGATCGAGAACGCCGATCTTGGAGGAAACCTTGGAACCGCCGACGATGGCGACGAAGGGGCGCTCGGGCTCGGCGAAGATGCCGGTCAGCGTGTCGACCTCCTTCTCGAGCAGGAAGCCGGCGACGGCAGGCAGGTAAGCGGCGGGGCCCACGACGGAACCCTGGGCGCGGTGAGCGGTGCCGAAGGCATCGAGAACGAAGACATCACCATAGGAAGCGAGCTTCTTGGCGATCTCGGGATCGTTCTTCTTCTCACGCTTGTCAAAACGGACGTTCTCGAGAACGAGGACCTTGCCCGGCTCGACGGCGGCGACAGCCTCAGCAGCCTTCTCGCCGTAGGTGTCGGCGACAAAGGCAACGTCGAGACCAGAGAGCTCAGCGAGCTTCTTGGCGACGGGCTCGAGGGACAGCTCGGGCTGGAAGCCGGTGCCATCGGGACGGCCGAGGTGGCTCATGAGGATGACGCGAGCATTGTGTTCAACGAGATAGTTGATGGTGGGCAGGGCAGCCTTGATACGGGTGGTGTCGCCAACGACGCCATCCTTGATAGGCACGTTAAAGTCAACGCGGACGAGAACGCGCTTGCCGTCGACATCGATGTCGCGGACGGTCTTCTTGGTAAAGGCCATGTTTGCTTCTACCTTTCGTACGTGTCTGCCTCCCATTACGGCAGACGATTTCTTATAAAAAGGGCGCGACCCTAGGGTGTAAGCCCTATAAGGCCGCGCCCTTCTTTAGACGCTCAACGAGCTATTCGCTAAAAGCTAAATTAAGCAACGAACTTCTCGAAGTACTTGATGGTGCGGACCATCTGAGAGGTGTAGGAGTTCTCGTTGTCGTACCAAGAGGTGACCTGAACGAGGGTCTGGCCGTTGCCGAGGTCAGAGCACATGGTCTGAGTGGCGTCGAAGATGGAGCCGTGGGTCTCGCCGATGATGTCGGTGGAGACGATGTCGTCCTCGTTGTAACCGAAGGTCTCGGAGATGGTGGCAGCGTAGGCCTTCATAGCAGCGTTGACCTCGTCGACGGTGACCTTCTTGTCAACGACAGCGTAGAGGTTGGTAATGGAGCCGGTCGGCGTCGGGACGCGCTGGGCGGCACCGATGAGCTTACCGTTGAGCTCGGGGAGAACCAGGCCGATAGCCTTGGCAGCACCGGTGGTGTTGGGGACGATGTTGACGGCGCAGGCGCGGCTACGACGCTTGTTGCCCTTGCGCTGCGGGCCGTCGAGCGGCATCTGGTCGCCAGTCCAGGCGTGAATGGTAGTCATGATGCCGGACACGATGGGGGCGAAGTCGTTCAGACCCTTGGCCATCGGGGCGAGGCAGTTGGTGGTGCAGGAAGCAGCGGAGATGATGTTGTCCTCAGCGGTCAGCGTCTCGTGGTTGACGTTGTACACGATGGTGGGCAGATCGCTGCCGGCCGGAGCGGAGATGACGACCTTCTTGGCGCCAGCGTTGATGTGGGCCTGAGCCTTAGCCTTGCTGGTGTAGAAGCCGGTGCACTCGAGAACGACGTCGACGTCGAGGTCGCCCCAAGGCAGGTTGTTGGCGTCGGCCTCCTTGTAGATCTTGATCTCCTTGCCGTCAACGGTGATGGAATCCTCGCCAGCAACGACCTCGTGATCGCGAGCGTAGTTGCCCTGCGTGGAGTCGTACTTCAGCAGGTAAGCGAGCATATCGGGAGAGGTGAGGTCGTTGATAGCGACGATCTCGGAGCCCTCATGACCGAACATCTGACGGAAAGCCAGACGACCGATGCGACCGAAGCCGTTAATAGCAACCTTTACTGCCATTGTGTCTCCTTTCGTAAGGCCCCCGCAAGCTACAGCGCCCGCCGTTGAGGCCCACAAACTAACCACTTGCCTAATATACCTTTTTTTGGACTTGAATTTCACGAGAATAGTCGAAATTGAAAATCAAATTTACGTTAAAACGTTTTAAAGAATAAAATAGCAGCTAAATCCGTATATAAGTCGATACTTTAAACTACCTGTTTGCTTCAATGAGCTTTTCAAGCCGTAAAACACGATGGTAGAGGGCCGACTTTGACAAGGGAGGGTCAGCCATCTCCCCCAGATCGCGCAGCGACAGATCGGGATAGCGCTCGCGCAGGTCGCAAAAGACCGCCAAGGCATCCGGAAGCGCATCGCGAAGGCCTCGCTGCTCGAGCTCATCGATAAGCGCAAGCTGATGCTGGGCAGCACCGGCGCTTCTGGTCTGGTTGGCGAGCTCGGCGTTCACGCGACGGTTCACATCGTTCTTAACCAACTTGACCGCGCGCGCCTCCTCAATCTCGGCAACGCTGCGCTTGGCACCAATCAGCTTTAATAAATGCTCGATTTCCTCGGCGCTCTTAATGTACACGGCATATGACCCCCGCCGTGCATTAACACGAGCATGGACCCCAATCTGCCCCAACAGGTCGCAAAGCCCCTTAGCATATTGCTCGCCCTGCACCGCGATCTCCAAATGAAAATCGCCGCGTGGATCGGCCACGAAGCCGCCCGCGATGAGCGCGCCGCGGATGTAGGCAAGCCTGCAGCAGGGACGGGCAACGATGTGTCGGGGAACACCAGCGACGAGCCCTCCCCTGCGGTCTAGAATGCCCAGCAGCACCAGAGCCTTGTCCAGGTCGGGTTGATCGGGCAAGGTGATGAGGTAGTTCCGAACCTTATGCAATACAGATTTACGGACGGTGAACTCCGTTTTGAGCTTAAGGATGCGATGCGTCAGCGTGATCATCGTGCGCGCGACGGCTCCCGTCTCAGTCGCAACTGTCAAACGATACCGCCCGGAGCCGGCCAGCGAAAGTGTACCGCTCACACGCGTCAGGGCGGCAAGCGTCGACAAGTCGCAGTATTCACATTCGGGTTCGCAGCGCGCAAGCTCGTCGCGCACCTCAGCGGTAAACGACATGCAGGCCTATGCCTTCGTGTTGGCGCGCGACAGGTCGCGGTGGGAGATGCTCACATGATACTGAGCGCCTTCCAGGTAACGGGCCGTGGCCTCGGCAATGGCAACGCTGCGGTGCTGGCCGCCCGTGCAGCCGATGGCAATAGAAAGCTGCGGCTTACCCTCCGCGATATAGCCGGGCATGACCGTATCGAGCAGCCGCGTCCAGGCCTTCCAAAACTCCTGCGTCTTGGGATGGTCCAGAACAAAATCGGAGACCTTTTTATCGAGACCGGTCATCGTGCGCATCTCGGGATCGTAGAACGGATTGGGCAGGAAGCGGACATCGATCATAATGTCCGCCTCGACGGGCATGCCGTGCTTAAAGCCAAACGAGAATACGTGGACGTCCATGAGCTGCTGGTCGGACAGCTCGGAAAATGCCATACGTAGCTTGTTGCGCAGCGCAGAGGTGCGCAGACGGCTCGTGTCGATAATCATATCGGCTCGGTCGCGCACGCCCTGCAGCTGAAGGCGCTCGCGCTGAATGGCATCGGCCGTAGTCTCCCCCGGCTTGGCAATGGGATGACGGCGGCGATTTTCGCTGTAGCGACGAATCAGCACCTCGTCAGAAGCCTCCAGGAACACGATGTCGCAGCTCATCTCGCGCTCTTCGAGCGCGGCGACCGCATCGAGCAACTCGTCAAACAGCCCCTGGCTACGCAAATCGCAGGTGACGGCGAGATGCCTGCCCACGCCCGTATTGATGCCGACGAGCTCGGCAAGCTGGGCGATGAGACGCGGAGGCAGGTTATCAATGCAAAAATAGCCCATGTCCTCGAACACGTGCATGGCCTGTGTGCGGCCCGATCCGGACATTCCGGTGATGATGACGATATCGGGGATGCGCTCCGAGCGCTCCGCCGCATCCATGGCATCTCCCTTTTGCATGTGCTGCCTCCCGAAAACAAGCGCGGGACCCAGCAACCCGGATCCCGCGCGGTCAATTGCCTATATTGAGTATACCGCCCCGAGCGGATACGAGGTCTGTCTTACGCCTCAAGCGCAGCCTTGAACCAACTTGTAATACTCGTGGGGTGCGTGATGGCGGTGCCGACGACAACGGCCCAGGCGCCAGCATCGATCGCGGCGCGAGCCTCCTCGGGCGTATGCACGCGACCCTCACAAATGATGGGAAGGCCGGGGAATTCCTCAGTCGCCTGACGCAGGAGCGGCAGGTCGGGGCCATCGGCCATGGTGCAGTCGATGGCGGCGACGCCGTGAGAAAGCGTGGTGGATACAAGGTCGAAGCCCATATCAACCGCACGGCGAATATCCTCGATGGTGGCACAATCCGCCATCAGGAGCACACCCTCCTCGTGCAGCGGACGGAAGGTATCCTCGACCGTCTTGCCATCGGGGCGCGGACGATCGGTGGCATCGATCGCCACGATATCGGCACCGGCAGCAACGCAGGCGCGAGCGTGACGCAGCGTCGGCGTGATGTAAACGCCCTCGTGCCCATCCTTCCACAGGCCGATGACGGGAACCTCACAGCGACCCTTAATGGCGGCAATGTCGGCAAGGCCCTGGCAGCGAATGGCGGCAGCGCCGCCGAGCTCGCAAGCGCGAGACATTTGAGCCATGGTCTCGGGCGTACGAAGTGGCTCACCCATATACGCCTGAACGCTCACGACGAGCTTGCCCTTCAGGGATTGAATCAAAGGATCGACGGTCATAAGGCTGCAACCTTTCTCAGAACAGCCTCCCGAGGCGTGTTGTCTCGGGAGGCTCCTACAGCAGATACGTTTACTTCAACGAGGCAAGAAGATGCTCAGCGGCACCGATGAGCGGAGCATCGCCCTCCAGAGAACCGATGAGGATCGGCGTGTCCTGAAGCGGATCGAGCGCCTGGCTGGCATAGCCCTCGTGCACCGAATCCTTCCACGTCTGCGAACGCCAATCGGGACCTTGGTGAATCACGCCGCCCGAAAGCACGATGACCTCAGGGTCCAGGATGTTAGCGAGCGAGCCCAAGCTGGCACCCAACGCAAAGCCGGCATCATGGATGACCTCGGTCGCCTTTGCGTCGCCTGCACGGCACAGGTCGTTCACATCGCGACCGACCGAAGGACGGCTGGGGTCGACACGGCCAAAGCGCTCATCGTACATACGACCAATGGAAGTGCCCGAAGCAACCGACTCCAGATGGCCGGAACGCCCGCAGGCGCAGGGAATGCCGGCGGCAGCCGAGCACTCGATGTGGCCCATATGGCCAGCAGCACCATGGAAGCCCTGCATCACGCGGCCGTTCTCGACATATGCGCCGCCGATGCCCGTACCGATGCCAAGACACAAGACGGAGAACTTGCCCTTGCCGACGCCCCAGTGGGCCTCGCCCAGAGCATGAGCTTGCACGTCGCCTACAACGGCAACGGGAAGACCGAGATCCTCGCGCAGACGCGGCCCCAACTGAACGCCGGACCAGCCGGGCATGATCTCATTGGCATACGCGATGGCGCCCGTCTTGGGATCGACGACGCCGGCGGCACCGATACCGACGCCAAGGACCTCGACATCGGGATTCGCCTCGAGAGCAGCCTTGATGGACGCCTCGATACGCTGGAAGACGGCCTCGCCGCCCTCTTGGGCCTCGGTGGGAACCTCGGCCTCAAAAACGGGATGGGGCACACTACCGTCAGCCGGGTACTCCATGATGGCAGTCGCGATCTTAGTTCCGCCGATATCGACAGAACAGACGTACTTGTTCTCCATGTCGCTCTCCTTCGGAGATAAAAAACAACTATAGGAAATGCGCCGTCAGGCTAGCCGTCACAGCGCAGTAAAGGTTTTCCTGGTGCCCAAGATCGCCGAGAAACCGTGTGGCCATTGACCTAATAGTCATGGCCACACGGTTGAACGGCGAGGTCGGGTGCCTGGGAAAGCTTTACAGGAGGCCGTTGTCCTGGAGGACCTTCCTAATAGCCTCGACGTTCTCGCCGGTCATGGCCTTCACCGGGCGCGGCATGGTCGGGCTGTCGAAGATACCCATGAGGTTCATAGCGGTCTTGAAGGCGCCGACGCCACCGGCATAGCCCTGGACGCCCGAGGTGACATCCCAGATGTGCGAAATCTCATTGAGGCGATCCTGCTCGGCCTTGACGGTAGCCCAGTCACCAGCCTGAGCGGCCTTCCACTGACGAACGTAGCCCTCGGGCTCAACGTTGGCGAGACCCGGGACAGAGCCGTCGGCGCCACCGAGGTAAGCGCCGTCGACAACAACCTCGTGGCCGGTGAGGATGCTCATCGGATGGCCGTTCTTCTCGTTCTCCTGAACGAGGTAGCGGAACGAGATGTCATCACCCGAGGAATCCTTGACGCCAGCAAGGACGCCCTCGGCGCCGAGCTTGGCAAGGAGCTTCCAGGGGAGCTTGGTGTGAACGCAGACGGGGATGTCATAGGCAAAGATGGGCAGGTCAAGCTCCTCGTGCAGGATGCGGAAGTGCTCCTCGACCTCGGTCATGCCCTGCAGGGCATAGAACGGGCAGGTGGCGACGAGGGCATCGGCGCCCAGCTCCTGAGCGACCTTGCCGTGCTCAATCATGCGCTCGGTCTCGGTATCGATGATGCCGACCAGAACAGGCACGCGGTGGTCGACGATGCGGACGGCCTCGGCGATGATCTGGCGACGACGCTCGTCGGTGGAGAAAACGACCTCACCCGAAGAGCCCAAGAAGAACAGGCCATCGACGCCGGCATCGATCATGCGGTTGATGCTGCGCTCAAAGGAGGCAACATCGAGCTGGTGATCTTCGGTATCGGGAACAACGACGGGAGGGATAACGCCGGTGAATTTCTGAGTTGCCACAAGAATCTCCTTAGTTGTCTGGCGGGCGGCCCTATGCCACCCACTCTTGTTGGCAGTGTCCAGGCCGTCTAGGCCAAAGAACACGAGTGGAACGTTTGGTTAAAAAAGTCTACGACTTCGTTTTCGAACGCATTGATGCGCTCGTGAGCGTATTTTGCATAGATGATATGCCTCCGGTCACACTCAAGACCGTTGAATACGGCAAACTGATCCTTGGGATCGCTCACGGTATCCATAAGCGATGTGCCCATGAGCACCGATCCGCGCACCCGAGACGACAGCACCTCGAGGCCGCCAGGAAGCGGATTGGCAACCGCCGTGCGGGCGAGGCCCCGCTCGTCCAGAGCAGAAACCGCCAGCGCGACTCCGCCGCCAAGACCCTCGCCCCATGCAAAGATGCGGTCGGGGTCCATGCCATCAAGATTGCGCGCGACCTCCGCCAACGCGCAGCCCCAACGGACGCGCCTGACAAAAGCAGGCGAGGTAATCCCCTGCCGCAGATCGCTGGGTCCAATCGCCTCATCGTCCGGCGCAAGCACGGCATATCCCATGGCCGCAAACCTCGTCATGTGATGCCATCCCCGCACGGGTCGGTCGATGTCGTGAAACATCAGACATAGCGGCACAAGCTCGGATGCTCGGGCGCGACCGGCAGGCTCGATCAAACGTGCGTGGACCACATCGCCACCAAGCTCAAAGGAAACCTCGGAGTAGCGGGCATACGGATTGGCGAAATCGATCGCCGTAATGGCCAGGCCTTGAATCTCAAGATTCATAGCACATGTCTCCAAATCAGAAACATCTGCCTGAACATCACCGTGCCAGTCCCGATATTCAGAGAGCCTTGACGAAACCGTCCCGGGAATCCCCACAAGGTCGGGGACAATCAGCTCGCCGACATTGCTCTCGCACTTAGACATGAGCCTCCCCTCCCTTGCAGAAAAACGGAATGATCAGATCGTCAAAATCCTGAATCTCCTCGTGGCCAAAGCCTTCAAAGAACTCATGACGCTTTTCACAGGTCAGGTTGTTATAGACCGCAAACTGCGTCGCTGGCGGACAGACGGTATCGGCTGTGCCGGTGCCAAACAGCACGGGGCATTTGACCATAGGGGCAAAGTTCTTGGAATCGAAGTACGCCAGCTTGGCATAGGCTTCGTCGATACGAGTCGAGTCCTCGTCAAACCAGCGAGACCAATAGCGCAGGCCCTCGTAGGCAATGTCGTCGGCATCCAAGTCCCAGACCAGGCGGAAATCCGACAGGAAGGGATAGAGGATGGCGGCGCGATTGATAAGCTCGCTGTTAAGTGCACAGGTCGCAATGCCCAAACCGCCGCCCTGCGACGCGCCGTTCACAAACACACGGGCAAGATTGATGCCCTCGAGCTCGCGAACGATGCGACACAGGATGCGAATATCTTGGTGCAAGCGGACATAGTAGAGGTTGGCCGGGTCGCCGTCGATACCGGCGACGATATGGCCCGCGACCGTTGTGCCCTCAAATCCACCAATGTCCTCGGAGGGACCTCCTTGACCGGGGCAGTCGAGGGCGATGAGTGCCATGCCCATGCCCGCAAACGACGCCTGCTCAAACCAGCTGCGGCTTGCACCCGGATATCCATGGAACTGAAGTACCAATGGCACGGGCTCGTCCGAGACGGGTTTAAGGTACTTGGCATGCAGGCGAGCGCCACACATGCCGGTATACCAGAGGTCGAAAAGCTGGCAGGTCACGGCATCTGTGACCGATGCCGTCTCGATCGCATAGTCAAGCCCGACCGCGTCGGCCTCGGCCATGCGATCCTTCCAAAAGAGATCGAAATCTGATGGACGGGGCATGGCGCCTCGATATTCACCAAATTGATGTTGTAGCTCCTGAGCACTTGGCATGGCTCGTGAACCCAACCTTTCGAAATCGCAACGGAGGTGCGCCCGGCAAGGGAACCGGGCGCACGGGAGGGAAAGCGAGGCTACTCGCCGAGCTTGGGATGCAGCAGCGACGGCGCAGCGCCGAGCAGCATCTTGGTGTAGGGGTCCTGGGGGTGCTGGAAGACCTGCTTGGCCTCGCCCTGCTCGACGATCTTGCCGCCATTCATAACGATGATGTCGTCAGAGATATAGCGGACCGTCTGGATGTCATGGCTGATGAACACCATGGCCAGGCCGAGCTCCTTCTTAAGGTCGGTCAGCAGGTTCAGAATCTGCGCGCGGACCGAAACGTCCAGAGCCGAGGTTGGCTCGTCGGCGATGATGGCATCGGGGTTCAGCGACAGGGCACGGGCAATTGCGACGCGCTGGCGCTGGCCGCCCGAAAGCTGGCCGGGAAGAACCTCGGCGGCGGAGCTGGGCAGACCGGTGAGCTCCAAGAGCTCCTTGACGCGCTTCTCCTGCTCGGCCTCGGTACCCAGGTTGTGGACGCGCATGGGGTCGAGCAGTTGCTCGCGAACGACCATGCGGGGGTTGAGTGCCGTGGCCGGGTTCTGGAACACGACCGAGATGACGCGACCCATGTGGCGACGGTCCTCGGCGGTACGTTTGGTAACGTCCTTGCCCTTAAAGTAGACCTTGCCGCTCGTGGGGGCCTGCAGGCCGCACATGACGTTGGCGGTGGTGGACTTACCGCAACCGGACTCGCCGACGATGCCGATCGTCTGACCGGGCATGAGCCTAATCGTTACACCCTGGACGGCGTGAACCAGGTTAGGGTGCAGAATCGAGCCGGTACGGGTCCTAAAGGTGACGTGGACGTCATCAAGGAAGATGATCGGCTCGACGCCGTTGACTGCGGTCTCGCTCATCTACATCACCTCCGCGTGAGGGGTCAAACCATTTGCCTTGAGCACCTCGTCGGGGAGCTCGGAATAGAAATGCTCGGTGCCGGGCACGCGCTTGAAGACCGGACGGGTGTCCAGGCCAATACGCGGATGGCTCGAGCGGGGCGCGAAGCGATCGCCCTTGGGGAAATCGCGCGGGCTCGGAACGGCGCCGGGCACCTGGTGCAGGCGGCCCGAACCGCTCTCGATGGACAGGACGGAACCCAGAAGACCGCGGGTGTACTCGTGGATCGGGTTGGTGAGCAGCTCCTTGGTGGGCGCCTGCTCGATAACCTGACCGGCGTACATCACCGTGATGTTATGGGCGACCTCGGCGACCAGCGCCAGGTCATGCGAGACGAAGATCATGGCAAAGCCGAGCTTGGCCTGAAGGTCGTTGAGCAGCTTGATGACCTGCTTCTGGACGGTAACGTCCAGGGCGGTCGTGGGCTCGTCGCAGATGACCAGCTTGGGGTCGCGGGTAAGGGCCATAGCAATCAGAACGCGCTGACGCTGACCACCGGAAAGCTCGTGCGGATAGCTCTCGAGCGTACGCTTGGGGTCGAGGCCCACGAGCTCCAGGAGCTCCTCGGCGCTACGGGTGCCGCCACGCTTGGTGAGCTGCTTCATCTGGGCAGAGATGAGCATGGAGGGATTGAGCGAGGACAGGGCGTCCTGATAGACCATAGCGATATCGGTACCGCGCAGGCCGAACCACTCCTTCTTACTCATCTTGAGCAGGTCGCGGCCCTCCCAGAGGACCTCGCCGGAAAGGTGCTCATCGTCGTCGGTCAGGCCCATGATGGCCAGCGTGGTGATGGACTTACCGCAACCGGACTCGCCCACCAGGCCCATGGTCTGACCAGGACGGACGTCAAAGTTGACATGGTCGACGACGTTGATATCACCGTGATGCTCAAACTGAATGCAGAAGTCACGGACCGAGAGAATCGGTTCGACAGACTCGTCGGGCACATGGCGATCGTCACGCTTGAGCTCGACATCGCGCAGGGCGCCAAGGCGAGCGGAGAGGGACTGGGCCTGCTCCTTGTAGGCGCGAACGGGGTCGGAGACCAGCAGGTCGGCCTCGCGGCGCTTGGAGGAATCGGTCGGATCCAGGGCGGCGGAGGGAGCAGCGGCCATGGCGTCGGTAATGCCCTCGGAGAGGATGTTGAGCGCCAGGCAGGTGATCATGATGGCCAGGCCCGGGAACAACGCCTGCCACCAACGGCCGGCGAGCACGCCGCCGCGGGCGTCGGCGAGGATGTTGCCCCAGGTAGCGGTGGGCTCCTGGATACCAGCGCCGATGAAGGTCAGCGAAGCCTCGAAGATGATGGCGTCGGCGACTAGGGTAACGGTGAAGACCATGATCGGGGCGATGCAGTTACGCAGAACATGCTTGATTAAAATCCACGGAGCCTTGGCGCCGGAAACGATGACCGCGCGGACATAGTCCTCGCCGTACTCGGACACGATGTTGGCGCGCACGATACGGGCAATCTGCGGAGTGTACATAAAGCCGATGGCGAAGATGATCGACGGCACGGAGTTGCCCAGGATGGAGACGAAGACGGCCGCGAGGGCGATGCCCGGGATGGACATGATGATGTCCAAGATACGCATGATCGTCTCGGAGACGGCCTTGCGCGAAACCGCTGCAAGGGCGCCCACGACCGAGCCGCAGACCAGAGCCATGGCAGTGGCGCCAAAGCCGATAATCAGCGAGTAACGACCACCGTAGAGCATACGCGACAGAATATCGCGACCCTTATCGTCGGTACCGAAGATAAATCCGTTGCCGGGAGCCTGGCGAGCCGTAAAGATCTCGACCGGGCTATAGGGGGCAAGAAGGGGCGCCAGAATCGCAGTCAGGGCGACCAGCACCAGCACGACGGCGGCAATCTTAGAAGACAGCGTCATCTTCTTCCAGCCACCGAGCTTGAGCCCCTTGGAGGCAGCCTTCTCGAGCTGCTCGGTTTGCTTCTCTCGAATCTTTACCATAATCTACACCGTCCTGATGCGCGGGTTGATGAGCAGGTAGAGCATGTCAACCACGATGTTGATGATGATGAAGGCAAGAGCAACGACGATAACGACGCCCTGAACCAGGTTCGCCTCGTTGCCCTGAACGCCCTGCAGAATCGCGGTGCCCATGCCGGGGAGGTTGAAGATAACCTCGATGACGACGGCGCCGCCCATGAGGTAACCGATCTTAAGACCGAGGGTGGTGACCGGGGTGATCAGCGCATTGCGAAGAACGTTGATGCCGACGACGACCTTCTCGGGAACGCCGGCGCCGCGAGCCATACGGACATAATCCTTATCGAGCTCCTCGACCATGGCGGTACGCACGATACGAGTCATCTGGCCCGTCAGCGGAAATGCCAAGGCGATAGCGGGCATGATCATACGTCCCAGATAGCCAGCCGGATTCGTGGTGAAGTGAGGCAGAGCACCCGATGCCGGAAGCACCTTAAGGTAGGAAGAGAACAGCAGGATCAACAGAACGGCAAGCCAGAACGACGGGGTTGCCAAGCCGGCGATGGAAAAGACGCGGATCACTTGGTCCGGCCATTTGTCGCGATACAGTGCCGCGATGACGCCGAGTAAAAACGAAACGACCGCACCGATGGCAAGGCCGATGAAGGTCAGCTGCATCGTGACGGGCAGGGCCGTGGAGATGCGCTTGGCAACGGAGTTGCGAGCAGCACCATAGGTGCCCATGTCACCATGGATCAAATCGCCCATATAGCGCACGTAGCGCACGGGCCAGGGGTCGTCCAGACCATACTTCTCATGGTACTCGGCAACCGCCTCGGGCGAGGCACCGTCACCCAACGCCGTGTAGGCGGGGTCGGTCTTGGAGAACGACATAAGGAAGAACACCAGGACGGTGACGCCCAATGCCATGATCGGCAGCGCCACAAGACGCCTTCCAATCAAACGTAGCAAGTTGTTCACGTTCTCTCCCCTTTCTTTTGTCGGTAGGACCAACTGGTATATGAGTACGGATACTCATTACAAGACCCGAGCGACATCGAGGTCGCCCGGGTCTTTGTTTCAACTATGAGGATACGGTCCCAACGACCGACATCCTGCATACAGACTCAAGCGAGTCTTACGCCTTGACGGTCGCAACGCCCCTGAAGGACATGCTCGTCGTACCGATGCCCTTGAAGCCATCGAGGGCCTCGCCGTTGGGCGCAGTGGACGGATCGTCCCAGGAAGCGGAGACGGTCTTGACGTGGACAACGGGGTACAGAACGGCGTTGTCGGCAATGATGTCGAAGCACTCGTTCCACTTCTTCTGCTGCTCATCGCCCTCAGCGGCAAGAGCCTCGTCCATGAGACCGTGGAGCTTCTGCCACTCAGCGGACTCCTTCCACGGGCAACGGGTCTGCATCCAGACGTTGTCGCCGTACCACCAGTTGAGCAGCAGGTCGGGGTCGGCGCCGAAGCAGGAAGGATCGCCAGGGGCAAGGAGGATATCGTAGGCCTCGCCGCCGTCGATGGCAGCGTAGGTGGCCGGCGAGGTATCGGTCTGGATGGTGACATCGAAGCCGAGAGCGTCGAGGTCGTTCTTGACCTGGGCGGCCATACCCTTAATCTGCTCGTTGTCGGTGGTGCGCAGGGTGATGGCACCCGGGGTGATGCCAGACTCCTCGATGAGCTTCTTAGCCTTCTTGGCGTCGGTCTTGTACACCGTGGAAGCCTCATGATAGTTGGTGAAGCTCTTGGGCAGGTAGCAGCTGGCAGCGGTGGCAAGGCCGGCGAAGGTGTTGCTGACCATCTTCTCGGTGTCGAGCGCATACATGACAGCCTGACGGACCTTGACGTTGTTCCAAGGCTCCTTGGCGACGTTGAACATGATGAAGCGGGTGCCGAAACCCTGAACGTTATCGATCTTGCAGCCGGCGCTCTCGAGCTGGTCGACGGCGTCAGCGGTAACGAGCTCCATAACGAGCGTGGAGCCCTCCTGCTGAGCGGTAACGCGAGCGGTGGGGTCGGTCAGGATGCTGTACTGGATCTTCTTATCCTCGGCAGCATACTCACCGTTGTACTCGGGGTTGGGAACCAGGGTGATCTCGGTATCGGAGATAGAGTCGTACATCCAGGGGCCGGAGCCGATCGGCTGCTTGGCGCGATCCTCCTCGGTCTGGGTGGCCGGGGTAACGCGGACGATGGCCAGACGATCCTTGAGCAGGGAGAAGTTGGGGACCTTGGTCTTGACCGTCACGGTGCTGGCGTCCTTGGCCTCGATGGACTCGAAGGGCTGGAAGAACGGAGCATAGGTAGCGGAAGCGGCGCAAGCGGTGTAGGAGGCAACGACATCGTCAGCGGTGACCTCGGTGCCATCGGAGAACTTGGCGCCCTTGCGGATGGTGACCTCGAAAGTGGTGTCGTCCACAGACTTGGGATCGTCGGTGGCGAGCTCGTTGAAGGTGCTGTAGTCGTGGTAATCGATGCCATAGAGGCCCTCGACGACGTGCCAGTTAGCACCCAGGCCCACAGCGGAGCCGGTGCTGGCGGGATCGAAGCTGGACGGAGCGTAAGCGGAACCAGCGGTGATCACGCCGCCGCCACGGTTGGCGGAATCGGTGGAACCGGAAGCGGAACCCTCGTCGCTGGAGCTGCCACCGCAGCCGGTGAGACCAAGCCCTGCGACAGCAGCGACGCTGCCGGTGAGGCCGAGGAACGAACGCCTGGACATACCCTTGTTGATGATGGCCATGTCTTCTCCTATCAATAGAGAATCTTACCCGGGAGCACCCAGACGTGCCCCCGCGCAACTTGCGGACGATATATACCTTACCTACCGACGAACCCAACTGAGGTGCCGCGCTCGGCGACCGATACATACATACGCTTGAACGGTATTTACTACCGTTCACCGAATTCATTGACAAACGATTCGCCAGACAGTATGTATCGACGAGGTGAGATATCAGTCTTCGTCAACCCGCAGGATAGCAGGGTTGTTCACCATGGCTAGTCAAACGTTTTAGCGTTAATTAAACCCGAAATCGGCTGGTAATCGCCGTGAAATAAATGATTGAAAATCACGCAATCATGTATATCAGTTGTTTAGAGGCGTGTTTAGTTTTCGGATTGCTTTGCCGCCGCCTCGGCGCGCTCGGCATTCCATGCAACGAGCGCCTCGTGAACCGCTTTGGCGACATCGGCAGGAATGCCTCGAACTTCCGCGATCTCTTGCTCGCTCGCCGCGCGCAAACGCTTCATCGAGCCAAAATGGCGCATAAGGGCACGTTTTCTGGTGGGTCCCACGCCTGGAACGTCATCGAGTACCGAAACCGTCATGGCTTTATCGCGCAATTCGCGATGGAACGTGATGGCAAAACGGTGCGATTCATCGCGCACCTGTTTAATTAGATAGAGCGACGCGGACCCGGTCGGCAGCACGACGGGAGTCTCGTCCCAAGGCACGAAAACCTCCTCATCGGCCTTTGCCAAGCCACAAACTGGTATATCGAGCCCAAGAGCCTCAAGTTGCTTGATCGCAGCGGTCAATTGCGGCTTACCGCCATCGACAACGAGCAAATCGGGGCGCGAGCCAAAGCGCTCGTCGGCCATGCGCTCGGGAGCATAACGTCGTCCCAAAACCTCGGACATCGACACGAAGTCGTTTGCCTCGTCCAATTCGGCCTGAATTTTAAAACGACGATACTGACTCTTGTCGGCGCGCCCGTTGGTAAACACCACCATCGAGGCGACCGTAAAGGTGCCATGAAGTGTAGAGATATCGAAGCACTCGATACGCAACGGCGGCGATGGCAGCGCCAACGCACTTTCGAGCTCCAGGAGCGCTTGATTGGTGCGGTCGTCAGCGTACCCCGTTCGCATCATGTAGCGCATGAGGGCATGGCGCGCATTTTTGGATGCCATATCGAGCAGACGGTGCTTTTCGCCACGCTGCGGCCTATGGAGATGGCAGGAACGCTCACGCTTGCCCGCAAGCCACTCCCCCAGCGCTTCCGCATCCTCAAGATCGACGGAAAGGTTGACCTCAGCTGGAATATCAGCCGTCTCGTCGTAATAGCGCTTAAGAAAGCCCGACTGGAGCTCTTCCTCGTCAACATCAAGACCCTTGTCGAGAATGAACTCGCAGGTGCGAACTGTTCGGCCCTCGCGAACGACGAAGACGCAAGCGGCGGAGATGGTCTCCTCGCGATAGAAACCGATGACATCTATATCGACACTGGAGGGAAAAACGACTTGCTGACGATCGTCCAGACCCCTGATGACCTCCAAACGACGTTTGACGCGTGCCGCGCGCTCAAAGTCGAGCGCCTCAGCGGCATCCGTCATCTCGGAGGTCAGCTCATCGACGACATCCTTGCGATGGCCCGACAAAAAGCGCTCGACACGCTTGACGTTCTTGGCATAGTCTGCCGGGGAAATCACGCCGACACACGCACCCGGGCCGCGCCCGACATGGTAGTCAAAGCAGGGGCGCCCGTTTTGCGCGCAAATCATATTGACGATGTCTTCCTCGCCCTTGTGGGACTCGACGATACGGCGACAACGACGCCACTCCGCACAGGATGCGGAGCAGATGGGGATAACCTTGCGCAGCGTATCTATCGTCTCACGTGCCGCGCGGCTATCGGTATAAGGTCCAAAATAGCGCGTTCCCGGCTTATGACGCTCACGCGTGTATTTGATAGCGGGATACAGGTCGCCCTTTGTAATGGCGATAAAGGGGTAGCTCTTGTCATCCTTGAGGTCGACGTTAAAGTACGGATGGTACTGACCAATCAAATTGCGCTCGAGCACCAACGCCTCGTGCTCGGTCTCCACCACGATATAGTCAAAGCTCGCCACCAGCTGCATCATCAGCGGGATCTTCTGGCGCTCGTCCTGCAGCGTCACGTACTGACGCATACGGGCGCGCAGGTTTTTCGCCTTGCCCACGTAGATGACATCGCCCTTGGCGTCTTTCCAAAGGTAGCAGCCGGGCTGCGTGGGAACGCGCGAAACCTGCTCGGCAAGCGTTGGAATGTTGTCGTGACCGGCCACGCGCACCTACTTGCGACGAATCAGCGCCGAGACCTCGGGCATCTTAAGGACGACGGCAAGGCCAAAGGTAACAGCAAGCGAGACGACACCCGCAACGCAAACGTAGCCAAGAGTAATCAGAATCGAGCCGCCAAGTGCCCCGACAAAGTGCTCAAGCGCCCACATGACGCCGGCGCCTGCGGCAGCACCCAGGCCACCGAGCAAAAGGCCAAAGAAACCGCCATGCAGGATAGATTTAACCTGAAGACCACGCAGACGACGACGCAGCCACCACAGCGAGCAACCGACCAAGATCACGTAGTCGACGACATACGAAAGCGCGATTGCCGGCATACCGAAGCCCAGCACAACGCCAAACAGCAGAACCGAGCCGGCCTGGCCGATGGCGGAATACAGGCAATAGCGGCTATAGGGCTTCATGTCGAGCAAGGCAGAGAAGCTCTTCTGCATCAGCACGACCACGCCGTAGAGCGGCAGCGAGAACGCCAGGTAGACAAGGAACTCGGACACCAGCGCCACGCCGGACTCATCGAACTTGCCAGCGCAGTAGATCATGTTGAGCGGACGCGCGAAGACAATCAGGTACAGCGCGAACGGAACCAGGAAGAACAGCATCTGGGCGACGCCACGCGAAATGCCCGTGCGAACGCTGTCGTAATCCTTCTCCTGTGCGTCGTGAGAGAGCTCGGTATAGAGCGCCGTCGAAAGCGAGGCGGCAATCAGCGCGTAGGGCAGCGTGTACCACAGGCGCGCATAGGCGATGACGGAAGGACCGGTCTCGGGCTGGACCACCAGCGCGGCAGCGTTCGTGATAGAAGTCGAGACAAACATGCACACCGTAGCGAGCAGCGTCGGGATACCGAGCGCAATCGTCTGGCGCAGTGCGGGGTCCTTAAAGTCGATATGGATATGGGGATGCACGCCGTGCTTGCCAAGCGCGGGGATCTGACAAGCCATCTGAACAAAGACACCGAGGGTCGTACCGGCCGCAATCAAGATGATGCCGGCACGTTCGCCAAACTGTGCGGACACGGGCGCAAAGCCCATAAAGCTCGCAATGACGATCACATTGTTGAGGACCGGGGCAAACGTCGACCAGAAGTAGTCGCGGTGTGCGTTGAGAACGCCCGAGAACACCGAGCCCAAACCATAAAACAGAATCTGGATGGCGAAGAAACGGAACATGAACGCAGCGGTATCCATGCTGCCGCCGTCACCCGAAAGGAACGATTGCGTCCAAATAAAGCCCGGAGCGAACACGGTCCCCAGCAACGAAATGCCACCCAGCACCAATAGCAGAATACCGAGCAGGTTGCCCACGTACTCGTTCGAGGCCTCGCGACCCTGCTCACGCCTCACGCCCATGTACACGGGCAAAAACGCCGTCACGAGCATGCCGCCCATCACGAGTTCGTAGAGCATATTGGGCAGGTTGTTGGCGACCTGATAGGAGGACGAGAGCAGCGACATGCCGATAGCGGCCGCCATTGCCCATGTGCGGATAAAGCCGGTGACGCGAGACACGATGGTCAGGATGGTCATAAGCCCGGCGGAACGACCAACCGTGGAGTAGTCCGACGAGCCCATATCATCAGTGCCATCTCGCGACGAAGAAGCTTCGGATGAGGGTGTCTGAGGCGCAGATTCTTTTGCAAAATGAGCTCCGCACTTCAATTCTTCCTGCGGCATCGCTCAGTCCTCTCTCGTAATCGGGGCGACCGTCGCCCCGCAAAATGCAATTAAATCATCGGGTGCAAGCTCAAGCTGATAACCACGCTTGCCTCCCGAAATAAAAATGGTATCCCAAAGGACACATGTCTCATCAATGAGCGTCCGGTAGCGTTTTTTCATACCGACCGGACTGCAGCCGCCGCGAACGTAGCCAGTCGCCGCAAGCAAATCCTTCACATGCATCATGGCCAAGGACTTCTCCCCCGCGGCACGCGCGGCGGACTTTAGATCGAGCTCGTCGGCAACAGGGATGCAGCACACGACATGGTCGTTGGACGGCGTCACGCAGACCAAGGTCTTAAATCCTTGTCCGGGCTCCTCGCCAAGCTGCTCCGAAATCGCGACCCCCAGGCCCGCCGACTCATCACCATCGTCTTCGTACGTATGTAGAACATAGGAAATGCCGGCGCTTTCCAGCTCGCGCATCGCATTGGTTTTTGGCGTCTTTACAGCCTTTGCCATGGCATATCCTTTCCCTCGCATTCGGACGCAAAGATTAAGTATATGTCCAATTCGGCTGCATACGTCACTTCGACACAGCAAGCGCCATCGAATCACAAGGAGTCGATGGCGCCCATAAACTGAATCGCCTATTTATTGAGCATCAAGTTGAGCCTGACGCTCCCGGTCACGCCTGAGCAACGGCGCCAAAAACTTGCCCGTATAACTTTGCGGACAGTCCGCAACCTGCTCCGGTGTGCCCGAAACCACGACGGTTCCGCCGCCGTTACCGCCCTCGGGGCCCATATCGATCAGGCGGTCGGCAACCTTGATGACATCAAGGTTGTGTTCAATCACCAGCACCGTGTTGCCCGCATCGACCAAGCGCTGCAGCACATCGAGCAGCTGGCGGACGTCCTCAAAATGAAGGCCGGTCGTCGGCTCATCCAAAATATAGAACGTCTTGCCCGTCTGGCGTCGATGAAGCTCCTTGGCGAGCTTCACACGCTGCGCCTCGCCGCCCGAGAGCGTCGTGGCGGGCTGGCCCAGGCTCACGTAGCCCAAGCCTACATCGTACAGCGTCTGGAGCTTGCGCTTAATCTGCGGGATATTCCCAAAGAAGGCCAGTGCCTCGGTGACGCTCATGTCGAGCACGTCCGAGATGGTCTTACCACGGTAGGTGACCTCAAGCGTCTCGCGGTTATAGCGTTTGCCGCCGCAGACCTCACAGGGGACATAGATATCGGGAAGGAAGTGCATCTCGATCTTAATTTGTCCGTCGCCCTTGCATGCTTCGCAGCGACCGCCGCTCACGTTAAAGGAGAAACGTCCCGGCGAGTAGCCACGCGCCTTCGACTCCGGCGTACTCGCAAACAGCGCGCGAAGATCATCCCACAGGCCAATGTACGTAGCAGGGTTGGAACGCGGCGTGCGACCAATCGGCGACTGGTCGATATCGATAACCTTATCGATACACTCGATGCCCTCGATTTTCTTATACGGACCCACAGGGCGCGTCGAACGGTGAATGGCATTCGTAAGGGCAGGTGCGATGGTGTCGGTAACCAGGGAGCTCTTACCCGATCCCGACACGCCGGTAACGACCGTAAGCGTACCAAACTCGATCTTGGCGGTAACGTTTTTGAGGTTGTTGGCACGGGCGCCCGTGATCTTAAGGCAGCCGCGACCGGGCTTGCGGCGTTCATCGGGAACCCGAATCATTCGCTTGCCGGTCAGGTAGGCACCCGTCATCGAATCGGGGCACGCCATGATATCGGCAGGCGTTCCCGCGGCGACCACGTGTCCGCCGTTCACGCCCGCACCGGGGCCCATGTCGATCACATAGTCGGCAGCACGAATCGTATCCTCATCATGCTCGACGACGATGACGGTATTGCCGATATCGCGTAGGCGCTCAAGCGTCTTGATCAGGCGCTCGTTATCGCGCTGATGGAGGCCGATCGACGGCTCGTCCAAAATGTACAGCACACCCATGAGGCCGGCGCCGATCTGCGTTGCCAGGCGAATGCGCTGGGCCTCGCCTCCGGAAAGCGTCGCCGAGGCACGGTCGAGGGTCAGATAGTCGAGTCCGACATCGACCAGAAAGCGCAGGCGCTCCAGGATTTCCTTAACGATGCGCCCGCCGATAAATTGTTGGCGCTCGGTAAGCTCCAAGCCCTCAAAAAACTCGAGCGACTCGCGGCACGATAGGCAACAGACCTCGTAAATGGACTTACCGCCTACGGTAACAGCGAGCATTTCGGGGCGCAAACGAGCGCCGTGGCAGCTCGAGCACGGCTCCTCGCGGATGTACTTCTCCAAGCGCGCCTTGGTGTTCTCATTCGTCGTCTCGGTATAGCGCTCGTACAGGATATTGCGCACGCCCGAGAACTTGGTGTCCCACTGGCTGCGGCGCCCATCGAGCTTTTGATAGTCGACCGAAATCTTCTGGTCGCCCATGCCGTCTAAAAACGCGCGACGCACCCGCGGAGGCAGATCCTCCCACGGCGTATCGACGCTCACCTTAAAGTGTTTGCAGACCGCAGCGAAAATCTGCGGATAGTAGTTAGAGTTGCCAAACAGGCTGCCAAAGACCCCGTCGGCGATCGACTTCGAGGGGTCTTCGATTAGGGCCTCGGCATCGACCGTCTTCTTAAAGCCCAGGCCATCGCACTCTGGGCACGCGCCATAGGGCGCGTTGAACGAGAAATCACGCGGCTGCAGGTCATCGATGGAGTGCCCATGCTCCGGGCACGCTAACGCCAGCGAATACTCCAGCAACTCGCCTTCGGTCCCCTCGGGAGCGTCGCGGTCGGGCAGCAAGTATACGTTCACATTGCCGTGCGCCAGCGCGGTCGCCTGCTCAACAGACTCGGCGATACGGCCCAGAGAGTTCTCACGGATCACGATGCGGTCGACCACGACCTCGATATCGTGCTTGAACTTCTTGTCCAGATCGATCTGATCGTCGAGCGAGCGCACTTCACCGTCGACACGCACGCGGCTAAAGCCCTCGGCGCGAAGATCCTCAAACAGTTTGGTGTACTCGCCTTTTCGCCCGCGCACCACCGGTGCCAGCACAAACGCGCGGCGGCCCTCCCCCGCCGTCAAGACCTTGTCGGCAACCTGGTCGGTCGTCTGGCGCTCAATGACACGGCCGCATTCGGGACAGTGCGGGGTGCCCACACGGGCGAACAGCAGGCGCAGATAGTCATAAATCTCGGTTACGGTGCCAACCGTCGAGCGAGGGTTTTTAGACGTCGTCTTTTGGTCGATCGACACCGCCGGCGAAAGGCCGTCGATTGAATCCAAGTCGGGTTTGTCCATCTGTCCCAAGAACTGGCGCGCATAGCTCGAAAGACTCTCGACGTATCGACGCTGACCCTCGGCATAGATAGTGTCAAATGCCAGCGAACTCTTGCCCGAGCCAGAAAGACCGGTAATGACCACGAGTTGGTCACGCGGAATGGAAACATCGATATCACGGAGGTTGTGCTCACGGGCGCCGCGAATAACGATAGAAGAATCAGACATGGAAGCTCCTTGCCTCCTATTGCATCGAATCATACTGCCGATGAGTTTAGCGCACTCGACGCGCACAGATGTTCGTAATACAAGATTCGCAGACCTTTAGCTTTGCGTATCGGGCGCTTTGTTTCTCGAAATGCCGTGGAAAGGTTACAGTAATCTAATACTGAACTTAATTTGTTGTACCAGAGGAACGTCCATGACCGAAGATATCCCCCTTGAAATCACTTCGAGCGACATGGCCAATCTGCCCACATTCATCGCCGTCCTTATCGTGGCCGCCGTCGTCGTGCGCGTGTATTTTTCAATCAAACGCAACGAAAAGCCACCCATTGCCCGCGTCTTTTGGTGCGCGACGCTCCTCATCCCGCTCGGCGTGGTAGCTGCATGGGTTACGAATCAATTGCTCGTAAATGAGGGCAGCTCCCTATGGGTCCTTTCTTATTCGGCGCTCGGTGCTGCCGCCGTCATGCTTCTTGTCGAGCCCTTGGTTTCGGGACTTATCGACCAAACCGACCTTGCGACGGGAACGGTTGCCTGTATTTGCCGTGACATCCTTGTCATCGCCGCTGTTTCAGCGCTCTCGTTCGTTTCACTCGAAATTGCCTGCAACGAAACGTTCTATCGCATTCCCGCCAACTCATTCGGGTTTTCCGTCGGGCTGCTCGCGACGGTTCTGCTCTCCCTTTATTTGCTGGGACAGCGTCATGGAGGCGTCATGGCTCTCGTGCCCGTCGTCTGCTGCATCCTTGGCATTGCCGAGCACTTCGTCATAACGTTTAAAGGCGAAGCCATCCTGCCAAGCGATATCTTGGCCCTTGGCACCGCAATGGAAGTGAGCGAGGGATACGAGTTTACCTTTACCGCCGGAATCGTAACCTCTCTCGCCCTGCTGGAGATTTCCCTGGGGCTTCTTTCGCTCATCCGACCGCGAAAGCTCCGTACGCCCACCCATGTCTTCCCCGCTATCGCCACTAACCTCTGTGCTTTTCTGCTAGTGACCGTTGTGGGGCTCTCAGGCTTTTCCAACATCGACTTGGAGCAGGCGCTGGATTTTGGATTTGACCGTTGGCAGCCCATCACCACGTATGCGTCTCAGGGTTTTATCACTTCGTTCACCGAAATGGTCAACGAGTTGCCCATTGAGAAGCCCGAAGACTATACGCCCGATGAGGCGCAGAGCATCGAGCAGGAGCTCGCCGCCGCCTACGACAGCACATATGGCTCGAGCGAGCAGCGCGCGGCGGCCGTTGCCCAGTTCAATGAAATCAAGCCGACGATTGTTGCCGTCATGAATGAGAGTTTTAGCGACCTTTCGTGCTTTGAGCAGCTCCAGGCGGCCGGGTACACCGGCCCCGCATTCTACAACTCGCTTCCCGACACACTTGTTCGCGGCACCATGCTCGCTTCGGTCGCCGGTGGCGGAACGGCGAACTCCGAATTCGAATTTTTGACCGGAGCGACAACGGCCTTTGTCGGATTAGGCAAGATCCCCTATCAGCTGTATCAGATGAATGGCGTAAACAGCCTGGCAAAGGACCTTAAAGAGCTTGGGTATACCACTACCGCTATGCACCCGCAAAACCCCGTCAACTACCATCGAGATAAAATCTATCAGCAGCTGAGCTTTGGAGACTTTCTTTCAATCGGCGATTTCGAAGGTGCGCCCTATTACCATGCCGGCGTATGCGACTACGCCACCTACGACAAGATACTCGACCTGCTTAGAACCGACGAAGCGCCGCAGTTCATCTTTGACGTCACGATGCAAAATCACGGCGGCTACGACTATGGCACCGTTCCCGCCGAAGAGCTGACAAACTATTGGGTCGAGGGAGCCAGCGAAGGCGCCAACAGCGCGCTCAACACCTATCTCACCTGCATCAACGCATCCGACCGGGACCTCGAGTACTTTATCAACGAGCTCCGCAACATCGGCAGACCGGTTGTTCTTGTCTTTTTTGGCGACCATCAGCCGAGCGCCGCAACGACTCTCAACGACGAGCTGTACCCTCAGGAAGATACGGCAAGCCACGCTTTCCGTATCTATCAGTCGACATATCTCGTCTGGGCTAACTATGAGATCGCCGGCAATACCGAGCTCAACGTCTACGACACCGTCGGGGCAAACGAGATTGCAGCCATTACCCTTAATAAGATCGGCGCCCCGCTCACCAATTACCAAAAGGCCCTGCTTGCGACAAGGTCAGATGTGCCCACCATCAATGTCGCCGGCTATCTCGGTGCCGACGGGCTGCGCTACGACTTGGAATCGGAAGACAGCCCCTACGCCTCGACGATCGACAAGCTGCAGCGCATGCAATACCTCGAGTTCGCCAGCAAAGTTCAGTAAGCCCGCCCATTCGCTTGGGCCCATCGTATTGCAAGCACGCTCGGCCCAAACGCATCGCAAATGACTCCCGCTCGCAAACGAGGGTACAATGACGCTCGTGTCACATCGCGGGGCCCCGGCCCCAGCATATACAAAGGAGTCATACATGGGTTGCGAACACGCACAGGCCGCCGGCGGACAAACGTCGCCGTCGCAATTTGAGGAGAACACGCTGTCCGAGGTCAAGCGCGTCATCGCCGTGCTTTCCGGCAAGGGCGGTGTCGGCAAGTCATTTGTCACCGGTGCCATCGCCACCGAGCTTGCCCGTCACGGCCACAAGGTCGGCGTCCTCGATGCCGACATCACCGGTCCCTCTATCCCCAAGATGTTCGGTATGAGTGGACGCCACGTCCATGCCCTTGGCAACCTTATGCTGCCCGAAATCTCCGAGCACGGCGTCAAGGTCATGAGCTCCAACCTGCTGCTCCAAAACGAGACCGACCCCGTCCTTTGGCGCGGTCCGGTCATCGCAGGCGCCATTAGGCAGTTCTGGAGCGAGACCTCGTGGGGCCCCATCGACTACCTACTGGTCGACATGCCTCCGGGAACAGGCGACGTCGCGCTCACCGTCTTCCAGTCGCTGCCGGTCGACGGCATCGTCATTGTCACGAGCCCGCAGGATCTGGTCTCGATGATCGTCGCCAAGGCGGTCAACATGGCCGAGAAGATGAACGTCCCCATTCTGGGCATTGTCGAGAACATGAGCTATATTGAGTGCCCCGACTGCGGCAAGAAGATCGAGGTCTTTGGCAAGAGCAAGCTCCCCGAGGTCGCAGAGCGCTATAACCTCGACATCTTGGGCCAGCTTCCCATTAATCCGGCACTCGCCGAGGCCTGCGATAAGGGCGAGGTCGAGACCGCGCTGCCCGATGGCATGTTGCCCAAGGCAGTCTCTGCCGTCGAGGCTATTACCCCGCACGAGACCGACGAGGCCTAAGTGAACGCGAGCGCCCTCTATGACGTCTTGGTAATCGGCGGCGGGGCTTCAGGCCTCGCCGCCGCCATTACGGCCGCACGCGCTGGCAAAAGCGTCTGCATCGTTGAGCGCGATGTCGCCTGCGGCCTCAAGCTCCTTGCGACCGGTAACGGCCGTTGCAACCTCTCCAACGAATCGATTGATCCTCAGCGGTATAACCACCCCGCATTCGTCGAATCCGTCATGGGCCCCCAGCCCGAACAAGAGCTTATGGGTTTCTTCTCCTCGCTGGGCATCATGACAACCTCCGAGGAAGGCCGGCTGTACCCGCGCTCCCTTCGCGCCGAATCGGTGCGCGACGCGCTTCTCAACGTTTGTGATCGTCTGGGCGTCACCTTAATCTGCGGAGCCAACGTTGCCACGGCGCACAAAGCTTCCGAAGGCTGGGCACTCCAAATAGACCGTCCAGCGCGGGCGCTCAAGGCAAAAAAGCACGACGACCGAAAATCGGAGCTCCGCTCGCTTCGGAAGGCGCTCGCCGATGTCCCTCGCAAGAACGAGGCCCTGCAGGCACATGCCGTAATTATCGCTACGGGCGGCAACCCCACCGGTATCGCCGATACGTTTCGCCTTCCCCTCACTTCGCTGCGCCCCATCCTCTGCCCCGTATCGGCAACGGTCGTTGGCGATCGAGCGGCACTCAAGACGTTGGATGGCCTGCGCGTCCGCGCCTGCTTGACGCTCGCCCGCAATCATAATGAGCTCTGGCACGAAGACGGTGAAGTGCTGTTTCGAACCTTCGGTATCTCGGGTGTCGCTGTCTTCAACCTCTCTCGTCGTATCCAGCACGGCGATACGATCCTGCTCGACGTTTTCCCCGACCTCTCCAAAGACGAGTTGCTCGATATGCTCAACCGGCGCGTTGAACTGCTCGGCCGCTTTTCACCCCGCGATCCCCGTTGGCTCGACGGCATGCTCGCCCCGCAACTCTCCCGCGTCGTCTGCACAGCGTTCGAGCAGTGCCATCCAGGCTCCAACGATGTCATCCATCTGGTCTCGATCCTCAAGCACTTTAAGCTGTTTGCCGAGGGGACGACCGATGAGCGCTCGGCGCAGGTCACGCGTGGTGGCGTATCTGTCGAGAGCATCTCAACACCCAGTCTACGCGCGCGCAGCGTTGTCGACGCCCCGCTTTACGTCTGCGGCGAAGCGCTCGACATCGACGCCGATTGCGGAGGCTTTAACCTTGCGTGGGCCTGGCTCTCGGGCATTCGCGCTGCAAGCAGCCTGTAGCCGCGCAGTCTATAATCAAAAACACATTCGGGCCGTCTGGGATACCGGACGGCCTCTTTCTTGCCTCTAAGGAGACCTCGATGATCGAAATCACCCAAGTCAACGCGTCGCTCGATGAAGCCGGCGATGAAAATGCCTGTCTCATTGTTGGCAAGCGAGTCGCCAAGCGCGTCCTACGTTGCAAGGACTCCGAGATCAAGTCCATCGAGCTCCACCGCAAGTCAATCGACGCTCGCAAAAAACGAGACGTCCATTTTATCCTGAGCTTTCGTGTTGAGCTGACTAGTCCCCACCTCGAGCGAGAAGCGGTCGACAGCGTTGCCGAGCGTGACCGCTCGCGCGTACGCGCGATAGAAGACGATGAGCCTTCATTCCCCTCCCCCGCCTCCGACGCGCCTCAAGAACGCCCTGTCGTTGTCGGCGCCGGATGCGCCGGCCTTTTCGCTGCGCTTACGCTCGCCGAAGCAGGTCTTAAGCCCTTGCTCATCGAGCGCGGCGACCCGGCATTTCGCCGCTCGCAGGCGATCGACCTCTTTCTAAAGGAGCGCATCCTCGACCCCGAGAGCAATATCCAGTTTGGCCTGGGCGGCGCGGGAACCTTCTCGGACGGCAAACTCAATACGGGAACCAAAAATCCCGCCCATCGCCTTATCCTCGAAACCTTCGTCGAGGCGGGCGCGCCCCGCGATATTCTGTGGGATGCCAAGCCGCACATTGGCTCCGACATCCTTCCCACGGTCGTCACCGCTATATCCCAGCGCATCGAGCAGCTCGGAGGTGTCGTCCGCTATCGAACGAAGCTCGTCGACATTCGCATCGACGCGTCTGGCGCCATCACCGGTATTGATGTCCAATCGTCCCAAGACGCCGCTTGCGAGCCAATCGAGACAAAGCACCTCATCCTCGCCTGCGGGCATTCTGCTCGCGATATTTTTGAGCTCCTTAAGGGCCACAACGTGGCCCTCGCACAAAAGACCTTTGCCATGGGCGTTCGCATCGAGCATCCGCAGCGCGACATCGACCGAGTCCAATACGGAGCCTCGGCGGGACATCCTGCCCTCGGAGCAGCCCCTTACAAGCTCGTCGCCCATCTTCCCAACGGCCGCAGCGTGTTCTCGTTTTGCATGTGCCCCGGCGGGCAGGTTGTCGCCGCCTCTTCCGAGCAGGGCCACCTGTGCGTCAACGGCGCCAGTCTCAATGCCCGCGACGGACGCAATGCAAATGCCGCCCTACTCGTTAACGTCACGCCTGAGGACCTCCCTAACGATGACCCGCTCGCCGGCGTCGAGCTCCAGCGTGCCTGCGAGGCGGCCGCCTATCGCCTGGGCGGTTCCAACTGGAACGCACCGGCACAACTCGTCGGAGATTTCCTCGCAGGACGCGCCAGCAAGGCGCCCGGAAAGGTAAAGCCCACCTATCCGCTCGGTGTGACCTGGACGGCAATTGACGAAGCCCTGCCGCAGCATATCGTCGAGTCGCTCCGCCTGGGACTTCCCCTACTCGGAAAAAAGCTACGCGGCTACGACCGCCCCGATGCCATTCTTACCGGCGTGGAGACTCGTTCGAGCTCACCGGTCACTGTCACCCGAGACCGAACGTGCCATGCCGTGTCGACCCCGGGCCTCTATCCTTGTGGTGAGGGAGCTGGATATGCCGGCGGCATCATGAGCGCGGCCACCGACGGCATCCGTTGTGCCGAAGCCCTGATCGCAGACCTCTAACGCACGAATTCCAGCGCGCAAAAGACACAGGCCCCAAGCTCCACAGGGAACTCGGGGCCTGTTCACTATTTCTTAAACCGTGCACCCTGGCGTTTTCTGCCCGATGCGAACGTGGAACCCTTGCGGGCCTGCGAACGTAAGCGCTCAATCGTCTCGTCCTCAGACGCACCCTCGAGCATCGCTCGAATCTGAACGACGGCATCGCGCAGGCGCGCCGCCTCCTCAAAGTCCATGGCAGCAGAAGCGTTACGCATATCCTCTTCCATGGTTTCGACGATCCGCACGAGCTCGTCATGCGGCAGTTCTTCCAACTGCTCCGCAAGTGTCTGCTCGGGCGCCACCGTTTCCGGCACGCCACCCTCGCCCGACTCATCGGGCGTATAGAATGCGCCATGGCCAAGAGAGTCGCCCTTCGAGCGTCCCTTGGAACCCACGGTTTTTTCGGCCTCGGCAATAAAACTTGAGATGTCGTTGATGGCCTTGCGCACCGTCTTGGGCACAATGCCATGCTCTTCGTTATATGCCATCTGAATCTCGCGACGGCGCTGCGTCTCCTCGATGGCCTCTTTCATCGAATCGGTCATAACGTCTGCATACATGATGACTTCGCCATCGGCGTTACGGGCCGCGCGGCCAATCGTCTGAATCAGCGAACGACGGTTGCGCAAGAAGCCTTCCTTATCGGCATCGAGAATTGCCACCAGTGAGACCTCGGGGAGATCCAAGCCCTCGCGAAGCAGGTTGATACCAACGAGAACATCGATCTTTCCCTCGCGCAGCGTTCGCAGGATCTCGACACGGTCCATCGTCGCTGTATCGGAGTGCATGTAATTGACCTTAATGCCGGCATCAAGCAGATGGTCGGTCAGGTCCTCGGCCATGCGCTTGGTGAGCGTGGTCACCAGTACGCGCTCCTTGCGCACCACGCGCTCGCGAATCTCGTCCTCAAGATCGTCAATCTGCCCACGAACCGGACGCACATCAATCTTGGGGTCGAGCAGACCGGTTGGACGAATAATCTGCTCAACGTCGTTTTGGCTCACCCGCAGCTCGTAGTCGCCCGGTGTGGCCGAAACATAGATAAACTGGGGTATCCTTGCCTCAAACTCATCGAAACGAAGCGGGCGGTTATCGAGTGCCGAAGGAAGGCGAAAACCATGCTCCACCAGCGTCACCTTACGCGAGCGGTCACCTTCGTGCATGCCGCGAATCTGCGGCACCGTCACATGGCTCTCATCGATGATGCAGAGCATATCCTTGGGAAAGTAATCGATTAGGGTAAACGGCGGCTCACCCGGCTTGCGACCGTCCAGATGACGCGAGTAGTTCTCGATGCCGTTGCAAAAACCCATCGTCTCGAGCATCTCGAGATCATAGTCGGTGCGCTGCTGCAGACGCTGTGCCTCGAGCAACTTCTCGGTCGCCTTGAGCTCGGCCACACGCTTCTCGCACTCTTCACTGATTGATTTCAGAGCCGCCTTGACCTTCGGCTTCTCGGTCACGTAGTGCGATGCCGGCCATACGGGGATGGCCTCGTACTCACGAAGCATCTCACCGGTAACCTCATCGATCTCGGCAATAAGCTCAACCTCGTCGCCAAAGAACTCAAACCGCAACGGATGCTCGGCATAAGGCGGATACACGTCGACAACATCGCCGCGCACGCGGAACGTGCCGCGCGCTAGGTCATAGTCATTGCGATCATATTGAATGTCGATAAGTGCATGGATAAAGTCATCGCGCTCAAGCGGCACCTTCTTGTCGACGTTTGGAGCCAGACCCGCATAGTCCTCAGGAGAGCCAATGCCATAGATACACGAGACCGATGCGACAACGATCACATCGCGTCGAGAGAGCAGCGATGCGGTCGCCTGATGTCGCAGCATCTCGACCTCTTCGTTAATCGAGGAGTCTTTCTCGATATATGTATCGCTTTGCGGCACATACGCCTCGGGCTGATAGTAGTCGTAGTACGAGACAAAGTAGACCACAGCGTTGTTGGGAAAGAACTCTTTGAGCTCGCTCGCAAGCTGAGCGGCGAGCGTTTTATTGGGAGCCATGACAAGCGTCGGCTTCCCCAGGGCCTCGATGGTTTTAGCCATCGTAAAGGTCTTGCCCGAACCAGTCACGCCCAGCAAAACCTGATAGCGATCTCCATCCCTCACGCCCTGCACAAGCGACTCAATGGCCTTAGGCTGAGAACCTGCAGGCTCATAGGGAGAAACGACTTCAAACGGCACCTCAGCGCCCTCAACGCCAAAGCGCTTAAGTTCACCGCCGACGCGTTCTACTTCAAATTCCGCCATGGATACTCCTAACTCATATATCTGCAGTATACGCAGGCGGCAGGCATAGTCCTATACGAACCGATCGGGATAGAGGGTCTTATAGCGAACCCAGGCATTATTGACGCGAATCAGATACGCCTGCGTCTCGGGAAAGGTGATTGCATTGTGCAGCGACGTACTTTGCTGCGCCCATCCGTCGACATTGCCCATGCCGGCGTTATAGGCGGCAATAGCGCTATCCGTCGACCCGTTGAAATACGTTAAGAGATACGAGAGGTACGCACAGCCAAACTCGATATTCGTAGCCGGATCGCTAAGGTTGTCGGCCGAATACTCCCCACCGTCGACAAGACCCTTGGCGATCATATCCTGGGCAGTCTCGGGCATCAGCTGCATCAATCCCTGAGCACCCTGATTCGACTCAGCCTCGGGATCCCAATTCGATTCCGACTTTATGACAGCACACACCAGATACGGATCAAGATTGTGCGAAATGCTCGATTGCTTTACGTACGCCTCGTAGTCAATCGGATACAAAGGCTTAAAGAAAGCGGCAGGAGCATACGAGTAGACGAGCGAAATAAGGCCAAAGACGAACACAACGGCAAGTGGCGCCACGCGATACCACGTAAAGAAACGTGTCCTAGGCATCGACCTCCTCCTTATCCACTACATCCCCGAAGCCATGGCGCACAAGCCAAGCGTCCAGTTGTTCAAAGAGCGAGTTATCGCCCGCCGCATTATCGATTACCGTCGAAGCGAGATTGCAAAGCGAAGCCTCATCAGGTTGGCATGCAGAACGCGCATCAAAATCAGAGGGCTCCATACCACGATGAATAGCACGCCCGCGACGAACTGCTAAAGGAGCGCTGATAACCAGAATTTCATCAGCCAGGCCAAAAGCATCCTCAAAACCAGTCGGGGCAGAAACCTCGACAACCGCAAAGGGATAACGGGGGGACGAAACCGTGCAGCAAACCGGATCAAGAATCCTCAGTGACAGCTGCTCAATGAGAACGGGGTGCACAATGCTATTGAGCCTCGCGACCGCATCAGGAGAAACAAAAGCTCGAGAAGCGAGGATGTTACGGCGAACGCCGCCCTCCTCGTCCAAAATATCCCAGCCAAATTCTTCCGCGAGGGCATTGACGATATCGGAGCCTGGCACATACAGCGATTTGGCAAGCTCGTCCAGATCGATAAGCATGGCGCCATGAGATTCGAGATAGCGGCAGGCAGTCGACTTACCCGAAGCAATATTGCCCAAGACAAAAACGGTAAACATCAAGTCCTCCCTAACGCCAATGGGAGTTATTATCGCGCAAATACAAAAGAAGGACTCAAAATACAGCCAAACAGTAAGACAAGCTAAAAGAAGGCGAGTTCTTGTATTACAGCTCTCTATAAAACGCAAAAAAAGGGGGAGGCCGCGAGGCCTCCCCCTTCTTCAAGTCATCAGACGGCTCGGTGC
>CABMOY010000012.1 GCA_902388345.1 uncultured Collinsella sp.
TCGATCGCCCCGAGGCGCAGACCCGCTGGGAGGCCCTCGATGCCTTGGCGGCGCTCGCCACCACCTGCCCCGAGCAGCTGGGCGATGCCTTTGAGGGCGCCGAGACCGCGCTGTTCGACGAGATTTCCTCCACGCTGCGCTATGCCGCCTTCCGCCTGCTGTGCGTGTGGGGCGCCACGAGCGTCGAGCGTTCGCGCGAGGCTTGGCCCATCCTGGACGAGGCCATCCAGTGCTACCACGGTGACCTTGAGTATCGTGACATGCTCGGTTGCCTGTACGAGTTTGGTCAGGGCGAGATCGACGCCGAGGTTGCCGAGAAGCTTGCGCTGCGCCTTAAGTTCGATGCCGAGAACGGTAAGGGCAGCTATCTCAAGGCCCGTTCGAGCGAGATTTGCGAAATGCTTGTTAAACGTTTTGGCCTGGATCTCTCCAAAAAGAAGAAGCGTGCTAGCGTTAAAAAATCTGACGACGCCGAAGACGAGGAGTAACAGATTATGGCGCACGATGTAGTCCTGATTCCCGGTGACGGCATCGGTCCCGAGATTACGCAGGCCATGCGCCGCGTGGTCGAGGCCGCCGGTGTCCAGATCAATTGGAATGTCCAGGAAGCCGGTGCCGGCGTCATGGACGAGTTTGGCACGCCGCTGCCCCAACATGTGCTCGATGCGGTCGCCGAGACCAAGGTTGCCATCAAGGGCCCCATCACCACGCCGGTCGGCACAGGCTTCCGCAGCGTTAACGTCGCCCTGCGCAAGCACTTCGACCTGTACGCCTGCGTGCGCCCCTGCCTGTCGCAGCCGGGCGACGGCTCGCGCTTCCGCGACGTCGACCTGGTCATCGTGCGCGAGAACACCGAGGACCTCTACGCCGGCATCGAGTTCGATGAGGGCGCTGCCGAGGTCGAGGAGCTCTCACAGCTCGTCGAGCGTTCGGGCCAAAAGACCTTCGCCGCCGATTCCGCCATCTCGATCAAGCCCATCTCTATCGCCAAGAGCCGTCGCATTGTGGAGTATGCCTTTGAGTACGCCCGCCGCTGCGGCCGCAAAAAGGTGACGGCCGTGCACAAGGCCAACATCATGAAGGCGACCGACGGCCTGTTCCTGCGCGTGGCGCGCAAGGTGGCCGCCAGCTATCCCGATATCGAGTTCAACGACAAGATCGTCGACGCCACCTGCATGGGCCTAGTCCAAAACCCCAACGACTTCGATGTCCTGGTGCTGCCCAACCTGTACGGCGACATCGTGAGCGACCTGTGCGCCGGCCTGGTGGGCGGTCTGGGCATGGCACCCGGCTCCAACATCGGTGCCGACTGCGCAATCTTTGAGGCTACGCACGGCTCCGCGCCCGATATCGCCGGTCAGGATATCGCTAACCCCACGGCCGAGATTCTCTCTGCGGCTATGATGCTCGATCACCTGGGCGAGAACGACGCTGCCAATCGCATTCGCGTCGCCGTGTCTGCCACGCTCGACGAGGGAGAGCAGGTTACCGGTGACGTGCGTCGTGCCCAGACCGGCTCCGTTGAGGGCGCTGTGGGCACGCAGGCCTTTGCCGATGCCGTTATCGCTCACCTGGCCTAAGGCATGCACACTGCAAACGCCTAAATAGTACTTAAGTGTTTGCGTATAACCTAAGAATCAATACGCCCGGCGCTCTGTCGGGCGTATTCTATTGAGGACTATGTTTCCTAACAAGGAGTAACTGATATGGGTCTGATTCAAAAGAAGGACGAGAAGGACGAGATCGACGGCATCCAGATCATCGAGCGCGGCGAAGGCCCCGACGGTGACGAGGACGAGAAGATCGATCTGGTCGCCGGTACGTCTGCCGAGCACATTGCCGCCGGCACGACGGCCGAGGAGGAGGACGCCCGACTGGAGGCTCAGATTGCCGCGGATGCCGCTGACGAGAACCTCATGCCCGAGGAGCAGGACGAGGACGACGACGCCGACGTGGACGACCACGCTTGCAAGCACAAGAAGACGATGATTGCCGCCTTTGTGGTCGCCGTCGTGATCGCTGCCGTGGTCGGCTTCTTTATCGGCAACGGTGGTTTTGGCGGCAAGGGCGTCGGCTCGGCGACCCTGACCGAGGACCAGCTCGATTCGACCGTGGCAAGCTATAGCTACAACGGCAAGAAGAGCGACATCACCGCGCGTGAGGCCATCGAGAGCCAGTACAGCCTCGACACCGTCAAGGATAGCGATGGCAACTACACCGCTCCTTCTGCTGACGTCATCCTGTCCTACGTGCGCAATCAGATTCTGCTGGACGCTGCCGAGGACGAGGGCATTACCGTTTCTTCCAAGGAAATGAAGCAGTACGCCGAGGATTCCATCGGCACTTCGGACTACAAGACCATGGCCACGCAGTACGGCGTGTCCAAGGACCAGGCCAAGCAGATCGTCCGTCAGTCCGCGACGCTGCAAAAGCTCTACAAGAAGAAGGTGGGCGATAGCTCTGCAAGCATGCCGACCGCCCCGACCGAGCCTGCTGACGGCAACGAGGAGACCGCGAGCAAGGACTACGCCGACTACATCATCAACCTTGTCGGCGATGAGTGGGATAGCTCAAAGGGCACTTGGAAGGATGCCGACAGCACCTATGCCAAGGCCTTCGCTGACGATGCCTTTACGGCCGATAGCGCCACCTACAAGCAGGCCATGACCGCCTATTACACCGCCTACCAGCAGTATTCCTCGCAGGCTTCGAGTGCCAGCTCCAAGTGGACCGAGTATGCTAACGGCCTCTACGCCAAGGCCAACATCAGCATCTACGGCCTGTTTGCGTAAGGTTTGCCTGCACTACTGCGCGCTAGCCGATCTGCCTGATTTAGCCCGCTAGAACGGACAACGTTCTAGCGGGCTTTTTGCTGCCGAAACCACTGGGGTAGGCCTCGCGCCCGCGCAAGCGCTCCATCGCGCTTCCCTAATTCATCTGGGAAAACAACTGCAAACGATTGCAAGTAACCGGTGAGCGGTCGAAAACTACCGTTCACCGATAATCTCAAAACTGGTTCTAACTGGTATTAAGTCAAAAAGACCAATTCACATATCTTCACAATGACCTGCAATTTTTCTACACGCTATTTTTAGCCGCCCTGCGTCGTTTAGGGACAGGAAAAGTTCCGATCTTTTGCCAAAGCGTTTCGAAACGGTTTCAAAACCGCAGGTAGAAGTGTTAACGACCGGTAAACGGTCGAAATATCACCGTGAGCGGTGCAAAAACGTTTTACTGTTTGAATCAGCGAAAGCGACCTCTTCTAGGGTGATATAGTGACAACAACACGTCACGTGGTTACTACCAGTTTAGAAACCACTGGTCTTCAAAGAACGCTTTCTAAGAAGCTTTAAGGGCGAGTGCCCGCTGGCTTCCGAAAATCATCGGACTCAGATCGTACACACCTTCGGAAGGGAAATTTGAATGGTTGGCTTTATTCTTACCGGTCATGGACAGTTCGCACCCGGCCTTGCAAGCGCTATCGCTATGGTTGCCGGCGACCAGCCTGCTTTTACCGTCGTTCCTTTTGAGGGCGACCAGGCCGCATCCTACGGTGAGGATCTCCGCGCCGCTATTACCGCCATGCGCGAGGAGTGCGATGGCGTGCTCGTCTTTACCGACCTGCTTGGCGGCACCCCGTTCAACCAGTCGATGATGATTGCCCAGGATGTCGACAACGTCGAGGTTCTGACTGGCACCAACCTTCCCATGGTTATTGAGCTTCTGTTCCTCCGCGGCAATGCCACGCTCGCCGAGCTTGGCGAGCAGGCCGTGACCGTTGGCCAGACGGGCGTCACCGCCCAGACGGTCGCATCCGTTGCCGGCTCCGAGGAAGAGGATATCTTCGGCGACGAGGACGGCATCTAATGGCCGATTTCGGAGCCAACGTCCTGAGCTCCTCGGTCGCCCTTTTAGGCCTGCTTGTCATCATGGGCTTGATTTACACCATCTGGTCGCAAATCAACATGAAGAAGAAGCAGAAGTACTTCAAGGAGCTGCACACCGAGCTCAAGCCGGGTCAAGAGGTTCTTTTCGCCGGCGGTATCTACGGAACCGTCAAAGGCATCGAAGGCGAGAAGGTCCAGATCAAAGTCCGATCCGGAGCCGTCGTAGATGTTTCGCGTTACGCGATTCAGGAGATCAAGTAACTGTCGTCAGCAAATAACGAAAGGAAGCTGATCAACATGGCAGAACCCAACATTCTTCTTACCCGCATCGATAACCGACTGGTTCATGGTCAGGTTGCCACCCAGTGGAACTCCACCCTGGGCTCCAACCTCATCCTCGTCGCCAACGACGACGTGGCGTCCAACACCATGCGCCAGAACCTCATGAAGATGGCCGCTCCCGCCGGCGTCGCTACGCGTTTCTTCTCTCTGCAGAAGACCATCGACGTCATTGGCAAGGCGAGCCCGCGCCAGAAGATCTTCATCGTGGCCGAAACACCGGAAGACGTGCTTACGCTCGTCAAGGGCGGTGTGCCTATAAAGAAGGTAAACATCGGCAACATGCACATGTCGGAAGGAAAGCGCCAAGTCGCCACCTCCGTCGCAGTTAACGACGAGGATGTCGCTGCGTTTAAAGAGCTGCAGGAATTGGGGGTGGAGTTGGAGATCAGGCGCGTTCCGAGCACGCCTGTTGAGGACACGAGCAAGCTCTTCTCGTAATCCTCATGATCCACGTTGTCAGGAATGAAACCCTGACATTCTGTACGTGAAATCCAAAGTGCGTACATTCATTTTGAAAGGAGGAGCAAGATGGAATACTCGATCATCCAGATCGCTCTGGTCTTCGTCGTCACGTTCATCGCGGCAATCGACCAGTTTGACTTCCTCGAGTCTCTCTATCAGCCCATCGTCACCGGCGCCGTCATCGGTCTTATCCTTGGTGACCTCAACACCGGTCTTCTCGTGGGTGGTACCTATCAGCTTATGACGATTGGCAACATGCCGATCGGAGGCGCTCAGCCGCCTAACGCCGTCATCGGCGGCATCATGGCAGCCATTCTCGCTATCGCCACGGGCCTCGAGCCCAACGCGGCAGTCGGCCTTGCCATTCCGTTCGCTCTGCTTGGTCAGCTCGGCGTTACCCTGGTCTTCACGCTTATGTCCCCGCTTATGTCCACGGCCGATAACATGGCTCATAACGCGGACACCAAGGGCATCGAGCGCCTGAACTACTTCGCCATGGCTCTGCTCGGCCTGATCTTCGCTGTCGTCGTCACCCTGTTCTTCATCGCTGGCGCTACCATTGGTCAGACCATCGCTTCCGCCATCCCGACTTGGCTGCAGACCGGTCTGTCCGCTGCAGGCGGCATGATGCGCTTCGTCGGCTTCGCCGTCCTGCTCAAGGTTATGATGAACCGCGATATGTGGGGCTTCTTCCTCATGGGCTTTGGCCTCGCGCTCATCACCGTTGCCAACGATTCGCTGGCAACCCCTGCTCTGCTCATCCTCGCTCTCATCGGCTTCGGCATCGCTTTCTGGGACTTCCAGCAGCAGACCGAGCTGAAGGGTGCAGCTGTTTCTGACGGAGGTGACTTCGAAGATGGCATCTAATGAGTATGTGATCCCGGAGCACTACGAGGATCTCACTCCTGCTCCGCAGCTCGACCAGAAGACCCTCAACAAGATGGCTTGGCGCTCCTGCTTCCTGCAGGCCTCGTTCAACTACGAGCGTATGCAGGCCGCTGGCTGGCTCTACTCCATCATCCCCGGTCTGGAGAAGATCCACACCAACAAGAACGACCTCGCGGCTTCCATGAGCCACAACCTGGAGTTCTTCAACACTCACCCGTTCCTCGTCACCTTTGTTATGGGCATCGTGCTTTCGCTCGAGCAGAACAAGGTTGACATCCCCACGATCCGCGCCGTCCGCGTCGCCGCAATGGGCCCGCTCGGTGGTATCGGTGACGCCCTGTTCTGGCTGACGCTCGTGCCTATCACGGCCGGCATCACCTCCAACATGGCCATCAACGGCAACGCCGCTGCGCCGATCATCTTCCTGGTGATCTTCAACGCCGTCCAGTTCGCTCTGCGCTTCTGGCTCATGAACTGGTCCTACAAGCTTGGCACCAGCGCTATTGACGCTCTGACCGCCAACATGCAGGCCTTCACGCGTGCCGCTTCCATCATGGGCGTCTTCGTCGTCGGTTGCCTGGTCGTCACCATGGGTGGCACCCAGATCAACCTCCAGATCCCCAACGGCACCACCCGTGGCCTTGCCCCTACTACCGTGATCGTCTCCGAGAAGGAGGCCGAGAACTTCACCGGTATGGAGGGCATCGATACCGAGACCGCTGAGGCCGGTACCATCGCCATGACCGATGAGGACGGCAACGCCCTCACCGCCGTCGATGCCGACGGCAACGAGGTCAAGTGCGGCGTCGCCGATCTGGGCAACGGCATGGAGTCCGTGACCTACGCTACCGTCACCGAGGATCCGGTCAACTTCTCTGTTGCCGACACCCTCAACACCATCGTCCCGAAGCTCGTCCCGCTTATGCTTACGCTGCTGCTTTACTACATGTTCGCTAAGCACAGCTGGACCCCGACCAAGGGCATTCTGCTGCTCTTCGTCCTCGGCATCCTGGGCGCTGGCCCGCTTGGTCTCTGGCCGAGCATCTGGTAAGGCTCTAGCTTGAGGGGTGTGTCCCTACGCGGCTCACACCCCGACCCCTTAAGCCATGTGTATGTTAAAAGCCGCGTGCTCGAAAGAGCGCGCGGCTTTTGTTTTCTTGTTGATTCGGGTGTGGCAGACAGATAATGCTAAACACCCAAGGTAGTAGCCGAGTTTGAGAAAATGGGAGGATAGGATGGCGATCGGAGCGCGTAAGCAACCGCTGTACGATCAGCTGGTCGATATTCTGACCGAAAAGATCGACCATGAATATCGCGCCGGTGACATGATTCCTTCCGAGCGCGAACTTTCGGAGCGCTATGGTCTCTCGCGCACTACGGTACGCCTGGCTCTGCAGGAACTGGAGCGTTTAGGACTGGTGGTTCGGCAGCACGGTCGCGGTACCTTTGTGACCGACCGTTCGGCAAAGGCAACCAATCTTATGCAGTCCTACAGCTTTACCGAGCAGATGCGCGCGATGGGTCGCAACCCCGAGACCACGATTCTCGAGTTTTGCGAGATGGAGGCCGATAAGAATCTGGCCGAGCATATGGGATTGCGCATCGGTGATCGCATTTTTAAGCTTAAGCGCCTTCGTTCTGCCGACAACATGCCCATGATGGTCGAACGCAGCTATCTACCGGTTCGTCAATTTCTGTCCCTAAAGCGACCGCTGCTGGAGCGCAAGCCGCTTTACGATGTGATTGAGCAAGACTTTCAGCAAAAGATACGCGTGGCTGAAGAGGAGTTCTATGCGAGCATAGCCCGTCCCACCGACGCCCACCTTTTGGGGATTGTCGAGGGCTCGCCTGTGCTCGATTTGGTCAGGACTACGTATAACGAGTCAAACGAGGTTGTGGAGTATACACTCTCGGTTGCTCGTGCCGATCAGTTTAAATACAAGGTTTACCACCAGCGTAGCAACTAGTGTCCGCATCGTTTCCATATGGTGATTCTTTGCATTTAACTGGTTACTACCAGATAACCAACCGAAGTGTATAATTGCACGTCAGAGGATTACTTCTAGAGAGAGGTATTAGAAATGTTCGAGAAGAGTGTCGAGGAGCTCACCGAGCTCGGCGCCCAGATCACCACGGCCGAAATTGCTCAGCAGCCCGAGCTTTGGCGTGATACGTTCAACATCTATCGTGAGAACAAGGAGGCCATCGAGGCCTTTCTGGCCGAGGCTCGCGCTATGGGCGAGGGCCGTCTGTCCGTTGTCTTCACCGGTGCCGGTACGTCCGACTACGTTGGCGATACCTGCGCCCCGTACCTGCGTCACGCTGGCAACACTGATCTCTACGACTTTAAGCCCATCGCCACGACCGACATCGTGAGCGCCCCGCGCGACTTCCTGCGCGCCGAGGATCCCACGCTCGTGGTTTCCTTTGCCCGCTCTGGCAACAGCCCCGAGAGCCTTGCCGCCGTTGCCGTTGCCAAAGAGCTCGTCCACAACGTTAAATTCCTCAACATCACCTGCGCTCCCGAGGGCAAGCTCGCCGTCGAGTCTGCCGATGATCCCAACGCGCTGACGCTGCTCATCCCGCGCGCCAACGACAAGGGCTTCGCCATGACCGGTTCCTACACCTGCATGACCCTGCTCTCTATCCTCATCTTTGACGAGGCTTCTGACGAGCAGAAGGCCGAGTGGGTCGAGACCATCGCCAAGATGGGCGAGGAGGTCATTTCCCGTGAGCCTGAGATCGCCGATTACCTGGCTGGCGACTTCAACCGCGTGACCTACTTGGGTTCCGGCTCCTTCGGTGGCCTTGCCCAGGAGAGCCAGCTCAAGATTCTCGAGCTCGCTCACGGTCTGGTCGCCACTTCCTACGACACCTCCATGGGCTATCGTCACGGACCCAAGTCCTTCGTCGACGATAAGACGCTTGTCTTCGTGTTCGTCAACAACGATGCCTACACCCGTCAGTACGATATCGACATCCTCAATGAGATCGGTGGTGACGAGATCGCTCAGCACACCGTCGCCGTTCAGCAGGAAGGTGCCACCGTCTATGAGGGTGAGTCCTTCACCTTTAAGGGCTACGAGGCACTTCCCGAGGGCTACCTTGCTCTGCCGTTCGTGATGTTTGCCCAGGCCATCAGCCTGCTCAACTCCGTACGCGTGGGCAATACGCCCGATACGCCGAGCCCCACCGGCACGGTCAACCGCGTGGTTAAGGGCGTGACGATTCACCCCTTCACCGCTTAATCGCGTCCCGCTGTAAGGGCGCCCGTCCGCTCATAACGGCGGGCGGGCGCTTTTTGTTTTTACTTGGACCAGGTATAAGCATCACTACATACAACTGCTTTAGAAGCAAGGAGTGCATATGAGCACGTACGCAATTAAGGCCGACAAGTTCTTTTTGCCGGCGGGGCCGCAGCTGGGCGGCTATCTTATGGTCGAGGATGGCGTCTTTGGCGCCTGGCAGGCCGACGAGCCCTCTTGCGAGATTAAGGATTACACGGGATCGTGGATCGCACCGGGTATGGTCGACACCCACATCCATGGCTTCTATAACCACTCGACTACCGATAACGATCCCGAGGGCATCGATATCAGCTCGACCGAGCTCGCCCGTCGCGGCACCACCAGCTGGCTGCCCACGACGTTCACCGATGGCGTCGAGCAGATTAAGGACGCCTGCGCCGCCATCGCCCAGGCGGACGAGGGTCGCGGCCCCGACTTCTGCGGTGCCCGTATCCAGGGCATCTACCTGGAGGGCCCTTTCTTTACCATGAAGCACGTGGGCGCGCAGAACCCCGCTTATCTGATCGACCCCTCCGAGGAGGTCTTCGATCAGTGGCAGGAGGCTGCGGGCGGTCGCATCGTTAAGAGCGCCATGGCGGCCGAGCGCGACGGTGCCGCTGCTTATGCGGCTGCTCTGAACGCCAAGGGTGTGGTGACCAGCATCGGTCACTCCGACGCCACCTACGATGAGTGCATCGCCGCCATCAACGCCGGTGCCAGCTGCTTTACGCATACCTATAACGGCCAGCGCGGGCTGCATCACCGCGAGCCCGGTGTCGTGGGTGCAGCCATGTCCACGCCCGAGACCTACGCCGAGATCATCTGTGACGGCAAGCACGTAAACCCTGCCGCCATCAAGGCACTGCTGCAGGCAAAGGGCTGGCAGCACACGGTGCTCATCACCGACTGCCTGGGTTGCGGCGGCATGCCCGAGGGCAGCTACACCAGTGGTGGCATGGACGTCATCATGAAGGACAACCTGTGCTGGCTCGCTGACGGCAAGAGCATTGCCGGCTCGGTGCTCACGCTTGCCCAGGGCGTCAAGAACATCGTCGACTGGGGCATCGCCAGCGCCGATATCGCCATTCGCATGGCAACCGAGGTGCCGGCTCGCTCTGCACACATCGAGGATAAGTGCGGCAGCATCATGCCGGGTCGCGACGCCGACTTTGTCGTGTTCGACCATGAGCTCACCCTCGTCGAGACGTATGTTGGCGGCCAGAGCGTCGGCAACGCCTTTACCGAGTAACGATAGAAAAAGACGGCGGGCCCGAGTCTGCTCGGACCCGCCGTATGGGTTAAATGCTCAAAAGCACCTTAACAGTTACAGCTTGTTAGCGATCTTCTTTGCCGTGCGCTTGACGCCGGCCACAAGACCCCCCGCGGGATGCTCCTTTTCGTATGCTAGACGCTTCTCGCGCTTGGCGTACTCTTCGACGATGATGTCGCCGTACTCATCTTCGATTTTGTCGAAGAAATCGACAGCTCCCTTAATCTCTTCGGCAGTTGGGTGCCCCTTCTGGACACCGCCGGTGAGTTTGAACGGCCCCCACGTATCAAAGCCAGGGCAGCCGTAGACGCCCATAAAGATGGCCTGCCTCATGCGGCAGATGCCATCGATATCCTTGCCGTACCACTTGTTTTTGCCACCGTAGGTCATAAGGCCAAACACCTTGTCCTGCGGCTGCAGCACGTTCGTGAGCACGCGCGCCATATCTTTGTCGATCTCGGAGTAATAAATGCCCGTGGCGACGCCGATCAGATGGTATTCGTGCAGGTCGGGGTACTCGTTTTTCCCGAGTGACTTCACGTCGAGGGTATCGATTTCGGGGTGCGCCTCGACGATGGCGTCCACGAGCTTTTTCGTATTGCCGTGGTGGCGTGAGGCATAAAGGATGATGGTTCGCATAAGAAGGCCTTTCAGCTGTAATTGCATCAATGTCTGTATGGTACCCCGTTGCATGCCTGGGAAACCGGACGCATCGATGAACGTGCGGGTTTGTCCTTTGGTCAGGGCCGAGACGGGTTCTTGCGAGCAAAAAGCAGTTGTTCGAAAGGATGGACAATGGAATACGCTCTCTCCAACGATTCGATTTCTATCAAGGTCTCCACGGCCGGCGGCTCGTTTACCTCGATTGAGGCTGGAGGTCGCGAGTACTTGTGGCAGGGCGATCCCGCCGTGTGGTCCGGCCAGGCACCGATTTGCTTCCCGATTTGCGGAGGTTTGCGCGACAACAGCGCCATGACGTTTGCCGGACATCATGTGAAGCTCGCCCGCCACGGCTTTGCGCGCAAGCAGGAGTGGAAGCTGTTGAGCCAAAGCACAAACGAGCTGGCTATGTGCCTGGCATCCGAGGATAACGCCGCGCTGCTGAGCGATTATCCGTATCCGTTTAAACTTGTCGCCCGCTATACGCTCGAGGACGCCGCCGTGCGTGTCTCCTATGAGGTTACCAACGAGGGCACCGAGGACATGCCTTTCTTTATCGGTGGACACCCCGGCTTTAGGTGCCCGCTCGACGAGGGTGAGTCCTATACGGACTACGAGTTGCGTTTTGAGAAAGACGAGGCTGCGGAGCTCTGCACCGCCGTTCCTTCGACTGGCTTGATTGATGTGGCAAACCGCTCCAAGAGCCCCATGGTGGGAAAGACGCTGCCTTTGTCGCATGAGCTCTTCGATTTTGCGGAGACCATCTTTGACGTGCTCGAGAGCCGTCAGGTCACGCTTTCCAAAAAGGGCGAGGACAAGGGCGTTCGCCTGAGCTTTGAGGGCTTCCCGTACCTCATTGTGTGGAGCAAGCCCGAGGGTGATTTTGTGGCAGTTGAACCCTGGGGCGGCCTCTCGACCTGTTCCGATGAGGATGACGTGCTTGAGCACAAGCGCGGCTGCCTTATCGCCAAGCCCAAGGAGACCGTCGTTCGCTCGTTCGCGATTGAGATCCTGTAATTCCGTTTTGTCGACTCGTATCGCGAGGCATAAGGAGCCTGCGAGATAAGGAGCTAAAAATGATCCTCACCGTTACGATGAACCCGTCTGTCGATACGCGCTATCAGCTCGATGAGCTCATTATCGACGACGTCAACCGTGTGACGCCCGAAAAGACCGCCGGCGGTAAGGGCCTCAACGTGGCCCGTGTACTGGGTCAGCTGGGCGACGACGTTGTGGCAACTGGTCTGCTCGGCGGCCACATGGGCGCCTATATGGCCGAGCTCATGGATGCCAACGGCATTAAGAATGATTTTGTACCCATCAAGGGCGAGACTCGCATTTGCCTCAACATCCTCCACGCCGGCAACCAGACCGAGCTGCTCGAGAGTGGCCCGACAATTGCCCCCGAGGAGCTCGATGCCTTTACTGCCAAGTTTACTGAGCTTGCGGGCAAGGCCGACGTCGTCACCATTTCGGGTTCTCTGCCCCGCGGTGTCGAGGCAGACTACTATGCCAAGATCACGGGCATTGCCGAGAACGCCGGCGCCAAGGTGCTGCTCGATACCTCGGGTGCTTCGCTCGAGGCCGCCCTTAAGTCCGAAATTAAGCCCGAGCTGGTCAAGCCTAATCTGACCGAGATCAACGGCCTTCTGGGCACGAGCTTTACCACCGACGATGTGGACGAGCTCCGCGCCGCGCTCGCCTCTGATGCCCGCTTCTCCGATATCCCCTGGGTCGTCGTGTCCATGGGTGCTGCCGGCTCCGTTGGCTTCCACAATGGCCGTGCGTTCCGCGCAAAGACGCCCGATATCCCTGCCGTTAACGCCACGGGCTCTGGTGACTCCACTATCGCAGGCTTCGCGCATGCCATCGCTGCCGGCGCAGACGACGAGACGGTGCTGCGTACCGCCAACACCTGCGGCAAGCTCAACGCCATGGATCCCATGACCGGCCATCTGGTCATGGACCGTTGGGACGAGGTCTACAACGGCGTTGTCGTGACCGAGCTGTAAGAGTTTGGGTGACGGCCCCGGCATCGCTTGCTAGCTCCTGTCGACGATAAGTGCAGTAGCATTATGCCGGGGCGCGACGCTGACACAGTCGTGTTCAATCCCGACCTTACCCTGGTCGAGACGCATGTGGGTGGCAACAGCGTCGGTAATGCGTTTGCCGAGTAGCCGCCAAAGAAACGATCCGAGAGGGGATTTAGATGATTTACGGTGCATTGGGCGATATCGAGGAGTACCGTGGAATGCTCAAGGGCCTCGACGTGCTGATCGACTGGCTCGAGGAGAACGATCCGGCGAAGCTCGAGGTCGGCAGCCATCCGATTCTGGGCGACAAGGTCTTTGCGAACGTCATGGCTCCCACGACGCGTCCCGAAGCCGAGGCTCACTATGAGACGCATCAGCGCTATCACGACCTGCAGATCGACGTCGAGGGTCGCGAGGCCTTTAAGGTTGCCACGGGCAGCCTGACGCTGGTTCAGGAGTTTGACGAGAAGGACGACTACGATCTGGTCGATTCCGACGCCTCGATCGCCGGCGATCTTGCTGACGACAAGTTTGCGCTGTTTGTTGCCGGCGAGCCTCACATGCCCACGCTCGAGTTCCAGGGCGATGGCGCGCAGCCGGTCAAGAAGATTTGCTTTAAGCTGCTTGCAGATGCTTACTGGGAGGAGTAGCGCGCTGCTCGGCTGAGCTGTTCGTGTTGCGAGCGTTATCCCTTGGGGGAGCTCGCTTGGGCCCCGCTGAACGCGGTTCCTTTGGGGATTGCGGTTGGCGGGGCTTTTGTTGAGTAGGAGAGTTTCCGGCGGCGTTGTGCTTGGATTGGCGGAAGCGCGCCCGAAATCAGCAACAAAAAAGCCGCCCGAAGGCGGCTATCTTGTGCAATGGAGCCAGCGACCGGGCTCGAACCGGTGACCCCCGCTTTACGAGAGCGGTGCTCTACCAACTGAGCTACGCTGGCGGCCATGTGATGGCGCAACTGAGGCGTCAACAGCTGTCTATGATACGGGACATCGCAAATCCGCGCAAGTGTTCTGACGGCTTTTCTCACTTTAAATGCACTAATATTAGAGGCGTGATGTCTGCGGCGTTCATTTGGCGCTTGACCTGCTGTTGAGTTGGTGGCCGACGTCCCGCTCATATGGGTCTCAAACAGAATGGGGCAGCCATGGCTCAACCCAAGATCCTTCTCACGCGTATCGATGACCGTTTCATTTACGGGCAAGACGTTGAGCTGTGGAACGAGGCCGTGGGTTCCAACCTTGTCCTAATCGTCAACGATGAGATCGCGGCGGATTCGCGCCAATGGGCACCCATGAGGGTGGCGGCGCCGGAAGGCGTTTGGACGCGGTTTTTCTCGGTGCAAAGGACCATCGACATCATTCATACCGCAACGCCGCGTCAATTGATCTTGCTCATGGTTGCCTCGCCTGCGAATGCGCTCGCGCTGGTTAAGGGCGGTGTGCCGATCACCAAGATCAGCATTGGTCATATGCAGGCAGGGGAGGGCAAGCGTCCCGCAACGCCCGCAGTTGCCGTAGACGACACAGACGTCGCTGTTCTCAGAGAGCTGCAAAAGCTCGGCATAGAACTAGAAATCCGCTATCTCCCCAGTTCCGCCCCCGACCCCATCGGCAATCTGTTCAACTGATCCCTTGGGGACGGAGGAAAACGGATCATTTTGCCTTCGTAGGGGATCTGTGTGGCGCTGTCCGCCAAAACTATGCCGGTTTACTACGATGAATTGCTTATCGCCGAGCATGCCAAATTTGCAGAGAATAAAACCGCAGGTAGACGAGTTGCTAATTTTTTATAAACCAGCGCGTGGTCGGACATAGTGGGTTCATCGTAGTAATTCGGCATAGTTTTGTTATGTCACCAATTCGGTGGCATCGAAAAGAAGGATTTAGGCATGAAGCAGCGCCCGTCGGCGGTGGTGCCGGCGGGCGTTGCTGTGCGAGATGTCGCGTTGTGGGCCTAGTGCCTCATAAAGTGGTATTCGATCATATTGCTGTAGGGGTGACCCGGACCCACAATGCCCTGCGGGAACAGCGGCTGGTGCGGCGTGTCGGGGTACATCTCGGCCTCGAGGGCAAAGCCGGCACCCCAGCCATAGTTGGCATCGTCCTTGGCGTGCTCGTCGCCCAGCCAGTTGCCGGTGTAGAGTTGCACGCCCGGGGCGGTGGTGTAGTAGTCCAGCTCACGACCGGTCCACATCTCCTCGACATGTAGGGCGCGACGCAGGTTGCGGCCGTACTGATAGCCATCGATGCACAGGCAGTGATCGTAGCCACGGGCCTGCTTAATCTGCGGGTCGTCGGCCTCCATGCCGGGTGCGACGGGGCGCAGCTCGCGAAAGTCAAACGGTGTTCCCTCGACCGGAGCGATTTCGCCGGTGGGGATATTCTGCTCGTTAATGGGCAGGTAGTGGGCGGCGTTGGCGACAAAGAAATGTTCGCAGTCCATGCCGGCGTTATGGCCGGCAAGGTTAAAGTACGTGTGGTTGGTCATGGACACGTAGGTGGCACGGTCGCTCTCGCAACCATACTCGATACGGAAGACACCGGTGCGTGTAACGGTAAACACGGCCGTAAAGGTGCGGTTGCCGGGCAGGCCCAGCTCACCATCCTCAAGCGAGGTGGTCATGCGCACGGCGTTATGGACCTCGTCGAGCTCAACGTCCCACACGCGCTTATGCAGGCCGTGCTCAAGGTCGCTGTGCAGGTTGTTGGTGCCTTCGTTGGCCGGCATATGCCAATCCGTGCCGGCGATGGTGATCGTGGCACCCGCAGTGCGGTTGGCCACGGGGCCAATGGTCGCGCCAAAGCAGGCGGGGTTGTCAAAATAATCTTCGAGCTTATCGAAGCCCAGCACCACATCACGCACATTGCCAGGGATGTCGGGTACGTCGATACCAAGCACGGTGGCGCCATAGTCCATAATGCGAACGCAGATCTCGGGCCCGTTGAGGGTGTAACGATGAACGGGGGTACCGCACGGCGCGGTGCCGAAAAGCTCGGAAGTGATCATTTGGTTCCTAACATCGAGGTATTTCGCACAAACTGTAGCGCGAACAGGCCAAATTATCACTACACGCTACTAAAGCAGGGAATATTTTTCTCAAAAAAGTGATGATTGGAGCTGTGTGGGCGTTCATTCTTGACACGTACGAGTCTGATACAATTTGTTCGTTATTGTTTGAATGATATGCGCGCAGAGAATGGCGAGGATTCATCGTGATCAAGGCGGAGCGTCAGGATAAGGTTCGTCAGCTGCTCGAGGAACAGGGGACGGTCTCGGTAAAAGAGATTTCTGATGCATTGGGTGTCTCGGATATGACGATCCGCCGCGATCTTGAGGAGCTTGCGAGCCTAGGCGAGATCGAGCGCGTGCATGGCGGCGCCCGTAGTGCGCAGAGTCGCCCGCACGCTATGTTGCGCCATGAGTATTCGCACAGCGAAAAGCGCACTAAGCATGCCGAGGAAAAGCTGCAGATCGCGCGCCGCGCCGTGGAGCTTATCGAGGAGGGTTCGACCATCTTTTTGGGTACGGGCACTACGGTTGAGCAGATGGCCTCGATGCTACCGGCGTGCCGCCTGCGCATTGTGACCAATTCGCTTTCGGTGTTTAACCTGCTCGAGGCGCGCGAAGACTGCGACCTGTGCCTGGTAGGCGGTATGTACCGTCGCCGCACCGCCGCTTTTGTGGGACCAACGGCCGAGGATACCCTGCGTGCGCTGGGCATCGATGCGGCGTTTATCGGCGCCAACGGCATTCTGGATGGTGACGTGTCTACATCCAATATGGATGAGGGCCGTATCCAGCAGCTTGCCTTTAGCAAGGCAGACTCGCGCTATCTGATCGCCGACTCCAGCAAGATTGGCAAGCGCGACTTCTACACCTTCTGCCGCCTGGACAATTTGGATGCCGTGGTGTGCGAGCCGGGTATTACCGCCGAGTATCGTGCCGCCATCGAGGAACACACGCAAGTCATCTGCTAGCTAACGCTGCAGGATCGCCAACAGGCGATGCGGGAGGACTTTTACCTCCTGTCATTGTGGGAACCAGCGCGTCAGCGCTACGCGATATGATGCGTAAATGAGGACTCCACTATCAAATTGTCTCAATCTGTAATAGGTAGGGGTGAAATTACCAACCAGATGTTACAGATTGAGATTTTTGGCCCGGCCTGTTCCGTTTGTCTCAATCTGTAACAGTTAGGACCGTAAAATTCAGCTAGTTGTTACAGATTGAGATTGAGAGGATTGGCCTGTGCATTCATCTCAATCTGTAACATCTAGACGTCCAAAACTGGTCTTAGTGTTACAGATTGAGACAATTCGGCGGGGTCTACCCTGTTTGTCTCGATCTGTAACAGTTAGGACTTAAAAACTCAGCTACGTGTTACAGATCGAGACAAAAGAAAAAGAACATTAGGACTTGAAAATATAGTTTTGATAAGGGATTCGCCCAGTCATAACGGTGCGGCAGACAATTGCAATTAGTTTACCTTCGGAGTTATAAGCATAATGAGCTAAATCAAGTACCGGAAGTTTTGCAACACCATAATTGCTGGCCTCGGAATCGCTAAGCTGACGTGCTCTATAGCTCTCTCGAACAGATTGGATAGACTTGGACAAGTCGTCCATGATTCTGCTAAATGACTGAAAATCTAACTGCTTACTCGGAACGTGCGACTTTGATATAAAGAACGTATCAGCGCCTATGAAGCTACCTTCAAGTTCGTAGATCAATTCAAGACGCTGAATCTCATCACGACTTTGGCATCCAAATTGCTGGAGCATCATTACGGAAATTGAACGACCTGATGTGAGGCCGCCGAAATGTTTAGTGATGGTATCCGGATCAACACCATCGCAATGGCTTGCAAAGTCAAAGTCTAAAAGTGAATTGAGCTCACCAACGCGTTTCGGTGCAACAAATGATCCTTTACCTTGGATTCGATAGATATTTCCACGACGCTCCAGCTCGCTCATTGCAAGTCGGACGGTTGTCCTGCTTACAGCGTATTCGTCGCAGAGTTCCATTTCTGTTGGAAGTTTATCGTCTGCTTGGTATACATCGACGATCTGCTTGAGCAGCGCGTCGGTGAGCTGTAAATAGAGTGGCCGTTTTTCGTGTGTGTCGAGCATTGGAGCCTCAGTTTGCATGTTGGTGGTATCTGATGGTTGCCTCGGTCGGGATATAGCGTGAGCGAGATAACCTTAACGTATCACAGAGCGGCTCAGCATGACGATCTGATGCCTGTAGCCACGAAGGGCTTGTCCGAGCGTGAAGATATTCTGGGGCAGGCAAATACCGTTCATGGAGTCCCCGATATGTTGGAGGTCTGCACCGGCTGCTTTTGCTGCAAGGCCTATTTTCTTAATGGTCTCGCTGTCGCAGGAGTCTTGACTCGTCCCGTTGGCCGCCATGACGAGAACCTTTTCTTCAATTGACTTGCCTACGTTGTAGGAGCGTACATAGTCTACGATGGCGCGCAGGTCTGCTTCTTGGAAGCAGGGGACAGTGTAGGGGGCTGGCACGAGAAGGATATCGACGCCGAGGTCAACAAACTGACGCGCTATTTCGAGCGTCATGACAGGTTCCGCAACGCCCGCTCCATGCATTTTCCCGGCTATAATCAGGCCATTGAAATGCTCTTTGGAGAGTTTAATCGAATGGGCGATTGCATCGTTGGAGACGCCAGTTCCAGGGTTGCCCGTGAGGCAAATAAAGTCAAATCCGAGTTCGTTAGCCTTTTCTAGGGTCTTGGGAGAGACGCGTCGACCCATAGGGATTTCTGTACGGGTTTCAGACATTTCAGCATCATTATCAACTGGTTCCAGATTGACGCCAATGGGCCTTCCGCATGCTCGCTTCACCCAAGTGACCGGGTTTTCATCGAGATCATCTGGAATGCCGGCAATCACTGGATTGAACACATCGAGTGCGTTAAACAGAAGTAAGTCGGCACCTGCGGCGCGTTCGATTTCGGCATTAGTAACGCCGCCGAGAAATTGGGAAGAGGGTACGTTTTCCGCCATGATGGTACGTCCCTCGGAAGCCAGAATTGCCTGCTTTAGATTCATGGGTGACGTGGTGGCAAAATCGGATGCGGACATGTTCAGTAATCGTTTGGGCATTGTTACTTCCTTTGACTAGAACGATAGGCTTGTGACACTGTCTCTAATATTGTTACAACAATATGTCCAGTATGTTATATCCAATCGGTAAACGGTTGCAAACTTATTGTACAGCTCAGAAAAAATAGCATTGAGCTGGGAAAATCTTTTTTTATTAACTGCCGTTCACCGAATATCTTTTTGAATTCTTGACATGTCGACAAAGCGGAAAAAGAATTGGTTATGACAAATCGCGCAAATGATATTACATTTCGCACGAGAACGTATTCACATACATACGTGGATACAAACTGGGACGACGACGGTTGAGTCCGGATAAATCGTTGTGTGCCCGGCAATCATGAAAGGATGTGTTATGGACGCTATCGTCAAATTCCTTGAAAAACACCAGGCCCTCTTCGACAAAATCTCAAAGAACATTTATCTGGTGGCGATTAAGGATGGCTTTCTCTCGAACATGCCAATCGTGCTGTTCTCGAGCCTGTTTCTTCTTCTTTCGACGCTTCCGGCCTATGTAGGCATCACGCTTCCGTCTGAGGTGCTGGATTTCTTTAATAAAATCTATGCATATACTATGGGGCTTCTTGGCATTATGGTTGCCGGCACCACGGCGAGCTCACTTGCCATGTCGATGAACCGTCGCATGCCTTCGGGCAAATCTCTCAACCCCACCTCGTGTATGGTTTGTGCCATGTGCGGCATGTTCTTGCTATCGGTGACGAACGATGTTGTCTCGATTGGCGGCGCAGATACATCTGTTTTTGAAACCGGCTATATGGGAACCAAGGGTTTTCTCGCTGCGTTCGTATCCGCATTCTTGACCGTTAATATATATAAGGTGTGCATTAGCCATAACGTGACGATCAAGCTCCCCAAAGAGGTCCCTGGCGCTATTGCGCAGAGTTTTCGCGATATCTTTGCGTTTGGGTTTTCAATCCTTGCGTGCGCCGTTATCGATCTCGCGAGCCGTACGCTGCTTGCTGTGCCGTTCGCCAATTTGGTATCCGCTCTCATCTCGCCGCTGTTCTCCGCGGTCGACACCTATCCTGGCATGGCGCTTATCGAGGGTGCAGTCGCACTTTTCCAATTTATGGGTATTCACGGTGCTTCGGTTGTCATGAGTCCGATCAATGCAGCGCTCTACGGCAATACCGTTACCAATCTTGAGGTTTTCCAAGCAGGTGGACACCCGTCAATTGCTCTCACGCAGGACTTTACAAGCTTCATCGGCGGTCTGGGCGGCTCTGGCTGCACGTTCATCGTTCCTATTATCCTAATCATGTTTATGCGTTCCAAGCAGCTTAAAGCCATGGGCAAGGCATCGATTATCCCGGTGATTTTTGGAGTTAACGAGCCCGTTCTCTTCGGTATGCCGATTGTTCTCAATCCCTATATGTTCGTGCCCTTCCTAGCTGCTCCTATGGTCAACGCCATAATCGGTAAGTTTTTCATTGACGTAATTGGAATGAACGCCCCCATGTATACCATGCCGTGGGCGCTTCCCGGCCCAATCGGTGCATTTCTCACCACAGGTCTTGATCTACGTTCTCTTGTATTGATTGCAGTGCTGTTGGTCGTTGACTTTGTAATTTACTATCCGTTCTGTAAGGCATACGACCATCAGCTTTGTTTGGAAGAGTCTGCAAAGGAGGCTGCAGGAACCTCGGATGCAGCTGCTATTGCCGCACAAGAAAATGCCGCAAAAGCTATCGAGGCAGTAAAGAGCAAAGCGGAGCAGATCCGCGTGCTTGTTCTTTGCCAGGGTGCCGGCACTTCGACTCTTTTGGCAAATGCTCTCCGCGAAGGTGCCGCTGCTAAGGGTATTGATCTGGTTTCTCAGTCCGGTGCGTACGGAAGCCACTATGAGACGATGGATCAGTACAACGTGATTGTTCTGGCGCCCCAGGCACGCATGTACTATGACGCTATGAAGGCCGATACTGATCGCCTTGGAATTAAACTGCTCACCACAAGGGGCAAGCAGTATATCGACCTTACCAACGATCCCGAAGGTGCAATTGACTGGATCGTTCAGGAGCTGGCCAAATAGTGGATGCACTTCGTCGTTGATTCGTCGGTGTATTAAACGGCCCCGCAGTTTATTGAGCTGCGGGGCCGTATTTCGTTGAGTGTCTAATTGAGACAATGAGTGCAACCGTCGTGAGATCGCATTGGCGCTCTCCGAATCACCGACAAACTGCCTTCCATCTATGTGACCCAAAGGTCATCTCCGCTAGGTCGACGATGCAAATGACTCTGCTTCCTTTGGGTCCGAGCGGGACGTTGGCTCGCCCTTGTCAAATCCCGCGAAGATAGAACTCGATTTGCTCGTGGTGCATGCATCAAAGAGTTTTTGATCAAGGTGCGCCTTCTCAACGCATTGATTCAAAACAACTATTCAGCTTGTGGGCTAGACCAGGCGGTCGTAGTCCTGTGACTGATGAAAGATGTGGGCGATATAGATTGTTTCGTGCTCAAACTTGTTTAGACACACGTAGTTGTTGACGGGAAACGATCGGTAATTACGTGCCGTCAGCTCTTGCATGTGCGAGAGGGGACGTAAAAGCGGCTGCTCGCGAAGCAGGTCAAGCTGATATTCAAACTCAGCGACAAAATTGCCTGCTGCACGCGGATTCTTGAGGATTTGAGCAAGGTATCCGACAATACTCTCGTACTCATATCGCGCGCTTTTGAGGATTGCGACGTTATAGGTCATATTTGTCTCGTATCGAAGCCGCGAAGGATTCGTAGTCGCTGTAGTCGCCTTGCGATATTTCGTCTTCTGCCAACATCATACGAGACAGCAGTTTTGCCTTGGCGATTTCTTCTTGCATGAGGCGATACTGGTCGCTGCTGATACAGTGCATGGCCTCGTAGCCGTTCTTAGTTACGGTGACGTCGCGCTCAGACTCAACAAGCGTGGTAAATGCAGCAGTGTCCTTCATATCTCGGACGGGCACACAAGCTGACATGGGTACCTCCTTTGCGTTGGGACACAATTGTACCACGGTTTATTAAAACGTCGGCGTCGTCGAATTATCTCAATCTGTAACAGTTGGGAGTAGAAAACCGGGTTAGATGTTACAGATCGAGATATTCTGCTTCAGGTTACCCGTTTGTCTCGATCTGTAACAGGTAGGGCCGGAATACTTGGCTACGTGTTACAGATCGAGATCTTCAAGTTCGGGCCGCTCGTTTATCTTGATCTGTAACAGGTAGGGCCGAAAATCCCTGCTAGATGTTACAGATCGAGACAAACGGCCTGCTCGGACCGAGATAAAACAAAAAGGCCGCATGCGATCCCGTGGAGGGACTCACATGCGGCCGACAGGGGGTACGCGGCTTAAACTAGGCCATGAGCAGGCCGGTCTCCGCGACGTTCTTGTACCAGTACGCGCTTGCCTTGGGATAGCGAGCCTGGGTCTCGAAGTCGATGTAGAACAGGCCGTAACGCTTGTTGTAGCCGTTGGTCCAGGAGAACTGGTCCTGCAGCGACCACACAAAGTAGCCGTCGACGTTCACGCCGCCGTCGATCGCCTTGAGGATCCACGCGAGATGCTGGCGCATGTAGTCGATGCGAGGGGCATCGTCGATAAAGCCGTCCTCAAAGTCGTCCTTATAGCCCATGCCGTTCTCGGTGATGTAGATCTTCTTGTAGTTGGGGTAATCGTTCTTAATGCGCAGCAGCAGGTCGTACAGGCCCTCGGGATAGATGATCCAGTCCCAATCGGTGGTGGGAACGCCTTCGCGCACGCATGCCTCGCCCACGCCCTTGAGGAACCAGCGCGAGGAGCCCTTGTCGCCGGTGCCATTGTGGTTGATGTCGTTTTCGCCCTCGGCGGCACGCAGGAACTGGCACTTGTACGTGTTGACGCCCAGGCAATCGTTGTAGGGCAGCGCGGCGGTCAGCGCGGCGATGTCCTCGTCGCGAACGTCGAGCTCGCCGCCGGCGATATGGGCCAGCTTGGTCGCAGCCTCCATGGTGTCGGCTGCATAGTGGCCGCGGAAGGTGGCGTCGAGCACCCAGCGGTTGTTGATGACGTCGGCCATGCGGGCGGCCTCGCAGTCGGCAGCGCTGTTGGGATCGAGGGGATACTTGGGCTCCAGGTTCTGGACAATGCCGATCTCGCCCTCAAAGCCGCCCTCGTGGAAGGCGACGACAGCCTTGGCGTGGGCCACCATCATGTTGTGCATGAGCTGGAAGGCCTTGTCCAGGCGATACTTCTCGCCGTGCGGCCAGTTGCCAACGATAAAGCTGCCCTCGGCGGTCGCGGGAATCTCGTTAAAAGTAAACCAGTGCTTGACCTCGGTGAACTCGGCAAAGCAGAACTTGGCGTACTCGACAAAGGCGTCGATCGTCGTGCGCGTCAGGAAGCCCTCGCCGCCGTCCTGGTAGAAGGCCTCGGGCGTATCAAAGTGATCGAGCGTGACATAGGGGATAACGCCGGCTTTATTGCAGGTGGCAAAGAGCTCGTGATAGAAGGCAACACCCTCAGGGTTCATCTCGCCGGTGCCGTTAGGGAAGATACGGCTCCAAGCGATGGAGACGCGGATACCGTTGATACCGAAGCGCTGGCACAGGTCGATATCGATCGGGTACTTGTTGTAGAAATCGCTTGCGGGGTCGGGGGAGAAGCGACCCTGAGCAGCCAGGAAATCGTCCCAGGGCACTTTGCCCTTGCCGTGCGTTCGGGTCTCGCCCTCAACCTGGTAAGCGGCGGTGGCGCCGCCAAATACAAAGCCGTCGGGGAACTGCATGGGGTTGTTCATGAGTCATCCTTTCTGTGGGATACGAATAGGGAGAGGTGCCCGAACTGGGGGTCCGGGCACCAACAGAGGGAGGAAACTAGTCGAGGTTCTCGCGGAGCCACTTGATGGCGCCGGCAGGGTCGCGGGTAAGGTCGATGTATTCCTTGCCGCGCGGGGCGAGCAGCTTAATGCCCAGGCGATCGGTGTCGGCCTTCATGTCGTTGTAGTAGCTACGAACCTGCGGGGCGAGCACGATGACGTCGTACTGATCCATGATGGCAATGTGCTGTCCGTAGGCACCTGCAGAGGAGGCGATGTTCTCGCCAGTCTGCGCGGCACCTTCCTTGATGGCATTGGCGAGCATGGCAGAGGTGCCGGCGCCGGCGCACAGTACGAGGACCTTCAGACCGTCGACATCCTTCTTGGTGGATGCGTCGGCGGCAGGCTCGGGCTGATCGGCGACAGGCTTGCTGTCGGCGGCGGCAACGGTCGTCTGCTCGACAGCGGGCGCAGAGGCGTTGGCGGCGATGGCGGCGGCACCATCGGACTCGAGACCCAGCTCGGCGGCGCGCTCGGCCTCCTGGTCGCAGAGCAGCTTATCGTATGCCTTCAAGAACGGCAGGTAGATGATGGCGTCCAGCAAGATGATGATCGCAACAAATACCAGGGCGATAAGCTGGAAGTTCGTGGTGATGAAAATGCCGATGGGGGCGGGGGTGGCCCAAGGCACCACGAAGGAGAAACCGTTCATGCCCACGTTATCGATAAAGAACTTGGCAACACTCACGTTGACGCAGCCGGCGGCAACAAAGGGGATGAGCATGTAGGGGTTAAGAATCATCGGCGCGCCAAAGAGCAGCGGCTCGTTGACAGCAAAGGCAACAGGAACAATCGAGGCCTTACCGACGGCTTTGAGCTGCTTGGACTTCATAAAGAGAATCAGCAGAAGCGGCACGATGAACGTGGCGCCGGTGCCGCCGAACTCACCCACGAGCGACATGTTAAAGGTGAGGGAGTGGGCGGGGTGGCCACCGGCCAGCAGAACCTGCAGGTTCTCGGCCTGGTTGGCAAGACGGATGGGGTCGATGCCCGGCTGGACAATCGAGGGGCCGTGGACGCCGATGAACCAGAAGAACGCGGTGGCTGCCTGGATAAGGATAAGGCCAGGATAGGTTTCTGCAGCGGTAAAGAGCGGGGAGAGCAGTTTGATAAGCAGCTCGGAGAACGGAACGCCCATGAGGTTGCGCACGACAACATCGATGATGCCGCAGATGATGACAGCGCCGCCAAAGGGGATGATGTCACGGAAGTTCTGAGCGATGGCGCCCGGGACTTCCTTGGGCAGCTTAATGGTCAGATCGCGCGAGACGCAGAACTTATAAACCCAAACGGTAATGAACGCTGCGATATAGGCGGAGAACAAGCCGCGTGTACCCATGCTGGTGCAATCGAAGACCGAAAGCTCGGAGCCGTCGAGCTTGGTGGTGAACTGCGTAACAGCGAGCAGCAGCATGCTGCACTGGGCGGCAACCATGGTGGAGCCGTCGTTGAGCACCTTACCGGCGGGCATGCGGCGGTTCATGGAAGCCGTGAAGTTTTTGGCCGTAGTGCCGGCAACCATGATGCCCATGACGCCCATGGTGAAGTTGTACAGCTTGTTGCACCAGTCGGTGAGCGGCTGGGGCAACGTGATGCCAACGACGCCGGGAAGGGTGGCGATCAGCAGGAAGATCGAAGAGGTGAGGACGATGGGCATGCACCCAAGAAATCCGTCTTTGATGGCCTGGAGGTAGATGTTCCTCGAGATTTTCTCAAAGAACGGTTGATGCTTTTCGAGCATCTTTACGATGGCGTCCATAGAGCTCCTTTGCTACTTGATGCGCGATGCATGTGGATGGAACTGGTCGTCGATGGATGGTCAGGACTGCCCGGAACCTCCCTGGGTAAGGAAGGTGTTCTGAAATGACAAAGTTGTCATTTCGTTGATGACAACGTAAGACATTGTAGAAGGGGCAACAAGGATTTACGGGTGAACGGTCGATATTGTCCGGTAAACGGCTGATTTGTCAGTCGAGCAGGTAGTGTATGCTAGAACACAAAAACAAGTGATACAAAGTCGACTGGAGAAGCGGTGACAACGATGGACAAGAAAAATGTCTCGATGAACGATGTGGCGATTGCCGCGGGTGTTTCTCTCAAGACGGTGTCGCGCGTGATCAACGAGCCCGATAGCGTGCGAGAGTCGACACGCGATAAGGTCCATTCGGCAATGGAGGCGCTCGGGTTTCGAACTAACTTTGCCGCGCGTTCGCTCAAGTTGGGCCGTTACGGGTGCATCGGCGTCGTGCTGTTTCACTTGTCGGGCGGTGCCGTGGACATGATTGACGGTATCGCAGATGCCGCCGAAGAACGCGGCTTTGCGCTCACGATGATCAAAAAGCGGGCGGGGGAGAAGATGACCCTTGCCGAAGCGGCGCGTAGGATGTCGCAGCTGCCTGTTGATGGCATGATCTTCAACCTGCGTCAGATGGTCGATGACTTTGATACTTTTGAGGCACCGAAAGACCTCAAGACGGTGATTATCACACCGATGGAACATCCTACCTGCTCCACCGTCAGTGACGACCAAGAGGGCGGCGCGCGCATGGCGTGCGAGTACTTCTTGAACCACGGGCATAAAAACGTGTACTTCGTCTCTGGTAAGAAAGGGTCGTTGTCGAGCCAGTGCCGTATGAAAGGTTGGCGTGCGGCACTCGAGGCGCGTGGCATTGAGCCGCCCGAGCCTCTGCAAGGCGATTGGAATGCGGATAGTGGCTATGCCGCGGGCCTTGTGCTTGCCGATAAGCCCGATTGCACGGCGGTCCTCGCTGCTAACGACTGCATGGCAAACGGCGTGATGATGGCTCTACGTGACAAAGGGCTCAGTGTGCCCAATGATGTGTCCGTGATCGGCTTCGACGATGAGCTCTATAAGACGATTCCCAACTCGATTCTGACGTCGGTGAAGTTTCGCCACCGCGAGCTGGGCGTCCGTGCGCTCAACGAGGTCGTCGCGGGTCTGGAAGCTCCGAGCTCCAGAAGCCGTACGCTCGTCTCGGGCGTGTTGGTCGAGCGTTCCAGCGTAAAGGACTTGCGGGCGTAGACGTGCTCGGCCTATTCCGTTTGTCTCGATCTGTAACAACTAGACGGTCAAAAGTGGTCTACATGTTACAGATTGAGATTTTCGGCTTGGCCTGTGCGTTCATCTCGATCTGTAACAGCTAGGACCGAAAAACTCGGCTAGATGTTACAGATTGAGATGAACAGGAGGACGGGTGCGGTCTAAACAAAATGGCCCGCGCATCACACATCGATGCACGGGCCATTTATTGTCTGCAAGCGGCAGGTGGTGTCAGCGTCTTATGCCTCGAGGTTTTCCTCGATCCAGGCGACGGCACCCTTGGGATCCTTAGTGAGGTCGATGTACTGTTTGCCCTTGGGCGACAGCAGCGTGATGCCCAGGCGGTCGGTGTCGGCCTTCATCTCGTTGTAATAGGTGCGAACCTGCGGAGCCAGGACGATGACGTTGTACTGGTCCATGATGGCGTAGTGGCTGCCGTAGGCACCGGCGTTGGCGGTAATGTCGATGCCCAGCTCGTCGGCGCCTTCCTTAAGCGCGTTGGCGAGCAGTGCAGAGGTGCCGGCGCCAGCGCACAGAACCAGAACCCTCAGATCCTTGCCCTTAAGGGCGGACGGAGCTGCGGAGGCCTCAGTGGCAGAAGCGGTCTCGACAACAGGAGCCTCAACGGCGGGGGCGGCAGCGGTCTTGACGGCCTTGGTCTCCTCGGCCTCTTCTTCGGCCAGGGTCTCGGCCTCCTGCTTGCACAGGACGTTGTCGTAGGCCTTGCAGAACGGGTAGTAGATCAAGAAGTCAACGACTAGCAGGACGACAACCAGGACCAGAGAGATCGGCTGGAAGTTGGTGTCGATGAAGGTGCCGATCGGTCCGGGGAGTGCCCACGGCATGGCATAGATAAAGCCGTTCATGCCCAAAAAGTCGATGAAGAACTTACCAATGAGGACGTTGGCCACGGGGGCAAACAGGAACGGGATCAGGAAGTACGGGTTGAGGATGATGGGCGCGGCGAACAGCAGCGGCTCGTTGACGGCGAACATCACGGGTACGACAGAGGCTTTGCCGACGGCCTTGAGCTGCTTGGAGCGCATAAAGAGCAGGAAGATGATCGGGACAATGAACGTGGCGCCGGTGCCGCCGAGTTCGCCGATGTAGTTACCGAAGTTCTCGGTCAGGGCGAGGGCGGGGTGACCGCCGGCCTGCAGCGTGGCGAGGTTGGTAGTGATGTTGCCAAACAGCGCGGCGTTGAGGGCAGGCTTAACGACCGAGGGGCCGTGGATGCCCATGAACCAGAAGAGCGGGATCATGAACCAGATGAGGGCGAGGCCGGCGTAAGAATCGGCAGCGGCGAACAGCGGGCTCACCAGCGTGGAGATGACGTTGGCAAACGGGACGGCCAAGCAGGTGCGGCAGATAACGTCGATGACGGCGACAAACAGGATGGAGAAGCTGAAGGCGAAGATGTCGCGGAAGTTCTGGGCGATGGCGCCGGGGACTTCTTTGGGCAGCTTGATGGTGATGTCTCGCTTAATGCAGAAGGCATAGATGTTGACCGTGGCAAATGCGGCGACAAAGGAGCTCAGCAGGCCCTTGGTGCCCATGTTGTCGGTAAAGAACACCGAGACATCGGCGCCGTCGATCTTGGCACTCGTCTGGGTAACGGCCAAGATGAGCATAGCGCACATGGCGGCGACCATGGTGCTCGTGGCGTTGATGGCCTTGCCGGCAGGCATGCGGCGGTTCTTGGAGCCGGTCAGCGCGCTTGCGGTGGTGCCGGCGACCATGATGCCCACGACGCCCATCGTGAAGTTGTAAACCTTGTTGCAGAAGTTCACGACGTCGACGTTCCACCAGTCGGGCAGCGTAAGGCCGCCGACCGTGGCGACAACGCCCGGCAGGGTTGAAATAAGCAGGAAGACAGAAGAAGACAGGATGATGGGCATTGCTGCCAAAAAGCCGTCTTTAATGGCCTGAAGGTAGATGTTCTTAGAGACCTTGTCGAAGTACGGCTGACCTTTCTCCAAGAACTTAACGATCGATTCCATAGTTCACGCTCCTCTTTGCATGAAATCTTAATGGCATGGACGTTGAAAACCTATATGGTCTCCCGCTTGCTAAAAGCCCGGGTGCAGGCGGGGTCGGTCCCAGGGGGAGAGAGGGGAGCGGCTGGGTTTGTATCGCATAGGGCCGCTCCCTTCTCGGGGGAAAGCGAGGCGATGCGCTACTGCGCGTCCGCCATGGTGTCGGCGAGCTCCTTGTACCAGAGTGCCGACTGCTTGATGTAGCGTTTTTGCGTGTCGAAGTCGATGTAGAACAGGCCGTAGCGCTTGTTATAGCCATTGGCCCACGAGAACTGGTCCTGCAGGCTCCAGATAAAGTAGCCCTGGACGTCGACGCCCTCGGCGCGCGCCTGGAGCACCTTCTCCATGTGCTGGTCGACAAAGTCGATGCGCTCGGGATCAGCGACGATGCCGTTTGCGTCGGGCTCGGGGTCCTTGTGACCCAGGCCGTTTTCGGTGATATAGATGACGGGGAGGTTGGGATAGGTGGCGCTGATGTGCTTGAGCGTGTCGTAGAGGCCTTGCGGGTAGATGAGCCAATCCCAGTCGGTGGTGGGGATACCCGGCATATCGACCTGCTGCCCGACGCCCTTAAACTTAAAGCACGAGGTGCCCTTGTCTCCGGTGCCGTTAAAGCTGTTGGTGGACTCGCCATCGTAGGCGGCGATAAACGCCGACTGATAGTAGTTGAGGCCGAACATATCGTTGCGGGGCGCCGCCTTGGCGAGCTCCTCCATGTCGCTGTCCTCAACCGTAAGTGTGGCGTTGTTGGCACGCAGAATCTCGTTGATGAGTGAGAGGGTGCGCGCGGAGTAGTGACCCAGGAAGGCGCCGTCCATGATGAAGTCGGTGTAGAAGGCGTTGTACAGGTCGGCGGCGTGCTGGTCGGCGGGCGAGTCGGTGGCAGGATATGCCGGCGTCAGGACGTTGACCATGCCAATGCGTCCGCCCAGGTGCTCGGTCTCGTCAAGATCCTTATACAGGTTGACGGCGCGGGCGTGGGCAACGAGCTCGTTGTGCTGGCTCTGGATGCCGCTCGTCACATCAAAGTGATGGTTGGGCGGGAAGTTGCCTTGGATGTATTGGGAGTGCGAGAGGCTGATGAGCTCGTTGATGGTGAACCAATTCTTGACCTCGCGGAACTCGCGGAAGCAGAACTCGGCATAGCGCACATAGGCGTCGACGGTCTTGCGGTTGAGCCAGTCGCCCTGGTTGAACAGGGCGGCGGGGGAGTCAAAGTGATGCAGGGACACATAGGGCTCGACGCCATACTTTTTGCAGCAGGCGAACAGCTCGTGGTAGTGCTTAACGCCCTCGGCGAGGGGCTCGGCATCGTCGCCGTTGGGGAAGATGCGGGTCCAGGCGATGGACACACGGATGGCGTTGAGTCCATGCTCGGCAGAAAGGCGGATATCCTCCTCGTAGCGGTTGTAGAAATCACTGGCCGGGTCGGGCAAAAAGCGACCCTGGGCGACAAGGTAATCGTCCCACATGGTCTTACCCTTGCCTGCCACCTTCGTGGAACCTTCCGTTTGGTACGCGGCGGTTGCGGCGCCCCAAACAAAGCCCTTCGGCAGCTGCTGTACGCGGTTTAGCAAAGACATATGCATACACCCTCTCGTCTCGCTGTTCGATATTGTGCGTTTGTGCTCAGGAGGCTCCCTGGTTAGCGTTCAGCGGTGAAAAAGCCCGATAAACACTATCTTAAAATGATTAGAATCAAAATGAGCACGTGAACATTTGACAATGAGCACGTTAACATCCGGCTGGGATGTATAGAAACAAAACAACTTCAAACAGCCGCGAACGGTTGTATTTGTTCGGTAAGCGGTTTTGATTGACAGAAGTTTTCATGTTGTGGTATATGGCTCGGGTATCATGAGCACGTTATCAATGTATGTACGATGCGCCATGGGCGCGGGGAATAGTTGGGAAGCAGGTTAGCGTGGAAGGCATGGCTCAGCAGACAAGGAATGGTCGTTCGGCGAGCGCGGCAGAGGTTGCGGCGCTCGCTGGCGTGAGCCGCCAGACTGTGTCTCGCGTGGTCAACGGTATGCCCAACGTGACGGAAAAGACGCGCAAGCGTGTGCTGGCCGCCATGGAAGAGCTGGGCTTTCGTCCCAATTTTGCTGGAGCGGCGTTGCGCGGCGGGTCGTATCGTTCTATTGGCCTGTGCATGTACAACATCACACGTGTCGGTAACCTGGCGACGCTCGAGGGTATCATGCAAGCGGCGCGCGAGCACGATTTTGCCGTCACTATGATCGAGATGGGCGGCGACAAGCCCTATGCACTTGCCGATGCCTCGCGCCGCATGGTCGAGCGACCCGTCGACGGCATGATTCTCAACATGAACCGCATGGCTCCCGATTTTGAGGAGTTTGTTCCCCAGCCGGGAGTGCGAACGGTCATCCTGTCCATGTATGCGCATCCGCGCTGCACGACGATCGACTCCGACCAGTATGGTTCGTGCGAGCTGTTGACCAATTATCTGCTGGAACATGGTCACTCGAATATGCGGTTTGTGGCGGGTCCGGAAAGCTCGATTTCCTCGCGTTTTCGTGAGGCCGGTTGGCGTGATACGCTGGGTCGTGCTCATGTCGATGCCGCTCCGATGCTGCGTGGCGATTGGAGTGCGGACAGTGGGTACGCCATGGGCGAGCGGATTGCCGCCGAGGTGCTTGCCGGCGGGTCGCAGGCGCCGACTGCCGTGCTTGCGGCAAATGACCAGATGGCGCTGGGTGTTATCGCCGCGCTCGAGAACGCGGGCCTGTCCGTGCCCGACGACGTGAGCGTGGTTGGTATCGACGACGCACTCGAGGGACTTGTTCCTCACAATCGGCTGACGACGCTGCGATTTGATTTGCGCGGTGTCGGTAAGCTTGCGTTTGAGGCGGCGATTGGAGAGGACTCGTCTATCGAGGCGATTCATGTGCCGAGTACGTTGGTCGAACGCTCGACTGTTAGGGACATACGGGGTTAGGTCCTACTCCGTTTGTCTCGATTTGTAACAGGTAGACGGTCAAAAGCGGGCTACGTGTTACAGATTTAGATTCTTCGGAAAGCACAATCCTGTTCATCTCGATCTGTAACAGCTAGAACCCAAAAACTCGGCTAGATGTTACAGATCGAGACAAACGGCCCCCAGGTCGAACAAAAACAAAAGACCGGGGGCGGCGCGCCGTGTGACGTGCCGCCCCCGGCTGAGAAATGGGGACAGGTTATGTGGGCAGACAGCCCCGCCAGCCACTAGTCCAGACGACGGGTCTGCGCCACGTGCTTGTACCAGTAGGCGCTCGCCTTGGGCGTGCGCTTTTGGGTCTCAAAGTCTACGTAGAAGAAGCCGTAGCGCTTGTTGTAGCCGTTGGTCCAGGAGAACTGGTCCTGCAGACTCCACAGGAAGTAACCGCCCACGTTGACGCCCACCTCCATGGCCTTAAGCAGCCAGCGCAGGTGCTGCTCGATGTAGTCGATGCGCGGCTGGTCGTCCACAAAACCGTCCTTGTAGGGGTCCTTGTAGCCCATACCGTTCTCGGTGATGAAGATCTGCTTGTAGTTGGGGTAGCGCTGCTTAATGTAGACGAGCAGATCGAACAGACCCTCGGGATAGATGATCCAGTCCCAGTCGGTGGTGGGGATGCCGGGCTTGTTCACATGCTCGCCAATGCCCTTGACGCGCCAGCGGCCGGTGCCCTTCTCGCCCGTACCGTTGTGGTGCAGGTCGTTCTCGCCATCGTAAGCCTTGAGGAAGCGGCACTGGTAGTTGTTAACGCCCAGGTAGTCGTTGTAGAGCGCTGCCTCGCGCATAATCTCGAGGTCCTCGTCCAGGATCTCGATGGTGCCGCCCGAGACGGCAGCCAGGCGGTTGGCGCACTCGAGGGTGTCGGGGGCATAGTCGCCGCGGAAGGTGGCGTCGAGCAGGAACTGGTTTTGCAGCACGTGCTCGTTGTTGGCGGCCTTGATGTCGGCGGGGTCGTTCTCGTTGAGCGGGTACTTAAACTCCAGCGACTGAATGACGCCGATCTTGCCCTTAAAGCCGCCGTTGTGGAAGGCCAGCACAGCCTTGGCGTGGGCGAGCATCATGTTGTGCTCGCACTGGAAGGCCTCGGCCAGATGAGCTTTGACGCCACCGGGGAAGGTGCCCTCGATGTAGGTGTTGGAGGCGTCCGCCCAAATCTCGTTAAAAGTGAACCAGTAGGTTACCTGGTCGGCGTACTCCTTAAAGCAGAAGGTGGCAAAGTCCACAAAGGCGTCGATGGTCTCGCGGTTGAGGAAGTCGCCCTTCTCAAAGAGGGGAAGCGGCGTGTCAAAGTGATGCAGCGTGACAAACGGCTCAACGTGGTGCTTGTGGCACTCGGCAAAGAGGTCGTGGTAGAACTGCACGCCCTCGGGGTTCACCTTGCCGGTGCCCTCGGGGAAGATACGGCTCCAGGCGATGGAGAGGCGAATACCGTTGATGCCAAACTCCTCGCACAGCTCCAGATCGACGGGGTACTGGTTGTAGAAGTCGGAGGCGGGATCGGGAGAGAAGCGGCCCTGGGCCTCCAAGAAGTCGTCCCAGGCGACCTTGCCCTTACCGTGGGTGCGGGTCTCGCCCTCTACCTGGTAGGCAGCAGTGGCGCCGCCAAAGACAAAGTCCTCGGGAAACTGCGCGGGCGGGTTGGTGACGCTAGCAGGGTTAACGGACATGATGATCCAATCGTTTAAATCGAAGGGCCAGCCGGTCTTGGATAGTCGGCTGGCCCTAAGCGTTACTTACTTCGACAGCTGCTCGCTCACAAAGGCGAGAGACTTGTCGCCGTTCTGGGAGAGCTCGATGTACTGCTTACCACGGCAGGCGACGCACTTGTTGCCCACACGCTCGCAGTCCTTCTGCAGGTCGGCCAGGTAGCTGGCGGCCTGCGGAGCCAGGACGACCAGGTCAAAGTCGGGAAGCATGTCCACGTGGTTGCCATAGGCATCGGCAGCGGTCTCAAGATCGATGCCGCGCTCCTTGGCGGCCTTGGCCAGCGCGTTGGCGAGCAGGCCCGAGGTGCCGCCGCCCTGGCAGAGCACGAGTACGCGCTTGCCGTTGAGGTCGCTGGCGGCCGAAGCCTCGGTGGCGGCAGCAGCGGGGGCGGCGTCGGTCTTTACGACCTCGGCAGCGGCGCCGGCGGCAACGCTCTTGGCGTCGGCCTTGCCCTGGAAGGCATCGTTGAGCTTGGCGGCCTTCTCGGCGTTCTTGGCGGCGAGCTCCTCCTGGGAGATCTCGGCCTCCTCGGCGCACTTCTGGGCGTCATAGGCGCGGAAGAACGGGTAGTACAGGGCAAAGTCGACGACCAGAATGATGGCGAGCATCACAAAGGCGAGCGGCTGGAAGCCCAGGCCCATGATGGTGCCGATGGGGCCGGGGACGGTCCAGGGCAGGGTGTACATAAAGCCGTTCATGCCCAAGAAGTCGATAAAGACCTTGAGGATCCAGATGTTGGCGATCGGGGCAAAGACAAACGGGACAAAGAAGACGGGATTGAGCACGATAGGTGCGGCGAACAGCAGCGGCTCGTTGACGGCAAAGCACACGGGGACGATGGCGGCCTTACCGACGGCGCGCATCTCCTGGGACTTGGCCAGGAAGCAGAACATAAAGACCAGGACGAGCGTGGCGCCGGTACCGCCCATGCAGACGACGAAGTACTGGGCGCCCTGCGTCAGGACGGCGGTGGCGTGCTCGCCGGCCTGGAATGCAGCCAGGTTGTCGGTCATGTTGGCAACGAGAGCGGCGGCGATGGCGGGCTCGACGATCGAGGGGCCGTGGACGCCGACGAACCAGAAGAGGCTCATGGCGCCGTAGATCACAGCAAGGCCGATGTAGCCGTCGGCAGCGGTGAACAGGGGCTGGAACACCTGGATGACGCCCTGGGCAAAGCAGAAGCCAAAGGCAGCGCGGAAGACGATGTCAAAGACCCAAAAGACGGTGATGCAGACGGAGAAGGGGATGATGTCCTTAAAGGTCTGCGAGATGTTGGGCGGAACCTGCTCGGGCATCTTGACGGTGATGTTGCGCTTGATAAAGAACTTGTAGATGATGCCGGTCACAAACGCAGCGATGAAGGCGGTCAGCAGGCCCTTGGAGCCAAGGTAGGTGGTGTTGAAGCCGCTGGCGGCATCCGTGGCGATGGTGTCGCTCGAAAGGAGCAAGAAGCCGATGATGGCCGCGCACATGCACGAGATAAAGTTGATCTGGTTGTTCTTGGGCAGGTCGCGGTTCTGGGCGTCGGCGAAGTGCTTGGCCGTGGTGGCGGCACAGGCGATAGCCAGGATGCCCATGGAGTAGTTGTAGCACTTCCACAGGGCGTTGTTGATGTCATCGGGCCAGTAGAAACCCCAGATGTTGGGGACCGAGGCTACCAGGCAGAAGATGGACGAGAAGATGATGATGGGGATGACGGAGATAAAGCCGTCGCGAATTGCCTTGAGGTACTTGTTGCGGGCGATCGCGTTGAAAAAGGGCTGGCCTTTTTCGATGGTGGCGATGAGTTGCTCCATGCAAAGCTCCTAAGAGTCGGTGGGTTAGCAACGATGGTAGCTTTTGGCGTCTGGTTGCCAAAATGTTGACGTTGCCATTTTGCGACACAAAAAAAGATGTGAATCGGTGGCCCCTGTGCCTGTAGACCGTCGATTCCTTGCGTGTAAACGATTGAGCCGCCCGGTGGCTCTGTGTTTGCACAATGGCAACGTTAACATTTGGGCGACAAAAGCCGTTCGGCGAAGCAGAATTGTCGGTGAACGGTAGGTTTTGGGTGGTAAGCGTATCGTTGGAGAGACGTTGGATATACTTAAATGTGTTCAAAATGACTGCGCAGGATGCCGTCAATGGCATCGTTGACATAGAAAGATCGACCTATGGCCGCTGTTAAAAAATCGGTATCCGTCAAAGATGTGGCGCGCCTCGCGGGCGTCTCGGAGCAGACGGTCTCGCGCACCGTGCACGATTCGCCCAGCGTGCGCCCCGAGACCAAGGAGCGCGTGCGCGCCGCCATGCGCGAGCTCGGCTATCGTCCAAACTTCGCCGGCCGGTCGCTGCGCCGCGGCAAGTTCAAGACGGTCGGCGTCGCCATGTTCAACATTACCGGTACCGGCAACCTCGACCGTATGGAGGGCTTTGCCGCCGCTGCCGACAAACACGGCTATGCCATCACCCTTACTAAAGTAGACGGACACCCCTATACCCTCGAGAGCGCATCGTCGCGCATGAGCGCACTGCCGGTGGATGGCATGGTTGTGATTATGAACCGCATGCCGGCGGACTTTGGCACCTTTGAGCCGCTGCCCGGTATGCAGACGGTGCTCGTTACCATGCTGGAGCACCCGCTGTGCTCGACGGTCGATAACGACCAGTTCGATTGCTCGCGCCAGGTGGTCGAGTATTTGCTGGAGCAGGGGCACAAGACCGTGCACTTTATCTCGTGCCCCGAGCGCTCTCTTTCGGGCATGCAGCGCGAGGAAGGCTGGCGCGAGACATTGCGCGCACATGGTATTGAGCTGCCGCGACTCATCCGTGGCGATTGGACGGCTCAGAGTGGGTATGCCGCAGGTCAGGCACTGGCGGACGATCCAGCCTGTACTGCCATCTATGCCTCCAACGATGCCATGGCATACGGTTGCATTCGCGGGCTCGAGTCGCGCGGAAAGCGCGTGCCCGAGGACGTGAGCGTGGTGGGTGTTGATGACAGCCTGGGCGATATCGTGCCCGACCGTCGCCTGACCACCGTGCGCTTTGACAACAGGCGTGTCGGCATGTGGGCAGTCGATAAGATCGCCAGTGCCGAGGGGGGTGCGTCTGGTGTGGAGCACATGCTGATCCCCGGCGTGCTCGTAGAGGGCGATACGGTGCGCGATTTGCGCTAGGGCGCGGTCCTGTTTGGGTTTCCGTTAATCATGTTTGATATTGTTCGAAATGGTTTGGAAACCGTTCACGGGCGAAAATTGACCGTTCATAGCTTGAAATTATGTTTTGCGTTGTTCTTTTTTGTTTGAATGTTAATGTTTCTGCCATACAGAACGCAGCGCGTATGCCCGGACGCGATGCTCTCCATTGGTTCATATGTGAAAGGAACGCAATATGGCAACCAAAGAAGAAATCTCGATGGTTGGATTCGAGATCGTCGCATACGCAGGTGACGCCCAGACCGATCTGCTTGCAGCGCTCGATGCTGCTCGCGAGGGTGATTTTGAGAAGGCCGAGCAGCTGCACAAGGATGCCAGCGATGCGCTCATCGGTGCCCACGACACGCAGACCAAGCTGCTTTCGCAGGAGGCCGGCGGTGGCGAGATGGAGATGACCTTCATCATGGCTCACGCTCAGGACACTCTCATGACCACTATGATCCTGGAGAAGCAGACCCGCTTTACCATCGATGCCTACAAGCGCATCGCCGAGCTCGAGGCCAAGCTCGCCTAACGAGCCCGCACAACCAAGTCCCCTTCCAAAAACCCTGCCGCTACCCGCGGCAGGGTTTTTCTGTCCTCCTCCAAGTTGCGGTGGAATAGGGACTGAATAGGGGCTGGCGGGCACAAAACAATCCCTATTCCACCGCAACTCATCCCGAGATAGTCATTGGGGACGTTCTTAAACGACTAGTCATTGGGGACGTTCTTAAACGACTAGTCATTGGGGACAGTCTTGGTGCGCTCCGTTCGTCCACCCGTTCGATTTTTGCTCGGTGGGTATACTTCCTTTCGCATTAAACGCCGGACTGAGGAGGTATCCAAATGCCGGACAACGGATCAATTCAAAAAAGAGACGCGCACGAGATGGCTCATGGGCGTCCTGTCCAGATAACTGAGCACACGACGGTAACCGAGCTGCAGCCCAGCCTGTCCGATGTGGTGTGCGCAAACAAAAAGCTGAAGATTGGCTTTATCGTTACGCTCGTGGTACTGGCGCTCCTGTCGGGCTTTGTCGCGCGCCCGCATTTCGCCGATACCAAAACTTGGGACTCCACCATCGAGGTCATAGATCAAAAGAAAGGCAACGTACTGGCGCTCACGACCTCGTGCGTTGCGCTGTCTGCGGGCATTACCGCGCTGCCGGGTGATACGGGAACGCCGGTTGCCGAGCAGCTCGCGCAGCTTTCGGGCAACTTGGGCATCGTGCTTGCCGTGCTATACCTAGAGAAATATCTTTTGACTATTCTGTGGTCGGTTGGCTTGGGCATCCTGATTCCGTTCTCGTTCCTGCTCTTTGCGGTGTCGCTTGGCGTTCACGGGCGCTGGAGCACGAGCGCCGTCCTACGCCGCGTGGCGACACGCGTGCTGGTGGTTGCCGTGATCGGCATGGCGTTGGTGCCCGCGAGCGTGTGGGTGTCGCAGAAGGTCGACGAAACGTATCGCGTAAGTATCGAACAGGCCGAGGAAAAGGCGACCGATGCTGCAAAGGCGACTGAAACTACGGAGAAGTCCGGCGACACCAGCTCAAAATCAAGTAAGAAGAAGGCCGAGGCCACGGAGTCGAAAAACGTACTTGAGCAGTTGACTGATGGGGCTTCGAGCCTGGTCGCGTCGGTAACCAGTGGTGCCAAGCAGATGACCGACGAGATCGTGCAGCAGGTGACCGATCTGATCGAGGGCGTCATCGTGATGATCGTCACCTCGTGTGTGGTCCCGCTGCTGGTTCTTGCGGCATTCCTGTGGCTGGGGCACGTGCTGCTGGGGATTGATGTCTCCGGTCCCGCGAACTATCTGACGGGTCGTTTCTTGGGTGCTCCGTCTAAACGCGCCAAGAAGAGCGGGCAGTCTGAGTAGGCGGCAAAGCGATCTGTGGAAGACCAACCGTAAGAAGGGCGGCTGAGATGCGTTTTCGGCCGCCCTTTTGTTTGTTGAATACGTGGTCACTCCGTCCACGCCGGGCCCAAACGGTCAGCAATCATCCATGAACGGTATTTGTTCAAAAAAGAACAAAGATAAACAAATAATTGTTGCAGTCGATGTTCGAATGTGTTCAAATAAACATGAGCAGTGAAGAACCGCGCATTCAGATGCCCGGACCTGAACGCGATTCAACACTTCCAAACAGAAACTACGCACCTGCGTATCTCTCAAGGAGGATGTCATGAGGGTTGTAATCGCTTCTGATGCCGACGGTATGTCGATGAAGGAGTCCATCAAGGAGATGCTCATCGCCGACGGTCACGAGGTCGTCGACTATTCCGAGACCCCTGCCGCGGACTTTGTCGATTCCGCGACCGCCGTTGCCAAGGACCTGCTGGAGCACAAGGATTCCCAGGGCTTCGCATTCGATAAGTACGGCGTCGGCTCCTATATGGCCGCCGTCAAGATCAAGGGCATGGTCGTCGCCAACATTTCCGACGAGCGTTCCGCCTACATGACCCGCGAGCACAACGGCTCGCGCATGGTCACCATGGGCCCGGGTGTTGTGGGCACCGAGGTCGCCAAGAAGATCGCACGCGAGTTCCTGCGCGCCCAGTACGCCGGCGGCCGTCACCAGATCCGTGTCGACATGCTCAACAAGATGGCCTAACGAGAGCCACCGAGAACTCGAACTTCTACCTCAACTTGTGAATTCAGACGAAAGGACGTTCTGATGAAGAAGACCATCGCAATCGGTTGCGACCATATCGTTACGGACGAGAAGATCTATCTGGCCGACCGCCTGGAGCAGGCTGGCTACAAGGTGCTCGATTGCGGCACCTACAGCCACACCCGTACGCACTATCCCATCTACGGCAAGGCCGTGGGCGAGGCCGTTGCCAGCGGCAAGGCCGACTTTGGCGTGGCCCTGTGCGGCACCGGCATCGGCATCACCAACGCCGTCAACAAGGTCCCCGGCGCCCGCTGCGCCCTGGTTCGCGACATGACCTCTGCCCTGTATGCCCGTCGCGAGCTCAACGCCAACATCGTGGGCTTTGGCGGCAAGATCACCGGCGAGTTCCTGATGGCCGACATCATGCTCGCCTTCCTGGAGGAGCCCTACGAGAAGACCCCCGAGCACGATGCCCTGATTGCCAAGATCGATGCCTGCAACAAGGCCGACGCCGAGGCTCAGGCTGACCCGCACTTCTTTGACGAGTTCCTCGAGAAGTGGGATCGCGGCGAATACCACGACTAGTGGGGTTACGCGGTTTTACCAAACCGCGTAACGGGTCGACGCTACGCGACGCTCAGGCACCCCATCTCGTCGCTCAAACCGTCGCTCGCGTACATGAAGTACGCGTCGCTCCTCTTTCGCGGCGACCTGGGGCACCTGAGCGCCGCTCGCTGACGTTGGGGGTACCTGCAGGGTTACCACTGTTGTTGCGAAGCTTTCTGGTACAGCTAGCTGCTCCGATAACACGTTTGCTTGCTTGGTTTGAGTGCTTCGCTCCTGACGGCCCCCGGCATTCTGCAGCTTTTCAATTGACGGCTCGCGTTTCTGTGAGGGGGCGCGAGCCGGTTTTCTAAACAGGAGTTCAATATGATTCTGACCGTTACCATGAACCCGTCGATTGATACGCGCTATCAGCTTGACAAACTGGTCATCGACGATGTTAACCGTGTGACGCCCGAAAAGACCGCTGGCGGCAAGGGCCTCAACGTGAGCCGTGTGCTGCTGCAGTTGGGCGACGATGTGCTCGCGACCGGTCTGCTCGGCGGCCACATGGGTGCCTATATGGCCGAGCTAATGGATGCCGACGGCGTCAAGAACGACTTTGTGCCCATCGCCGGTGAGACGCGCATTTGCCTGAATATTCTGCACGAGGGTAATCAGACCGAGCTGCTGGAGAGCGGCCCGCAGATTGCGCCCGCGGAGCTCGAGGCCTTTACGGCCAAGTTCGCCGAGCTTGCAGCGAAGGCGGACGTTGTGACGCTTTCGGGCTCGCTGCCGCGCGGCGTCGATGCCGGCTACTATGCCGAGCTCGTCAAGATCGCCGAGGAGGCGGGCGCCAAGGTGCTGCTCGACACCTCGGGTGCATCGCTGGAGGCTGCGCTGGAGTCCGACGCTAAGCCTGAGCTCGTAAAACCCAACCTGACCGAGATTAACGGCCTGCTGGGTACGTCCTTTACGACCGATGATGTCGATGTCCTGCGCGAGGCGCTTGCCGCCGATGACCGCTTTGCCGGTATCCCCTGGGTTGTCGTTTCGATGGGCGCTGCCGGTTCGGTGGGCTTCCATGAGGGTCGCGCGTTCCGCGCCAAGACGCCCGCGACTGCGGCTGTGAACGCGACGGGTTCCGGCGACTCGACCATCGCCGGCTTTGCGCATGCCATTGCTGCTGGTGCCGACGACGTCACGGTGCTCAAGACCGCCAATACCTGCGGCAAGCTCAACGCCATGGATCCCAAGACCGGCCACCTGGTCATGGACCGCTGGGACGAGGTCTACAACAACGTTGAGGTCGTAGAGTTGTAGGGTTACGCGGTTCTACCAAACCGCGTAACCAGCCGATGCTGCGCGGGCCGCATTTGGACAATCTGACGTTCAACTTCAAGGG
>CABMOY010000013.1 GCA_902388345.1 uncultured Collinsella sp.
CCTGCACCCCAGCCTCAGCTGCAGACCGCCAAGCCCGCGCCCCAGGCAAGCGCCCGCCGCGAGAAACCCGCCGGCAAGACCAAAGCCATCGAGCGCCATCGCCCCGGTCGCGTGCGCATGGGCTTGGGCCTGATCGGCCTGGGTCTTAAGACGCTCATTACCGGTAAGACGAAATAGTCGTTTGTAGAAGCAGTTTGTAGAAGCGCCCCGCATTTGAGGAAAGCCTCGGATGCGGGGCGCTTTTCCCTGATACCATGGTTGCGGACAACAACGCGAATGACGGGCAGGAATATGAAGCTCACCATAGAATCGATGACGTATGGCGCCGATGGTCTGGCGCATGCCGATAACGGCAAAGCCGTATTTGTGCAGGGCGCCGTGGCGGGCGACACCGTCGAGGCCGAGATCGTGCAGGACGGCAAGTCGTTTATGCGCGCCCGCGCCACCGAGATTCTGGAGCCGAGCCCCGATCGAATTCAGCCTCCCTGCCCCTTCGTGGGCATCTGCGGTGGCTGCTCGTGGGGCAACCTCTCACGCACCGCTCAGCTTGCCGCCAAGGAGCAAAACCTGCGCTCCACGCTCGAGCGCATCGGCAAGTTCACCCCTGAGCAAGTCGACGAGCTGGTGCAGCCCATCCGCCACACCAAGGACGATTGGGGCTACCGCAATAAAATTGAGCTCGAACCGACCGTTGTAAACGGCCGCGTGCGTCTTGGCATGCACGGCGTCGATCCCAGCAAGATTGTGACCGTCGATTCGTGCCCGTTGTTCGACAAACGCTTCCCGAAGGCGCTCAAATCGGTTGTCGGCGCGCTCAATTATCTGAGCGGCAGCCACGACCTGGGCTTGGAGCGCGTGGGCATTCGCGCCTCGCGTCGCACCAAGGCACTCGAGGTGGCGCTCTGGACGCCTACGGGCTCTTTCCCGCGCTCACAGGTCTCGCGCGTGCTGGCAGACGCCGCACACCCCACGAGCATAGTGCGCGTTATGAGCAAGGGTGAAAAGAAGGCCCGCCGTGTCTCCAAGGTCGAAATGCTCGCCGGAGAGGGCTCGTGGACCGAGAACATCGCTGACGGCCAGATGCGCTTGTCTGCCCCGTCTTTTTTCCAGGTCAACACCAAGGGTGCCGAGATTTTGATCGACCTTGTCATGGAAGCGCTCGACCCGCAGGAAGACGAGCTTGCCGTGGACCTGTACTGCGGTGCCGGCACCTTTACCCTGCCGCTCGCCCGCCGCTGCGACTTTGTCGCCGCCGTCGAGGCCTACGGCCCCGCCGTGCGCGACCTGCGCCGTAATCTGGAGATCAACAAGCTTGATAACGTCGACGTCATTGGCGGAGACGCGGTGCGCGAGTTCCCCGACCAGGATGCCGACGTCTTGGTGGTCGACCCGCCGCGCGCAGGCCTCGCCCCCGAAGCGATCGGCCTTATCGCCAGCACGAGTGCTCGCGATGTCGCCTACGTGAGCTGCGACCCGGCCACCCTGGCACGCGATCTCAAACGCTTTGTCGAAGAAGGCACCTTCTCCCCCGTAAAGATCACGCCAGTTGACCTGTTCCCGCAAACCTTCCACTGCGAAACCGTCGTCCACCTCAAGCGCAACTAGCCACTTAATCATTGCTCAGAAAAATCATTGGGAAATCGAGCGTGGCAAGCGGAGGTCTTCGGGGTATAAGACGGCTAATTGTATGCCGCCTATGAAAGGAACCCTCATGCCCAGCGTTGCCGTTCTCGCCGCCGATGGCTTTGAAACTATTGAATGCTTGACCATGGTCGATGTCATGCGTCGCGGCGGCGTGCGTGCCACGCTCGTCTCGATCATGCCCACGCGCGAGGTCGTAAGCTCGCTGCAGATCCCCGTGACCTGCGATGCGCTCTTTGATGAAATCGACTTTGACGAGTACGACTGCGTCGTGCTGCCCGGCGGCCTACCCGGTGCCACCAACCTGCGCGCCGATCAGCGCGTCTGCGACGTGGTCCGCGAGTTCGCCGCGACCAAGCACGTCGCCGCCATCTGCGCCGCCCCGTTTATCCTGGGCGAGCTCGACCTGCTCGAGGGGCGCCACGCCACGTGCTTCCCTGGCTTTGAGAAAAGCTTCCCCGAAGGCGCCTATACCGGCGAGAAGGTTACGCAAGACGGCAACATCATCACCGCCAGCGGCATGGCCCAGTCGCTCCCCTTTGCGCTCGAGCTGCTGCGCACGCTCGCTGGCGACAAGGCCGTCGAGAAGGTCGCCGAGGGCATTCAGCTATGATTTTGGCTTCGCAATCACCGCGCCGCATCGAGTTGATGCGCGAGGCGGGCTATACCATTCGCATCATTCCTGCCGATATCGACGAAACGCCGTTTGATGGCGAGGCCCCGCTTACGCTCGTTGAACGCTTAGCACGCGCAAAAGCCGCCGCCGTTGCCGCCGAGCATGCCGAGCCCAATGAGCTGACGGTCGCGGCCGACACCATCGTCACCTTTGACGGCAAGATTCTGGGCAAGCCGGCAACCGAGGACGAGGCGCGCACCATGCTCCGTGAGCTTTCGGGCCGCACACACCAGGTCGCAACCGGCGTCTGCATCGTTAGAGCCGGAGACGCCACAGCCCCACACGCCGCCGAAAGCCTGTCGTTTGTCGATGTGACCGACGTGACGTTCTATGAGCTCACCGACGAGCAGATTGAGCGCTACGTCGCCTCGGGCGAACCCATGGACAAAGCCGGCGCCTACGGCATCCAGGGTGTCGGCGGGCGCATGCTCGTGCATAATATTTCGGGCGACTTCTACAACGTGGTGGGCCTGCCCATCGCTCGCGTCGCACGCGCAATTCAAAAACTATCGTAATTGCATCTGGCGCTGGGTCTCCCCCAGCGCCTACAATTTCGGCGTACCGTACGGATCCCGACCGGGCATAAGGCCCGGCGGAAAACCGATAGGAGTAAGACATGGATACACTGCTCGAGGCCATTGACGTCTGCGATGTCGATGGCTTTTGCTATGGCAACTACACGGACGAGGAGGCCGGCACCGGTTGCACCGTAATCGTGGCGCCCGAGGGCGCCACCGGCGGCGTTGACGTTCGCGGCGGTGCCCCGGCATCGCGCGAGACCGACCTGCTGCGTCCCGAGAACACCGTGGACAAAGTCCACGCCGTCTGCCTTTCGGGTGGATCGGCCTTTGGTCTGGAGGCCGCAAGCGGCGTCGCTCGCGAGCTTGAGAGCCGCGGCATCGGCCTTCCCGTCGGCCCCACGCAGGTGCCCATCGTGTGCTCCAGCTGCATCTTCGACCTCGCCTTTGGCGACCCCACCGTACGCCCCGACATCGAGGCTGGCATCTCCGCCGTGCGCGAGGCGCTCGACAACACCCCCACCACACTCGAGCAAGGCAATGTGGGTGCCGGCACGGGTGCCACCGTGGGCAAGCTCATGGGGCCCACCACCTGCATGAAAGCCGGCCTTGGCGCTGCCGCCGTGGCGCTCGGTCCCGTTAAGGTAGGCGCCGTGGTTTCGGTCAACGCCTGCGGCAACGTGGTCGACCCCTTCACCGGCGAGTGGGTCGCCGGTATGCGCGCCGCAGCCGATAGTGACCAAATCGTCGACATGGAGCTCGCAGCCTTTGCCGCCGCCGGATCCATGCAGATGCCGCTCGACCGCACCAACACCACCATCAGCTGCATCGTCACCAACGTGGAACTCACTAAGGCACAAGCCACCAAGGTCTCCCAGATGGCCGCAGACGCCTACGCACACGCCATCCGTCCCACGCACACCACCAACGACGGCGACACCATCTACACCCTCGCCAGCGGCAAACTAGGCGCCCAGGCAAGCGCCGCCGTTCCCCTAGACCTGCTGGGCATGCTCGCAGTAAGGGCCCTGGAAACTGCCATCGTAAACGGAGCCAAAACCGCCAAAACCTCCCACGGCATCCCCGGCGCCGCGAAGTAGCCTAACCTGACCGGTTGCCCGGTGGGGCTTGGTTATGTTTGCTGCTCTACAGTCCTGGCTCGCACGAAGAGCACATTAAGTGCTCTTCGGCTCGTGCGGAACTCGCGACAAACATAACCAAGCCCCACCGGGCAACCTACCAACCAGATTCTTTTAGCCCAGGCCCCTGTGTACCGCGCGTCGAAGATCTTCAAATTCAAATAACCTGACAATCGATTCTTATAGCAGAGGCCCCTTGGCCTTTAGTTTGATACAAGTTCCGCACGAGCCGGAAAGCACTTAATGTGCTTTCCGTGCGAGCAGGACTGTTCGCAGTAGCAAACTAAAGGCCAAGGGGCCCAGTCAACCTATCAGCAGCGATTACTCAGCAGCTAGTTGAATTTGAAGATCTTTGAGGCAAGACGGTATAGGCCGAGTGTGGTTTTGTCTCCGGCCCGTCCGCGCAGATTGGTGAAGAACCCGACCACGCCGTAGCGGGCACGACGATACATGCGCTCGTCGTAGGCCTTCAAGTCATTCCACAGCGTCTTTAGGCGCTCGTCGGCGCAATCTTCCTCGGAAAGTTTGGTGAGCACCGAGCAGATCGCCATCATCATGGTGAAGTAGCCCATCATGTACGAACGCAGGCGCGACGACTCAACATCGCTGTACAAGTGGTACGACTCCATCATGATACGCGTAACACGGAACTGCTGGTCCAGACGCTTGACCATCGTGGCCTCGTTGACACTCTGGCCCTCGCGACCGATAAAGTAGCGGTAGAGGTCGATGTCGGCGTAGTACATGGTCTTGCAACGCGGCAGCGGCACGTAGGCGTAGATGTTGTCCACATAGAACGTGTGCGGCGGCATGGGAAGGTTGGACTCGCGCAGCACATCCGTGCGATAGCACAGGCTGTGCATAAGTAGGTTCTGGTCCAGGCGGAAATGACCGATCTGATCCCAGGAAAAGATCTTCTTGCGCGGCAGGGCAAATTTGTAGCCAATAGCGGTATGCGTTCCCTCGTAAACCTTCTCGTACACGTAGTTCGAGATAAACAGGTCAACGCGCTGGTCGCGCTCTTCAAAGCCACGCAGAATCGACAGCATGGTCGAAAGGGCAGCGCCGTCAAGCCAGTCGTCCGAATCAACAACCTTGTAGTAGGTGCCCTGCGCCTCGCGCAGACCCGAAAGGACGGCAATACCGTGACCGCCGTTCTCCTGGTGCACCGCGCGGATGATTCCAGGATAACGGGCCTCCCACTCGTCGGCCTTGGCGGCCGTCTCGTCCTTGGAGCCGTCGTCCACCACGATAATCTCGATATCGGTGGCGTAATTGCTCCCCTCCAAGATGGAGGTGATGCAATGGTCCATGTCCTTGGCGGCGTTATACGAGGGAATACCGAATGTTATGACTTTATGCATGGCAGGCGATAATCTCATCCGAAAGATCGAGGGCGGAATTGGTCACGGCGTCCATATCGTAGTAACGATACTCGGCCAGACGACCCACCGGGTGGAAGTTCGTCAGGTTCTGGACGCGCTCAAGATAGCGCTCATAGAGCTCACGGTTCTCGGGCTCAAGAATGGCGTAGTACGGCGTCTCGCCCGAGCCGGGCGTATAGGCCTTGGAGTACTCCTTCATGATGGTGGTCTTGCCGGGCAGGACCTGACCGGTCATGTTCTTGAACTCGGTGATACGCGTGTAGTCCTCGCTCGTGGTGTAGTTGACGGTGGCCACGGGCTGGAACTGGTCCATATCGAGCGTCTCGAACTTCATATCGAGCGTGCGGTACGGCAACGCACCCAAGTCGAGGCTGAACAGCTCATCGAGAGGACCGGTATAGACAATCTCGCCGCCGTAGACCTTGCCATCGATCTTGACGGTGGTCTCGTCGATTTCAAAGAGATCGCGGGCGTCCACGTCGCAGAACACGTCGATTAGGTCGTGGTCGAGCATGTGCTCAAAGAGCGCCGTGTAGCCCTCCTGCGGCATGCCCTGGAAGGGAGCCTGCGGGAAGTAGCGGTCATCGTCGCCCACAAAGACGGGAACGCGGCCAGTGATCGAGGGATCGATCTGGTCGGGCGTCTGGCCCCACTGCTTCATGGTGTAATGCAAAAAGACGTTCTCGTAGACGCAATCGGCGACCTCGGCCAAGTCGGGGTCGTTCTTCTTGCGCAGCTCCATGATGGGCACCTTGACATCCTTGCCAAAGGTCTCCACGAGCTTCTGATACAGTTCCTCGCCGCGCTCGTCACCAAAGGCGAGCTTGAGACTCGCATGGTTGAAGGGCACGGGCATAAGGGTACCGTTGATGTTGGCGAGCACCTTGTGCTGATAATCCGTCCACTTGGTAAAGCGCGACAGGAAATTGTGCACGCGCTCGTTAAAGGTGTGATAGATATGCGGACCGTACTCGTGGATCAGGATTCCGGCCTCGTCAGTGCAGTCATAGGCATTGCCCGCAATGTGGCTACGGCGCTCCAAAACGGCAACACGATAGCCGATGGTCTCGGCAAGACGGCGGGCGCAAACGGCACCGGCATATCCAGCACCGACGACAATCATGTCGTACGCGCCGGCGTTAAAGCCTTCAGGCAGGCCTGAGGTAATCTGCATCGATACTCCTTGTCAAAAGCCACGGGCTCGTTAGCTGGGCTTTTCTCGAACATTCTTCGAGACATATTTATCAGAGCGATTATAGCGCTAATGCGTCCTATAATGAGCTTGCCACACAAGGAAAGCTCAAGCACCGCGGCGTACAAATTTGAAAGGTAAACCCGCTAGCAGCGGGTTTATTCGTGAACAGCCGGGCGCCTGGAGCTTAGCAAAACGCTTGTAAGGAGTAACATGAGCGATTTCCTAAACCGTATGAAGTCTGCCGCCAAGGCCGACCTTAAGACGATCGTCCTGCCCGAGGGCGAAGATCCGCGCACTATCGTCGCGGCCACCAAAATCATCGAGGAGGGCCTGGCAAAGATCGTCATCCTGGGCAACCCCGACGAGATCAACGTTCCCGGTGCTACCGTCATCGACCCGCGCAATGCCGAGAAGCACGAGGAGTACGCGCAGAAGTTTGCCGAGCTCCGCGCCAAGAAGGGCGTTACCATCGAGCAGGCTCGCGCCCAGGTGATGGACGCCACCTACTTTGGCACCATGATGGTCAAGATGGGCGACGCCGACGGCCTGGTCTCCGGCGCCTGCCACTCCACCGCCGACACCCTGCGCCCTGCGCTTCAGATCCTCAAGACCGCCCCGGGCACCAAGCTGGTCTCGGCCTTCTTCGTGATGTGCACCGATACCCCGCAGTTCGGCACCGACGGCACGCTGATCTTCGCCGACTGCGGTCTCAACATCAACCCGTCCTCCGACGAGCTCTCCGAGATCGCCATCGCCTCCGCTCACTCCTGGTCCACCTTCATGGGCAACGTTGAGCCGCACGTGGCCATGCTCTCCTACTCCACCATGGGCTCCGCTGGCGGCGAGGTCGCCAAGAAGGTCCAGGAGGCCGTGAAGTTCTGCAAGGAGAAGGCTCCCGAGCTCGCCATCGATGGCGACCTGCAGCTCGACGCCGCCATCGTTCCCACCGTCGCCCAGCTCAAGGCCCCCGGCTCCTCCGTTGCCGGCAAGGCCAACGTGCTTGTGTTCCCCGACCTCGAGGCCGGCAACATCGGCTACAAGCTGGTCCAGCGCTTCGCCGGCGCCGACGCTTACGGCCCCATCCTGCAGGGCATCGCCAAGCCGGTTAACGACCTTTCGCGCGGCTGCTCTGCCGACGACATCGTGGGTGTCGTAGCCATCACCGCCGTCCAGGCTCAGATGGCTGAATAGATTACATATCCCCTCGGGACCCTGCAGGGCAAAGCTCTGAAAACGTCCTCGGACATGCAAAGAGGCTCCGCTGCGCGCTTCGCGCGGCGGAGCCTCTTTGCGTCCTGCGGAATGTTTTCAGAGCTTTGCCCTGCAGGGTCCCTGCCGTCACGCAGCAGTCAGGGAATCTGGAGTGGGCGGCGGCTTGGCTACGAGCTGGGGCTTAGGATCTGAACGAATGGATGCCGTTGCTGAAAGCGCAGGCGTTGCCGGCGATGGTCACTTTGGGACTGGAATTACCGCCTGCTAGTAAAAAGGCCTCCGGAGCTGTTGCTCTGGAGGCCTTTTTTCAATTACAGACGAATGCGTTAGTTGTTCTTGGTCAGGCGTTCGACGTCGTGGGCGATCATGTATTCCTCGTCAGTGGGGATAACCATGACCGTGACGGCGGAACCGGCGGCGCTGATGACCTGCGGGCCGTTGCCCACGGCCTCGCGGTTCTTGTTGTTGTCGATGCGTACGCCCAGCCACTCAAAGCAGTCGCAGAAGGCCTTGCGGATCGACCAGTCGTTCTCGCCGATGCCGGCGGTAAAGGTGATGGTGTCCACGCCCGCCATGGAAGCGATCATGGAGCCGGCCTGCTGCATGGCCTTGTAGGCGAACATATCGAAGGCGAGCAGGCAGCGCTCGTCGCCCTCGGAGGCGCGTGTACGGATGTCGCGGGCGTCGTTGGAGATGCCCGAGATGGCAAGCAGACCAGACTGCTTGTTCATCATGTCATCGACTTCCTGATAGCTGTAGCCGCCCTCGCGCTGCAGGTAGCATACGGTAGCCGGGTCAATGGAACCGCAGCGGGTACCCATCATCAGACCGTCAAGCGGCGTGAGGCCCATCGTGGTGTCGCGGCACACGCCGTCCTCAATGGCGGCAAGCGAAGCACCGTTGCCCAGATGGCACGAAAGCAGGCGGTGGCAGCGCGAGCCCAGGATCTCCTTGGCCATCATCCACTCGTAGCGGTGGCTCGTACCGTGTGCGCCGTACTTGCGCACGTGGTACTTGTCGCACACGTCCTTGGGCAGCGCGTAGGTGTAGGCGACCTCGGGCATGGTCATGTGGAACGAGGTGTCGAAGACGGCCACGTTGGGCAGCTCCGGATACTTCTCGCGGCAATATTCGATTGCTGCGGCCTCGCCGTAATTGTGCAGCGGAGCGAGCGGGGCCACCTCAAGGATCTTAGCCATGACCTCATCGTCGACGACCGCGGAATCATCGAAGTGCCAGCCGCCCTGAACGATACGATGGCCAATGCCATCAATCGTAAAGTCGGTCTTCTCAAGCTCCTCGAGCACGCGAGCGATAGCAGAGCGATGATCGGGGAAAGAGACCTCCTCGGTCTGTTTGGCGCCACCGTTCTCGGAGTGGCCAAAGATGCCCATGTCCGAACCGATACGTTCGCAGTTGCCCTTGGCGAAAACCTCTCGGGTATCGGTATCCAAAAGCTGATATTTAAGGCTTGAGCTGCCGGCGTTGACAACAAGTACGTTCATGAGACTCCTTTGCAGTGCAATACGGTCGACGCAGACCCCTTAAGGCGGCCGCATTTTAATAAGAAGTTATCACAACTTGATAAATAGCTATCAAGCATATCGCCCAACGAGCACAAAAGAGGGGCCGAACGGCGCTCGGTCGTCCAGCCCCTCCCCTCTTGCAATTACTTGCCGTTGACGATGCGTTCGACGTCGGAAGCGATCATGAACTCCTCGTCCGTGGGGATGACGAAAATCTTGACCTTGGAATCCTTGGCGGACAGGCACCAAGCGCCGTCGCCGCGCAGGGCGTTGCGGGCATGGTCCATCTTGACGCCCATAAAGGCCAGACGGTCGGCCACGCCGGCGCGGACGGCCGGAGCGTGCTCGCCGATGCCGGCGGTAAAGACCAGGGTGTCCATACCGCACATAGAAGTAGCCATCTCGGCAGCCTTGGCGGCAATCTTGTAGACAAACATGTCGAAGGCGAGCTGAGCCTCGGGGTCACCAGCGGCGGCGAGCTCCTCGACGTTGCGGCAGTCGTTGGTCCTGCCGCCGGTCACAGCCAAAAGACCGGACTTCTTGTTCATCATCTCGTCGACCTCATCGAAGGTGTAGCCGCCCTCGCGCTGCAGGTAGCACACGGTAGCCGGGTCGATGGAACCGCAGCGGGTGCCCATCATGACGCCGTCGAGCGGGGTCAGGCCCATGGTGGTGTCCATGCACTTGCCGTCCTCGATGGCGCACAGAGAAGCGCCGGAGCCAATGTGGCACACGACGACCTTGCGGGCCTCGCCGTTGGTCATCTCGGCGACCTTCTTGGAGATGTAGCGGTAGCTGGTGCCGTGGGCGCCGTACTTACGGATGTGCAGCTTGTCGCAGACGTCCTTGGGCAGGGCGTAAGTCTTGGCGACCTCGGGCATGTTGAAGTGGAAAGCGGTGTCGTAGACCGTAACGTTGGGCAGGTCGGGATACTGCTCGAGGCAGTACTCGATAACGTTGGCCTCGGGGTTGTTGTGCAACGGAGCGAGCGGAGCGACCTCGCGGATCTTGGCGAGGACATCCTCGTCGACGAGGGAGGAATCGCCAAAGTACCAACCGCCCTGAACGATACGGTGGCCGATGCCCTCGATCTTGACGCCGTTGGCCTCGAGGTCCTTCAGGACGACCTCGATGGCGACCTTGTGGTCGGGGAACTCAATGTTCTCGGTCACCTTCTTGGAGCCGTTGGCAGCGTGGGTGAAGGTACCGCCGGTAAAGCAGACGCGCTCGCAGGAGCCCTTTGCGGACACCTTGTGGGACTTGGTATCGATGACCTGATACTTAAGGGTCGAAGATCCTGCGTTGACGACCAGAACGTTCATGTGTCTCCCTACTAACAGGCGGTGTGGCGCCGCCAGGTTACATACGCTTCAATAATAAACCCAAACGCCCTCGCGCTCGGGTTTATTGCGTTGATATATAAGTTATCGGTGCCCAAATACTCATGGCCTTTGACTTGTAAGACGAAATAGCGCGGGGATATACACCAAAGAAGAAATCCCGAGCGCGACAAGCAATATGACTCGAATGCCCGCGATGCTGCCCAACGCAGCATTGAACAGATAGAAAAGGATGGCACCCACCGCCACCATCTGGCTTTGAACCGAAATCAGTGAACAGCGCATCGATGAATCGGCAGCATTTTGGAAAACTGAGTATTTGATTGGGGCAAACAACGAGTACGCAACCGTCTGCAGCACATAGAACACGGGCAGCAAATTAGCCGGAGTAAGGGGGATCAAAAACAAAGCTGTCAATACTAAGCGAATGATGCCGCAAATACGCGCAAAACGGCTCTTGTCGACATGAGCAATCACACTGGGCACAATAAGCCCCATGGAGGCCGAGGCAAGGAGCTGGACCGCAATGATCACACCCGAAGCGACGGCATTCATTCCGCGACCCGCAAGCAACAGTGAGAAAAAGTCTTCCAGGGCGACAAAAGCAAATGCTTGAGAACAGTCCATGATGAACGCTGAACGAAGAGTGCCATTGCACGCAATAGCGGCACCGATCATCTTCGGGCCAATTCCACGCTCAGGTGCCCCCGCAGTGCCCCCTCTTCGCATCTCAGGAATGCAGACAACGACAACCAACGTCAACACCATGGCGATGATATCTGCCGAAAGGCCAATGAGATATGCACCGACAGACGAAATGAAACCGCCCACGCAAGCGGAGATGGCATAAGAGGCATAGAAAACAAATCGCTCAACGACATTAAGTCTTACGAGCTGGTCCTGAGAGACGCTGTCAATGTAAATCGCTTCTATGGATCCACTCAGACATGCAACGGCAAAACCTTTGAGAGCGAACGCACCGATTAAAAGCAGAGGGGAACGGACAAGGAGTAGGGCGGCGTAGTATCCAAGCATCCCCACGACGCCAACGAGACCGCTTGTCTTTCGTCCAAACCTATCAGCAATATAGCCAGTGGGAACTTCGAGGATGAACTTACTCACTTGATATGCAATCATCATGCTAGAAATCGCCACCATCGAGAATCCGACGAATTCAAGGTAAACCGTCAGAAAATACAAAATGGTGCTGAAGTTCGAAAGAAAAACGAACGTCATATAAAGCAAAACCGTACGGTTTTTCATGCTCCGCCCTCCAAGAGTCAGCAATCCAAATCGAAATCTTGGAAAAGCATGAGGGCAAAGCTGTCAGCTATGTGTTGCAGGGCGTCAACATTCACCTGACGACACGAGGCCAAATGGCCTCACGAAGCGAGATGACGCAATAGGTGAAGAAATACCGTCTGGTGTCGATCGGTCCAGGCATTTTGTCGATAGCAAAAGTAGATGGGCAAGGCTACGTCATGTGAGGCTTCAATGGAGCACTCGCTCACTTCCGATCCACCCGATGCGAGAGAAGAGCCAGAAAAGCTCAATATCAATCCCCCGGCTTGAAGAAACTCAGCCTGCGCCCTGTTTTCGTATTCGACATCACGGAAGCGAAAATTGACGAGCTGGGCTTCAGGGCATTGGTTAATCGCATTGAGACAGGGTGACAAATTAATGGGAACAGCGAGCCTGCCGCCCAGTAACTCACGAATGGTCATAGCGTCAACAGATTGATGACCCGCTGGGTATGAAAGAACCTTGAGCCCTTTTTCACCCATATATTTTGAAGAAAGGACGCTGTCCCGTGGTTCCTCAAACGAGATAGCCGCGTCCGAAATTCCAAGTATAAGTGATTCAAAGCATGTTGCCGTTGGCTGATGCCACACATCAAGATGAATCTGAGGGTGCGAGCTTTCAAACGAGTCGTACCAGTTTTCGGAAAAAAGGCGCCCCCGCCCGTGAAGACAGGGGGCGTAAAGACGGAAATGGCCGTCGGGCGAAACGCCGCCGTTCCCCGATTGAGCGTACTTTTTGAGATCGTCGACTTGCGCCAGGATCACGCGTGCACGACGCGCAAACTCTCGGCCCGCAGGAGACAAAATAGCCTCCCCCGCCGATCGGTCGAGCAAAACAATCTGATACTCAGATTCCAACTTTTTTATTGCCGACGAAACGGCCTGCGGACTCACGTGAACGGCGCGAGCTGCTTTGCGCACGCCGCCATAGTTCGCTACAGCTTGAAGGTATTCGAGTTGAGAAAGCTGCATAGATTACTCCAAAGGCAGCCAAGTCGACGGCCTACGCGCCCTCAGATGAGGCTCTCGCCCAGGTTCTTGCCACCGAGAACGTGCATATGGAAGTGCATGACGGTCTGGCCGGCGTTGACGCCCTTGTTGGAGATGACGCGGAAACCGTCCTCCAGGCCCTTGGCCTTAGCGACCTCCTGGACGGCGTGAGCCATGGCGCCCATGGTCTCGGCAGGTACGTTGTCGGCGATGTCGCTGTAATGCTTCTTGGGGATCACGAGCGTGTGGACCGGCGCCTGGGGGTTGAGGTCGTCGAACGCGATGACCTGGTCATCCTCATAGACAACGGTCGAGGGGATCTCGTGGTTGGCGATTTTGCAGAAGATGCAATCACACATGGCTGGTTCCTTTCTAACGACAACGCAACAGAAGGTGGCGTTGTTCAGTGAAACACCAAGACAGTTTAGCCCACTTCAAAGATCCGAATTGAGCGAAATCCATTCCTCGGCAATCGCAATGGCCAGAGGGCTTTATCCATCCATATGCTCGCGCCTATTTAAAGTGTTTGACCTCGGGAACGATCAACACCGGAAGGACGGATAGACCGTAAAGCAGAGTAATAAGCATCATTTGTTTGTCGTAATCTGAACCGGAAATAGCCGCAATCCCAATAGGAAGCATATAAGAGCCCAAAAGGCTAACTTCGGCCATAATGCCGCCAGCGCTGCCAGCATAACGAGTGCCGATTTCAACAAATGAAACTGGCAGAGCTTGAACAACTGGACCCATCATGCTCGTAACGATGCCGCACACTGCAAGCAATACCCCCATGGACTTCAAGCCCGAGGCAAACCACGCAACTGCAATTGAAATAGAGCCAAGAAGCCCGACAATCACAAGATACGGTCGCGCAAGGCGGCATTTACCGTAAAGCATCGGAGCAATCAAGCAGCCGATAATCCCAGCAGCGGTTGTCAGCGCCGCCATTTCGCCGGCCGTCGAAGCATCGGTGCCTCGCACAAGCTCAAGAGCCTGAGGTAGCACACCGGAAAAGGCGGTCGTGGCGGCAAGTGAGAAAGCGGCGCAAATCGCGCAAAGCCAAACGTTACGCGAACGAAAAGCAGTCAGAAGGGCTTGGTCGTGCTCAACGCCATCAGGAATAAGTGAGTCATGCTGTACGTTCTTACCAAATAAACCCCAGAAGATAGTCAGAACGACCAACAACGCTTCTGCAACTGTATAGCCCATTAGCACGGAAGACATAAACGCCGATGACGCTTGCGCCGCCGCAATGCCAAAGCAAGTCGCCGCATAGTAAATGCCCATCGCAACATCCGTCTTATCTGCAAACCAAAGTCCAAGCGTCTTTGCATTATTGGCAGTCAATGCCGCCATCCCCACGCCGATGCAAAACATCGAGACAAGTTGAGCAGGATAGTTCGATAGGGTGAAAATTCTGATAGCGCCGCCGACTAAAGAAACACAGAACCCGCCAAGTATCACTACTTTGGGCCCAAGCCTATCTCCAAGTGATCCGAACGGGAGACTAAAGAAAACCGCCGCAAGCATTGGCGCCAGAAAGAGAGATGAGAATCCGACAGGGTCGATATTCATCTGAGGCATGATGACCGTAGCATAGGCAGCGACCTGATACTGCATGAAGTTGCCCAAAAAACAGAGACCACACGTCAACAGCAATATTAACCAGCGGTAACCACTCGAAGCCCGCTTTTGCTCAACTTTGTGCGCAACTTCGCACGCTTCACCATCCATTGCACCAACCTCACATTAAAAATGGTCGCGACCCCCATATCAACTGGAGGTCGCGACCAGGCAAAACACCGATTAATTATAATTCAGAAGTCTCAGGCATCTCGGCTTTTGCCGCCGCACCAGTCTCGGGCAACATCGCAATAGGCAAAACGCTCGCAAGGAAAAGAATCGATTCGATCGTAAAGTTCAACGTCCAATTGTCACCAGAAATAGACGAAACAATAACGGGAACAAAATAGGAGCAGAGAAGGCCGACAGTACCGATTATTCCACCAGCGCTACCGGCATATTTCGCGCCAATCTCAGGAAGATCAGGAGTCATTGCCTGAATAATGGGGCCAGAAAGAGCGGTCATAAAACCATTGAGGACGAGAGCAACCCACATGACAGTGCCAAGCGGCAAAAACCAGTTTGCAACCATTACAACGGCGGCAATCACCGTAGTTACAATGAGAAACGGTTTATTCTTACCGAGCTTGAGGACGGCAGCCGGTCCCGCAAAACAAGCAAAGAAGCTACCAACTGTAATAATTGCTGCCATAGATCCAGCGGTGGCAGTATCAACGCCGCGAACGAGCTCAAGCGCAGACGGCAGAATTGCGCAATATGCCGTGGTTGAAGCGAGGGTAAGACCATAAGCCAAGGCAATGCACCAAACGCCGCGCGACTTAGCGGCAATCTTAATGTACTTCATAACCGGCTCGGGCTCGGGCATGGGCTCGCCCTCCGGGACGTTCCTCATAAAGAAGATCCACAGCGCAGCAGTTACAGCTTCGGCAATAGCAGCGACCAGATAAGACACGTCAAGCGTAGGAAAATAAGTGCTGAATGCCTGGGCTATCACGATGGACACACATGAAGCAGCATAGAAAACTCCCACGGCAAGGGAGGTCTGCTGTTTAAACCAGGAACCCAGCACCTTTGCCAGATTGGCATTGAGCGCCGCAATGCCAAAGCCGATCATAAACATCGAAACGATCTGCACGGTAAAGTCATTAATCATGAAATAACGCAGAAAGCCGCCTACAGCAGAAAGCACCATGCCAATTGACACGACAAGCTTAACGCCGTAGCGATCAGCAAGAGATCCTGCAGGAATCGACAAAAACACAGCGGTGAGCATCGGCATCAACATGAGATTGGTAAGCCCACCGGCATCGATGCCGAGAGTCGTCATCACGACGACACCCCATGCTGAAACCTGATATTGCATGAAGTTTGCCATGAAGCAAATGAGGCAAACTACGAATAAGATCATCCACCGATAACCCGATAGCTTTTCTTCTTGAGCCATTTCTTTCTCCTTACGCAGGGATAGTTCAAGCTGAATTCAATGGGGCTAATTAGCCCACTCCATTGCGGCTTCTTTCACTAATCGTTGAGTAGTACCTCGTACATAGGACGGAACACCGAATCTTCTTTGGCATGCAGCGAATGCACCGGCTTCCACTCGTTTTCGTCAATTACCATATGAATGTGGTTCTCAGCGGTATAGGGGTCCCATGGTGCCTTGCCCTCAACAAACGGTTTGCCCGTCTTCGCAAAGCTGAACCACGCATCGTTCATTTCATCCGCGAGATGCGCTGGAGGATTGTCACCCGTAAACATCAGACCACTCGCGGTATCAAGATTCTTGAAAACGAACGGCACCTCGATTGCGTGGCAAGAACCCATTCCCTCGACACGAGATTTATAACGGAACAAATAGTTGTACACGGGCTTAAACGCCGACTGCTCTTCAGCCATAAGGTCGGTGCCGACAAAGAAACCGGTTGAGTTCATAAAATTGGTGTAATTCTCGGCAAAATCGCGCTCAGGCCATGCCTTTCGATATGCTTGCTCCCAGTAATCGATATCAATCTGATCATCAAAATGAATCGGGAATTGGCCGTGCCAGAATCCGGGAAGGTCATCGAAATAGAAATGGAAATAAGTAAACTCGTCCTCGGTACATCCAATCATGATATCGATATCCTTGGCTGCGCCCTCCGCCCAGGCCTTCATCGGCTTCTTGGGAAGAAAAGACCCGTCGCAAACCGGCGAGAAAATTAGCGACACTTCGTAGGTATGACGATCGCACCACACCTGCATGCCCTCAATGAGCTCGTCTGCCGACTTCGCTAAGAGCTCTTGGGCGGTTTTGCATCCCATGATTTCGGCGAACTCCCGAGCAAAGTACTCGCCGCGCTCGCGGGTCTTATAAAGCTGGATAGGGCCGGACTCCAAAATCGCACGTTGGAAATACTTATTTGCCTCTGGCAATATGGAAAGAAGAGCCTGGCTGGAAGAGCCTGCCGACTCACCGAAAAGCGTGACACAATTGGGGTCACCGCCGAAGGCCGAAATATTCTCATGCACCCACTCGAGCGCACGGATTTGATCAAGAATGGCAAGATAGCCGGCGTCTTTGTAGTCCTCTCCGCCCGGCAGGCAATCGAGCAGCAGCGACCCAAACAAGTTCAGACGGTAGTTAATCGAAACAATAACGACATCCTTCGCTGCCGCAAAATTGGAGCCGTTATATAGCGGGTCGGCAGATCCACCTGAGAAGTAGGCACCACCATGGATATATACCATGACAGGAAGGTTCTTGCGTGCGTGCCCCCTGACCCACACGTTAAGGCTCAGGCAATCCTCCCCTTGCTCATGAAGCGAAGCGAGTTCAACTTCATCGATAAATTGCCTGGCAGAATGCCCGAATTCCACGCATTCAATTTCCTCATCGGAATCATCAAGGCGCTCAGGGGCACGCCAACGAAGATCACCTACCGGCTGCTTTGCATAGGGAATGCCCAAAAAAGCTTCAACCCCGTTTTCGAGCGTCTTGCCCGAAACTATACCCGTCCTAGTCTTGACCTTCATTGCTTGTCCTTCCTCACAATTAAGATGCTAGATCGATATGATTTAAGCTAGCTGGCTTGAAACCATCTTAGAATATGGAGAAAGTCAAAGGTCAACGACGTGTTTCGATGGAATACCAGCTGGATACCAAGCGCTTAAGACCGTTCACCTCGTCAAAACGACCGCTTGCCCGACAATGACGGAGTAACAAACATTAGAATAGCTCCAAGGTTTTGAGTGGCCCTAGGGCAGTCGGAAGGTGTGACATGGAACGCGAGTTTTCCCTTAATATCAAGCAGACGGCCGGCCTCTACGGCGTAAGCGCAGACACTCTTCGCTATTACGAGGCAATTGGTTTAGTTGCCCCAAAGCGCGGGGCGAATGCCTACCGTGAATACAGGAAGGACGATTTCGGCAGACTCAACATCATCATGTCAATGCTCAATATGAACTACACGCTTAGCGAAATCAGATCTTTCCTAGATAACCATTCACTCGAAACGAGCTTTGAACTGTTCAGCAACGAACTTGATAGCATCGACGCAGCCATAGCAAAACTATCGCAACGGCGCCGAAAGATCGAGCATTGCATGCAGAACATATCCATGTCGTTAAGAGCACGCGAGGAAAAACAGTCGAGGGTGGTTCATAAGGGACCCCGAGGATATGTCGTCGTAAGCGAGGATGAGCTAAGCGGCGACATAATTCCCTACGCCACCATTAAGCGCATGAAAGAACTCGGGATGGAAATCGATTCGATACACACGGTTCCATGCTTCATCCTTGACCCATCGCGCAGAAGCGCCGACGGTTGCCTGGTAGCAGAGAAGACGCTGCTTTCACTCGGATCAATCGACGATAAAGGGTGCGAGATTTTCCCAGAAGGCGACTATCTTTGCAGGACAACCACCGGACCTGCAGAAATAACGCCGACAATATGGAAGGAAATGAATGAATTCATGGACCAGAATCATCTCATTGCCGCAGGGCCTCTTCTAGAATTCTGGTATGTAAGCGAATACATATCTGACAATCAAGATGAATATTTACACACGCTAGAAATAATGGTTGAACCCGGTGAAATCGACCAGCGATAGCGCCTCAACTCACCTAACACGCCAAAAGGCAAGCAACATTCACCTCCAATGGCCAAGCCACCAGGGTAGTCTTTTTGCGACGGGGCTTTTTTGACTACTTTTTCGCAAACGCAAGTGCTCGGCGAGGCAGCCGACAAGAGGTAGTCAAAAAAGCCCCGTCCCAAAAAGACTACCCCAAAGTGGACTGCGAGATGGTTAGAACGAGAGGTTGTCGTCGGTGTTGGCGGCCTCGCCGTCGGCGAGCACGTCGTTGCCGTCGACGTCCTTAAGAAGCACCGAGACCTTCTGCTCGGCATCGGACAGGCGGGTGCGCAGGCTCTTGAGGAGCTCGACGCCGCGGGTATAACTCTCGAGCGACTCCTCGAGCTCCATATCGCCCGACTCCAAGCTGCGGATGATGAGCTCCAACTCCTGCGAAGCCTGCTTGTACGTAAGCTGCTCGACCGGGGTTTTCTCTGCCATATCTGTTTCCTTTCCTAAAGGTTTATCGCTATGGAACGCGGCCTACTCGACCGTATCGACCGTTGCCGCCACGTTACCGTCTGCCATGCGCACGCGGATAGCGTCACCAGGCTTAAAGGTCTTGGCGCTCGTGGCCACCCCATCATCGCTGTACGCGATGGAATAGCCACGGGCAAGCACCTTGAGCGGCGACAGGGCATCGAGCGAGGCTGCCGCACGGCCCAGGTCGGACGCAGGTTTGCCGAGCATCGTGCGCCCCTGATGCTCCAGGCGAGAGCTCGCGAGCGCGAGCGAATGGCGTTTGCCATCGAGCCCCGAGGTGCTTGCAACCAGGCGCTCGGGCAGGCGCTCAAAGTTTGAGCGGAAAGCCCCAACCGAACGCGTTATGGCGCCGGACAGACGATCAGCCGTCAGGGCAAGCTCAGACTCGCGACGCTCGACCATAAACGTTGGGTCGTTGAGGCACGGGCGGCACGCAGCCGCATCGAGCGCATCGCCCAAGCGGGCCGTATAGGTATCCCAGGCGCGGCGACCGCGCTGATCGAGCATCTCCAGGTCGACCTGGGCCGACCCAATCATCGATGCCATCGCGGCACCCAGACGCTGATGGCGCGTCTCGAGCACGTCTGCCAGCTCCGTCATAGCCGGCGCCACCGATTCTGCCGCTGCCGTTGGCGTGGAGGCGCGACGGTCGCTCACCATGTCGCAGATCGAGGTATCGGGCTCATGGCCAATGCCGGTCACCACGGGCACAGGACAGGCTGCCACCGCACGGGCAAGCTCCTCGTCATTAAAGGTCATGAGGTCCTCAAAGGAGCCGCCGCCGCGCACCAGCAAAATACAGTCGGGCGCCGGCGCAATGGAAGCGGCACGGCACAGGCCCTCGATGAGCTCAGCCGGCGCACCCTCGCCTTGAACCTTGGCGCCCACACAGACGAGCTCGACGAGCGGGTTGCGACGACGCAATGTGCGCTTGACGTCGTCGATTACGGCACCCGAAAGCGAGGTGACAACCGCCACGCGGGAGCAGAACACCGGAATGCGGCGCTTGCGCGCTTCGTCCATCAGGCCCTCGCGGCGTAGCTTTTCGGCCAGTTGCGCCACTTGTTGACGCAGCAGACCCTCCCCCGCCAGCGAGAACGAGCGGGCAACGAAGCTCATGCGACCCGTAGGCTTGTAGAGATTGAAGCTGCCCTTAAAGCTCACCTGCATGCCATCGCGCAAGTCGAAGGTGCGCTTAAGGTAGGCGCCCTTCCAGATGATGCAGTCAACGGCGGCCGAGTCGTCCTTAATCTGGAAGTAGCAGTGGCCGCTTCGGGCATTGGGGCCACGGAAACCCGTAACCTCGCCCAGAACGCTCAGCTGCGGAATGGCATCGAGCGCACCGGCGGCGATCTCTACCGCCTGGCTCACGCTGAGTTCCTTACGCTCCTGCTCGTCCGAACCGTCGAACTCGGCGGAAACGGCATTGCCGGTCAGATTCCAGCCTGCCACGCAGCCTCCTTTCGTTATCGTGCACAAGGGCTCCGGCCCTGCGCAAATTCAAGTCCAACACATAGTACAGCGCCGCGGGGACACAAATCTCCGCGGCGCCTGTCAAGCCAATTTGTTATCGGTTGGAGTTTCTGTTGTAGCGAGCCATCAGGTAGAGCAGCTGAATGATCGAAGTGAGCGCTGCAGCAACATAGGTAAGCGCGGCTGCCGTCAGGACCTTCTTGGCACCATTGACCTGCTTGGAGCTCATGCCCGACTGCTCGATGTACGCCACGGCGCGGCGACTAGCATCAATCTCAACCGGCAGCGTAACCAGTTGGAACAGCACGCTAAACGAGAAGAAGATCAGCGCGAGGGATGTGAGCCCGGCAATGTTCATAAACAAGCCCAAGAGCAACACGATGGACCAAGTGTTCTGGGTAAAGTTGACAACCGGAACCAGGGCGGTACGCACTTTCATCATGGCGTAACCGCTTTGACGCTGGGCGGCATGGCCCGCCTCGTGGCAGGCGACGGCAACGCTTGCGACCGACCCGCCCGAACGGTTGGCATCCGAGAGATACAGGTTATTGTCCTGCGGGTTGTAATGGTCGGTGAGCTCGCCGGCGACACCCTTGATACCCACGGCGTTGCAGCCGTTGGCGTCGAGCATGCGGCGAGCGACCGTGGCGCCCGTGTCGCCGTCCGAGCGAACCTTGGACCAGGTTTTGTACGTCGAGTTGATATAGTTCTGTGCGGCAAGACCAATCACCGTGCAGACAAGAACAACCAGCAGGTACAGCGGGTCGATGCCAAAGCCGTATCCATAGTAATAAGGCATGCGAATTCCTCCGAATCGAGTTACACGTTGGAGGCATTCTACCCACTCAAGCGGCTAGGCTTCCTTATAGCAATTCAATTTTGCCATCTTTGACCGTCAACCCCATATTGCCCGAGAGCAGATCGTCCAGGCGCGAGCCCACAAGCTCAAAGCGCCAGCCTTCGCGCAGGGGGCTCTGCTCAGGATGCTCAACATAGTCGGCCAGGTCATCGCGCGAGGCAATGACCGAGGTCGCCACGCCCGAGCGCTCGGCAACCAGGCGAATGAGCGCATACATCAGGTCTGTCACGCTCTCCAGCTCCGGCGAGATCTGACGGTGTCCGCGCACCATGAGCGGCAGACGATCGTGCGGGCAGCTCGCACCGCGCTTGATGGCCATGAGCGCGCCGTCCACGTCGCGCTCCCCCAGCTGGTCGGTGCCGCGGATGCTGCGGAACTCCTCAACGCGCACGGGATTGCGCTTGACGAGCGCCAGCAGCGTGTCATCGGACATGACCCACTTGCGCGGAATGTTACGGCGCTCGGCGCGGTCCTCGCGCCAGGCGGCGAGCTCGCGCGCGATACCCAGCTGGTGACGGCTGCACGAGTTGATGCGTTTGACCTTGCGGAACGCCTCGTGGCGATCGGCGCGATAGTGCGACTCGTCAGCCAGCGGGCGCAGCTCGTCGAGCACCCAGTCCACACGACCCAGCTCGCGCAGGCGGCTCATCATCTCGGTATAGGCGACGATCAGGTACTTTACGTCATCGATCGCGTACTCAATCTGCTTATCGGTCAGCGGGCGACGCGACCAGTCGGTCAGCGACTCGGTCTTGGGCAGCGAGACGCCGCAAAACGTCTGCACGAGTGCGCCGTAGGAAATCTGCTGACGCTCGCCCAAAAAAGCGGCGGCCACCTGCGTGTCAAAAATCGGATGCGGCAGCACGCCCACGGTATGGAGCATGACCTCCATATCCTGCGAGCAGGCGTGGAAGACCTTGGTCACGCTCTCGTCGGCCATAAGCTCGGCCAGCGGCGATAGGTCGTCGATTACCAGAGGATCGACCGCTACGCTCTCGGCAGGGGTGGCAATCTGGACCAAGCACAGGCGCGGGTGGAACGTGCGCTCGCGCAAAAACTCGGTATCGACGGCAATCGCGTCGAACTCACGGGCGCGCTGGCAAAAGTCGAGTAGAGCCTGATGTGTGGAAATGTACATATCAACCCATCGAATAAGGTTAGGCCCGAAAAACACGGGTAGGATATCGGCATTGCCTTACAACTATACTCGGTTAGTCACAGAACGGGAACGTAAGTATGCGCTGCCTTATCATCCACAACCCGGCATCGGGCCCCAGCTCAGATGAAATCTACGCATTCACGCACGCCCTCGCGCAGGGCGGCGACGAGGTCGTGATGCGTTTTATCGGCGATGGTATGGAACCCGAGGATGCCGTGGCGGACGTGCGCGAATTCGATCGCGTGGTCGTTTCGGGCGGCGACGGCACCGTCTCCAACGTGCTCGACCAGATGCGCGGGTGCGGTGTCCCCACGCTCGTTTTCCCCTCTGGCACAGCCTGCCTGTTCTTTAACAACATCGGTAATGCCCCCGAGGCAGCGGCGCTTGCCAAGGCTTGCCGCGCCGGTCGCACGGTCAAAGTGGACATGGGCGAGCTCTTTTGGCTCGACGAGAACGGCAACGAGAAGCGCCACGGCTTTATCATCATCGCCGGCTCGGGCTTCGACGCCGAGATCATGATGAAGGCCGCCCCCACCAAAAACGACATCGGCGAGATCGCCTACTTCCTCTCCGCGCTCGCCACGCCCAACCCCACGGTGGCGCACTTTACTATTGAGCACGACGGCATTGTCGAGGAGCTCGACGGCATCTGCTGCATGGCCGGCAACACCTCGGTCATCCAAAACGACATCAACCTGTTCCCCGACTGCCGCATGAACGATGGCATGGTCGACATTGCGGTCATCGAACCCGTAAAAACTGTGCAGCTTCTACCGACTGTGATCACCGCCGCACTCGACCCCGCCGGCAAGGTACTCGGGCGCCCGCAGTTCAAGATCATCCAGACCAAGGAAGCCAAGATCACCTGCACCCCGTCGCTGGGCATGCAGTTCGATGGCGAGATCATCTCCAGCAACTCGGGCGTCTTTGGTGCCCGCGCACTTCCGCAATGCCTCGACCTCATCGTCGATGAATTCTCACCGCTTGGTAAATAGGAGGACCCCATGAACGACAATCCCCTGATCGGCTTTATTGTCATCGTCTTGGCCATGCTCGTCGGTTACGCCATCAACGTGATTCACCGCCGAAAGAAGTAATTCCACATTGGTCTGATATTCATCCAATTATCGTCTCTCCCGTTGTTTATGCAAACCCTAAACAGCGGGAGAGTTTTCTTTTTGACCGCCGTCTAATGCTTTATTCAGCTACAGTAAATGCAGGGTGCTTTTATTTAACTAAAGCCATAAAATGAGTATTATTATCCGTTCATCGTATATTTCTTCACGCTCATCGAGTAAAAGCTGTTGTCGAATGAATACTCTTTACACTTCCTTTAGGCTAATAGATGTATTTATTAGCTGAAATCCTGCACGATTTCGCGGGGTTTCAACGGTTGGGAGGGATTATGAGGTTTACTCATCCTGTCAACACGCTCAAAAAGCTCGGCTGCGGCCTTGCGTTTGGAGCAGCGGCCATCATGGCCATGCCGACTTCGGCACTCGCCTGCACCCAGATCTACATGGGCAGCAAGCTCACGGCAGACGGCAACACGTACTACGGCCGTTCCGAGGACTTCGGTCCGCGCTATGTCAAGCACTTTGGCATTGAGCCCGCACACAAGGACGGCAACGAGTACACCTCGGTCGAGTCCGGTTTTGAGTACAAGTCCAAGGGCGCAACCTACCGCTACGCCTTCGTTCGCGACAACCCCTCACAGTGGGAAGATCACTACGACGCATATTCCGAGGCAGGCATCAACGAGAAGGGCGTCTCCTGCTCTGCCACGTTGAGCACCTCCTATAACGAGAAGGCCGAAGAGGCCGACCCCATCACCGAGGAGACTGGCATTGGCGAGTACAGCTATGCCAGCGTCATCCTGGGCGAGAGTGCCACGGCCCGCGAGGGCGTCGAGCTCATCGGCAGCCTGATTGACGAGCAGGGCGTCTGCTCCAACGACCAGATCATCATCGCCGACAGCACCGAGACCTGGCTGTTCGCCGCGCTTTCCGGCCATCAGTGGATTGCCATGAAGCTCGCCGATGATATCGCCTCGCTCAACCCCAACATCGGCAACCTCACCTATAACGTCGACCTCGATGACACCGAGAACTGTCTCCATTCCGAGGGCATTGAGTCCATGCCTAAGGAGAAGGGCTTTGCCGAGTACACCGACGGCAAGTTCGACGTCGCCAAGACCTACGGCGAGGAGATCAGCGAGGCCGGTATGCACCAGTGGTCGCGCTATATCCAGGGTCGCGATTACTTCATGGCTCCGCTTGCTGAGGGCACCGACTACGAGATCGTCAAGGACGAGCGCGAAGACGCTCGCGCGACGACCGGCGCCCTGGTCCACGAGATGCAGCCGCTGTTCTTCCAGCCCGGCAAGTCCGACTGGAACACCTTTGAGATGATTCGTTCCTTCGCCGCTCGCGGCGAGAATGTCGCCGGCCTCAACGCCAACACCGACGGCGCCTATGCCATCGGCTCCAACCGCAACACCGAGATCCACACCTTCCAGATCCGTCACGGCATGGATCCCGAGATCGCGACCATTCAGTGGGAGATGCTCTCCAACGCCGAGTTCTCCGTCGCCATCCCTCTCTACTCCGCACTGCTCACCGAGGTCAGCCCCTACTTCAGCGATCAGGATGTCTCCTTCGATCACTGCGAAGAGGAAGACGTCGTGAACAACGAGGAGCCCAAGAACTCCATCAACTACGTCCTCATGGACATCAACACGCTCGCCTATGAGAACCGCGATCACTGCGCCACCGGCGTCCGCGCCTATCTCGACGCCCTGCAGAAGGAACTCATCGAGCAGAACCTGACCGTCGACGAGGCCATGCAGGCCGAAGAAGACACCGAAGCCCGCACCGCCCTGGCCAACAAGGCCGGCAAGGCTGCAACCAAGAACACCTATGTTAAGTGCAAGGCCATGCTCGAGGAGATGCGCGACTACCTCCAGGAGGGCGATTTCTCCGAGGAGTTCGTCCCGAGTGACTACGATGCTGACAACGACTGCCTGGTCGAGTCCATCACCTACGCCGACGAGGCCCTTTCCGATGAGGACGTGGCCGAGCCCGAGGCCGAAGAGGAAGAGGTCACCGAGGAGAAGTCCGAGGGCAACAACATGGCCGCCATGGCCGTTGGCGCCGTCGTCATCATCGGTGTCTGCGCCTACGTGATCTATCGTCGCAAGAAGGCCTAAGGCCCTCATGTCTTAGTTGAGCGGACAAGGCAGCAATGGCAGCCTCGCCCGCTTAGCCCGCTCTTTTGGCCGACGGGAAACCCGCCTGAAATCTTTTTAAAAAAGATTTCCCCGCACACACTTCGCTGTGCTATAGTGCAGCGCAACAGCAACTAGGTGCGACCGCGCCATGGCATCACGAAAGGAGCCACCGACATGAAGAACACGATGAAGTCTCTCAACAACTGGTGGTGGCGTGATGCGAATACGATCGGTCGACAGTGAGTCCCTCACGCCTGTTTTTGCGCTCTAGGTGATTGGAAGGCCTCCGGTTTCGACCGGGGGCCTTTTTCTATCTCGAGCCCGATCGCATTCGCATCACGCGCCTCCGCTTTTCTCTTGCAATCCCCTTCCGAAAGGATTTTCACCATGTCTCAGAACACCACCGCCACCCAGCCCCGCACCGTCCAGACCGCCGATCGCGGCAAACTCGATGTCCGCGCCCTCGTCTTGCTCGCCATCCTGCTCGCCGCCGGCTTCATCCTCAACTTCACCGTCGGCAAGGCAATCTCGGGCATCTCGGGCGGCATGATCAGCCCCGAGTTCATCATCTCGGCCTTCTGCCTCACCATCCTGGTCGTTCGCCCCAACATCGGCCAGGCGCTCGTCATTGGCCTCATCTCGGCTGCCGTGATCCAGATCACCACCACTTCGCCGTTCGTCGATTTTGCCGCCGAGGGCATCGCCGCCATGCTCATGGCCGGCATCGTCAACGCCGCCGGCAAGAACGGTCAGGTCAAGCCTGCCGTCGCCATCGTCGCAACCTTCGTGACCACCTTTGTCTCCGGCGTCATCTTCATGGTCATCAAGATGGCCATGCTCGGCGTGGTGGGCGAGCTCGCCGCCGCCATGCTTCCCGTCGTCGCCATGACCGCCGTCTTTAACGCCATTCTGGTCGGTGCCCTCTACCTGCCCATCCAGAAGGCCCTGAAGCTCAACTAACCCACAGTGCCCCATCGGTAAAGACTGTCCCAAACAACTAGCTCTTGGGGACGTTCTCAAACGACTAGTCATGTAAGAACGTCCCCAATGACTATGAAAGGTATCCATGGAAACGATCATCAACGTCGACGATGTCTCGTTCTCCTATGGCACGCAGACCGAGCAGGCGCTCAGCCACATCTCGCTCAGCGTGAACAAGGGAGATTTCATCGGCATCATCGGGCCCTCGGGCGCCGGCAAGTCCACGCTTGCCGCCTGCCTGTCGGGTGCCGTGCCCCACCACTACACCGGCACGTTCTTTGGGTCCGTCATGGTTGACGGCCACGACACCTGCGAAGCCTCGCTCACCGACGTGTCGCAAATCGTCGGCAGCGTGCTGCAGGATATCGACACGCAGATGGTCGCCTCGGTCGTCGAGGACGAGATGCTCTTTGGCCTCGAGAACTTTGGCGTTCCCCACGACCAGATCGAGCAGCGCGTGAGCGAAACGCTCGAGACCGTCGGCATCAGCGACCTGCGCGACCGCGAGATCGCCACCCTCTCGGGCGGACAGAAGCAAAAGGTAGCCATCGCCGCCATCCTCGCCATGCGTCCGCGCGTCTTGGTTCTCGACGAGCCCACCGCGGCACTCGACCCCGCCAGCTCCACGTTGGTCTTCGAGACGCTGCGTGAGGCAAACCGCACACTTGGAATCACCATCGTCGTCGTTGAGCAAAAGGTCGCCCTGCTCTCGGAGTACTGCAACCGCATGCTCGTGCTCAACCATGGCGAAATCGCGCTGCAGGGCGAACCACACGAGGTCTTCGAGCATACCGACGAGCTCCGTGCCATCGGCGTCGACTGCCCTCGCGTCACGCGTATCTTCAATAGCCTCGAGGCCGATGGCCTGGTAAGCGGTACCCCTTGCTTGGATGTCGATGAGGCCGAGCGCCTGATTTCGGGCATCGTCGACCCCGCACACGCGGCCAGCGAAGCCCAGGCGCCCGCCGGCTCACCGCACGCACCGTCGTTGCGCCCTCATGCCAAGGACGCCGAACCCGTACTCACCTTCGACCATGTTGAGTTTGCCTATCCCAATGGCGGCGCCGCCGTACACGACCTTAGCCTGACGCTCTATCCCGGCGAGCTCGTGGGCATCGTCGGCCAGAACGGTGCCGGCAAGACCACGCTCACCAAGCTGCTCACAGGCCTGCTTAAGCCCGCCTCGGGCAGCGTGCGCGTCACGGGACTGGATACCGCAGCCGTTCCCACGAGCCGCATCGCTCGCGAGGTCGCGACCCTCTTCCAAAACCCCGACCGCCAGATCTGTAAGGACACCGTGCTCGACGAGGTCGCCTTTGGCCTGGAGCTTGCCGGCATCGACCGTGCCGAGGCGCTGCGTCGCGCCCAGCTCGTCATCGACCGCTTTGGCTTGCCGGCCGACGAGGCGCCCTTCTCGCTCTCGCGCGGTCAGCGCCAGATGGTGGCGCTTGCCTCCGTCGTAGTGGTTGAGCCCAAGATCGTCGTACTCGACGAGCCCACGAGCGGCCTTGATTACCGCGAGTGCATGACCGTCATGGAAACGGTGCGCACCATGGCCGAGCGCGGTTGCGCCGTTATCATGGTCTGCCACGATATGGAAGTCGTCTCGGATTTTGCCGAGCGCATTGTGGTAATGGCCGACGGTCGCATCCTCGACCGCGGCCGCACGCACGAGCTATTCTCGAACATCGATCTCATGCGGCGTGCCTACGTGGAGCCTCCCCAGGTTATTGAACTCTCGCGCCGTCTGGCATCTTCCGTCTCGCCCGCTTTTGCGCAGGTGAGCGAGGTCACCGATGTCGTTCGAATTACCAAGGAGATGGTCCACCGTGGTTAACGTCATCGACTACATGCCGGGCGATACGCTGCTGCATCGCCTGAACCCCGTCGTCAAACTGGGCCTCGCCGCCGCCATCATCGTCGGCATCTTCTTGTCCGACACGTACGTGGCGCTGTTGGGCTTTTTGGCACTCACCCTTGCGCTGGGTGCCTATGCCGGCGTCGTCGACCGTCTGTTCTCGCTGCTCAAGTTGCTGATCCCGCTCGCGCTTATCATGCTGGTGCTCCAGCTGGCCTTTATGCGCGATGGCAACGTGGTGTGGGGCTTTATCACCGACACGGGCCTCATCACAGGATCGAAGGCCTGTCTGCGCCTACTGGGTGTGGCGTTACCACTCATCCTCATGCTCATGGTGACCAAGCTCAACGACCTTGCCAACGCCTGCGTCGAGGTGCTGCACGTACCGTATCGCTATGCCTTCACCTTTACCACGGCGCTGCGCTTTGTGCCGGTGTTTGGTCAGGAGATGAACGCCATCATGGAGGCGCAGACCGCACGCGGCGTCGAGTACGACACCAAGAACCCCATCAAGAAGCTTAAGCTCATGCTGCCACTGTGCGTGCCGCTGCTCATCTCGAGCGTGGGCAAGACCGATGCCACAGCCTTGGCGGCAGAACAGCGTGGCTTCTATCTGCGCACGCGCGCCAGCTCGTACAAGCGCTACCCCATCAAGGGCCTGGACATCGCCGTGCTCATCGTCAGCATCGCCCTCATCGCCATCGGCTTCCTGTTCTAGTTCACCACCGACAGCAACCACCCAATGCAAAAGGCCTCGGCTCGCACCAAACGAGCCGAGGCCTTTACTGTTTCACCAGATAAAACCTACCAAAATAAACCTGTCCCTTTTTGGCAGGTCGGAAGCTAGAGGCGGTAGGGGGCGCCGCTGCGGATGATGGATTCGCGCACCAGGACATCCATGGCGTCGAGGGTAATCTCGGGCATCTCTCGGTACTTCTGCAGCACCGAGAGCTCGGTGCAGGCCAGAATGACGCGGTCGCAACCGCTACGGGCGAACTCCCACATCACGCGGTCGAACTTATCCATATCGGGCTCACGTCCGGCCTTCACATCATCGTAGATAAGCGACATCACATCGTTCTGACGTTTCTCGCTGGGATAGACGACCTCAACACCCGCAGCCTTACATTCGCGGCCGTAGACGCCCGCGCCCACGGTTCCGTCGGTGCCCATGATGCCAATCTTGTGCACCGGCTCGGCCGGCATACTCAGGTTGGGATCGAACTCGCACTCCCCCATCACCGCACCGGCCAGAGCATAGCGCACCGACTCACGCGGCATGTGGATAATCGGCACCTTCGTAAACGACTGAATCTGGTCGTAGAAGTAGTGTGACGTGTTGCAGGGAATGGCAATGTGCGCACAGCCCAGCGACTCGAGTGCCTGGGCACATTCTTTCATGGTCGCCAGCAGCTTGGCATGCTCGCCGGTCTTAATGGCCAGCGTGCGGTCGGGCATGGTCGACTTGGAGAGTACCACCATGTCGATATGTTCCTGATCGCAGGCAGCAGCCGTATGACGCACCACCTGGTCGTAGTAATACGACGTGGCCTCGGCGCCCATGCCGCCGATAACTCCCAGCTTTTCCATCGCCGCCTCCTTGGTGACGCTTGCGCAATTGCGCGTATCATACCCGCGCCCGCCCGATGCAAACCGGACGGGCGCCGCGCTCATCTACTTGTAATACGTCTTGAACAGCTTAAAGTGGCGCAGCTTGGTGTGCCACATGCGCAGCCAGCGGTTAAAGACAAAGTCGCCCTTCATAAACGAAGGGTCGGCGCCCTTGCCTTCCTTGTCCAGGCGATGCACCTTAGCGCGCAACTCGGGATCCTTGACGTACTTGTCAACGACGCCCATGGGAACGACCATCCACAGGGCCTCGTCCTGCGCCGTCACAAACTCCGGCTCAAATGGACGGTTGAACACATACTCGTCCACCACATACTTGGCAACGTTAAAGCCGCTGTTGGTGACGTAGTAGTTGCTGCGACCCTGGCGCGTGTTGAAATCGAAGAACTTAAACGAGCCGTCGCGCTCGTCGTACTTAACGTCAAAGTTGGAATAGCCCACAAAGTGAAGGTCCTCGAGCAACTTGCGCACGCCATCCATAAGCTCGTCATTGGGCTCGGTGATGATGCAGGCATGGTTGCCGACGCCATGGGGCTGATGCTCCTCGAGCAGCACGTGACCCAGGCACATCATGCGGACCTTGCCGTTGCGGTCGGAATAGCTGGTGAGCACGCGCATGTACTCGTCGTTGCCGGGCACGCGATCCTGCAAGATCAGGTCGTCGGTGTAGCCGCTGGCATACGAGTCGCGAATGACCTGTTCCAGCTCGGCACGGTCGGCAATCTCATAGGCCTTCTTCTGGCCCTCGAACTCGTGCTGCCACCACATGATGCCGTCGGAAGGCTTCAGGATCATCGGGTAGGGAAAATCGATCTGGTCGAGCACTTCGGCAGGTGCCTCGCCTTGGGCATTCAGCATCGCCATGGTGAAGGTAAAGGTATGCGGATAGGGCACGCCATGCTTCTCGCACAGCTCGTAGAAGATCTCCTTCTTCTGGCACTGCTCGAGCATGCTATAGGGAGCGTAAGGCGCGACGATGTTATCCGCCAACTCATGGGCATCCTTGGCCTGAGCCACGAGGGCAACATAGTTATCGCCACAGCCCACAAGGACAATCGTCTTATCGGCATGCGCTTGGGCAATGCCGTTGACGGTTTTGAGCATCACGGGCATGGTGTCGATATCCACGTTGGGCGTGTAGTCGATAATCTGGCTGCGGTACGCGGGACCCGTCTGGTACTTGCCAAAAACCAGACTCTTGACCTGGTACTCCTCGTAGAAGGCGCGCGCCACCGAATAGGCGTTGATGTCGCCACCGAGCAGCACGGGAATGAACTCGCGCTCTGTAAATTGCAATGCCATGGAAACTTCCTATCATGAACTGCCCACACAACGGGCGGTCTTTGCGCAACTGATTTATTCTAGCGTGCCAAGCCGCCGGCGCCCAAAGCTCCACCGTATCTATGGCAATCGACGTAATCGTCCAGCATAAAGGCCGCACTCACCGCGATGAAGCCTTGTAGCTGCAAACCCCCTGTTGAGATAGCTTTTACAGCCCTAAACTCCTCTTAAACAGGCCCCCGTAACGTTAAAGTTGAACTCTATGGTTTCTCAACAATTCATCATAACTGCAGGTCAAAGCCAAAGCCTCAAGTTCAACTTGACCCTTTGGAACCTTTAAGGTTCAAGTTGAGGTCGAAAGCAGTAGTAGAATACCGTTCGAACCATAACCTACGATTGATTGCAGAGGGACTGGATGCAGCATTCGAATCATCGCACCGCAGCGCTCATTGCGTCGAAGCCGGCTCGTATCATCACGAGCGCCGCGCTCGCCGTTGCGCTGACGGCCACGCCGATGCTCTCCCCCGTTGCGGCGTATGCCGCCTCGCAGGCAACGCAGGACCAGCTTTCCGCAGCCCAGCAGAAGATCGAAGCCGCCACGAGCGCCTACAACGACGCCCGCACCAAACTCGATGACCTGCAAAAGCAGATTGACTCCAATGAGGCAAGCATCGAGGAAATCGAGGCTAAACTTCCCGAGCAGCAGGCCAAGGCAAGCTCCGCCATGCGCGATCTGTACAAGTATCAGAAGGGCACCAATCCCATCGTGAGCTTCCTGGTCAACGCGCAGAGCCTGGGTGAGTTCATCACGACCTGTAAATACACCAACCAGATCACGAGCTCGAGCGTCAACGAGATCGAAGAGCTCAATAACATGCAAACCGAACTCGAGCAGAACAAGGCCGAGCTCCAGCAGGCCAAGTCACAGCTTGAAGCAGAGCAGAAGAACGCCGAGGATGCGTTAGCTCAGGCCCAGCAGCTCCGCAGCGAGGCACAGGCAAAAGCCGAGCAGGAAAATGCCGCCGAACTTGCCAAGCTTGAGGCCGATAAGGCCGCTGCCGCCGAGAAGCTCTCGGGCGAGGGCGTAAGCGGCAGCAATTCCAGCAGCCAGGCCACCAACACCAACACCACCATCGACACCACGGTGAACAACGCCAATACCGGTAGCTCCGATTACGATTCGTTCATTAATGAGTGGACGGGCCGCATCGACAATTATCTCGCCGGCTCCCCCATGGCAGGCCAGGGCTATAACTTTGCCGTCGCCGCTTGGAATACCGGTGTCGATCCCCGTTGGTCCCCCGCCATCGCCTGCATCGAGAGCACCAAGGGTGCTTATTGCGCCAATTCTTACAACGCCTGGGGCTGGAGTGCACGTGGCGGCGGTTGGCGCAGCTTTGGCAGCTGGAGCGAGGGCATCTCCGCTCACGTTGCCTATCTGGGCGCCAACTACGGCTCCACCCTTACCCCGGATGCGGCCAAAAAGTACTGCCCGCCCACGTGGCAGGACTGGTACAACAAAGTCGCCGCTCAGATGAACCGCATCTAAGTGCAACTGCAAAGGGCCCCAATGGGGCCCTTTTCTTTTAGGTAGCGGAGGTATCGACGACGCCGGTCGCATTGGCAACCGCGACTAAGACGATCATGCATAGGAGCAGCACACCCAATGCCTTGAGCCAGAGTTTCGCGAGTTTCTTGCCGCGATAGCTGTCGAGCAGTGCGAATCGCCGACGAAGACGGCGCTTATCGAGCAGCGCGAAATGCATAAGCACCATAAGGCCATCGACAAAGAAAAAATACTCGATTATGAGAAGCCACGTCGGGTAGCCTTGGTTTGCTCCCGTGGGGTGAAAGACGGCAAAGTGACTTCCGGCAAAGAACACAAGTAGCGAGAAGCAGACAAGCGTATTCCAAATGCGCCCCAGAGACTCCGGAACGCGAGAGAGCAGACCGCATGCAGCGGAGGCGGCAGGCCTAGGAAGCCCTGCGGGGTTCTGGAGCCCTTGGAGCGTCAACACCGTCTCCGAGGCCGGAGTACGGACAGGCGCAGGTGTAGGAGGCTGCACGGGGCGGCTCAGATCGTATGCCGAGCGCGTCGCCCGTCCCAACGCTTCCGCACTCGCAAAACGCTTGGCCGGGTCGAGCGCCATCGACATGCAGACGGCATCGGCAAGTGGAGTGGGAATGCCACGCGCCTCGCATTGCTCGCGCATGTCGAGCCCTGGTTTAGGGTCGACTCCCGTCAAGCAGAAGAACAACAGGGCGCCCAGTGCGTAGACGTCGCTGCGCACACTCGTCTGCCCAAACCCATACTGCTCGGGCGGCGCATAGGGTCGCGTGCCGAACTTGACGGTGTCGGCATCGGCGCCATCGCGCCACACGCGCGCGATCCCCAAGTCGATAATCACCAGCGATGAAAACGTCAGGCCGTTATCAGACGTATAGTTGGCACCCGTCACGATGATATTCGACGGCTTGAGGTCGCGATGGATCACCGGCGCCGACGTCTCCCCCGCCATTGCAAAACCGGCGTGGAGCTCACCCACGGCATCGCATAGGGCAGGATACATTTCGTGCGCATAATCGAGGGTGGCTCCCAGACGGTCCACCAGTGCCCCGAGCGTCTCCCCTTCGATGTATTCCATAACCACGTTGAGCTCGTCGCCCACACGACGACAATCGACGATTCTGGGCAGGTGCTCAAAACGCCTACCCGCCCGCTGGGCGGCAAACAGACGCTCGTATGCCCCGCCGATTTGAGCCGAGGCATCGATGCGTTTACGGACAAAGGGGCCGAGCGAACCACCGCCGGTTCCTTCAAAGTACACGAGCTCGGTTGTTTCAACGGACGAGCGCTTAAGCACACGCTCCACGCGATAGCTGTCGTCGCGATCGAGCGACGCCAGCTGCTCGGCAAGTGCTGCGGTCAGCTCGTCATCGGGATATGTTGGGGTCTGAGTATCCATAGCCTCCATCATAGCGCAGGGCACAGACACCCCATGGCATCCGCGCCCCGTTCGTTTGCATCGTTGTTCGGCAGCTCCGCCGGCTCAGATATCAGCTGCTAACTCACCGTCTCCTCGCCAAAGCGATACAGCTCCTCGTTGACCTTTTGGAGGCTGCACCCGCGATCGATGCAAAAGATGATAATCGCATCACGGCGATCCTTGCAGTTGAGGACGCTCACCCCGGCAGCCGTCAGCGCACGGTTGGTCTCTTTGAGCGTCAGCGCCATCGCAAAGGCAATCTGCAGCACCTTATTGCGACTCGGGTGATGCGCACCGGTAAAGATCTGATAGCCAAAGGTCTCATTGAGACCGGCCATACGAACCACGCGAGAGCGCTCCAAGCCCTTTTCCTGCAGCAGCTGCTTCAGGTAGTCCGAAAGCGACGGGGCGGCAAAGTCGTGCTCCCTGATATAGCCATCGATGTTCGGTGCATCGAGAAGCTCATTGAGCAACTCCTCCGTCAGCTTTTTATCGGGCATACGACTTCACCTCCCCCAGTGCATGCAACATGCTAGAAACCGCTTACGTCCGAACGCTCCCAGCTAGCAACCTGGTCGGGAGACACCGTACCCAGCGCCTCGAACTTCCAGGAGCCGCCCGCCTTCAGATGATTGGTGTTTGCAAGAGCCGTTCCAACCTGGTTGCCATCGGCATCATACAGAACATACTCAATCTGAATGTAGCTCTTTTCCTTGTCCGTGTTATTGGTCAGCGTGCCCGTGATCTTATAGGCAAACTGATTGGAGGTGTCTTCAGCCTCGTCAGCAATGGTATACGGTTCTTGCGGTTCTTTTTGCTCCTCAGCCTGCTGTGTCGCCTCGTCAGGTTTTGCCGAATCGCTCGCAGACGAATCGGTTGAATTGCCACCCATAGAGCCCACGGCACCGACGATAACCAGCACCACGATGACGCCTAGGACAATCTTGCCGATCGGCTTCTTTCCCTCTTTTGCCATTATTCATCCTTCCTACGATCCGGCTACCGCGCCGGCACACAGCACATCGTAGGAAGGATTGAACTTGAATTCATTAGCTGAGAGCTAAGGTTGCGGTAAACGGCCAATGCAGTTATCCAAACGCCGAGCAAACGCACTTTGCGCGACCGTCTGCCAGCAGTGATCAACCCACCGTGACGGATTCCCCGGTAAAAGCACTGATCATCAACAGGACAAAGAAAACAAGGTAGCTGACACTCAGCAGGTACGCAATGATCAGAAAGACGACCCAGCCGACATTGGTTTTACCGTCGGCACGGCGTTGCTCGCGATTGCGGCAGAGCCAAATCGTCACGCCGATGGCAGTGATAAACAGCACGAGCGCCGCCGCGGCAAGCCCAGCAAGCGCAAACATCACGCCAATGCTCACAGCAATGACCGGAAGTAGCAGCAAGCCACACCCGCATCCACCCGGGCTATATACGGCAGACTGTCGGCGTCGTTCCATCGTCACTCCAAGCCAAGCAATCGTTTGTAGACATCGAGGCCCTTGAGTAGGATTTCCTCGTCGAAGAGCATGCTATCGGTATGCAGAGCGCTTGTGGCATAGGCTGGGCAGCCATCAGCGTCGATCGGGTTTTCTTGTCCCTCTGGCACGCCCGTGCCCAGCAAGAAAAACACGCCCGGCAGATGGCGCTGATAGAACGCGAAATCCTCGGCGATTAGCAGCGGCTCGTCCACAAGTTGCAGCTCGGACAAGGCGGGCGCAATGTGGGCGAACAGCTCGGGGTCGTTATCGACTGGCGGATAGCCCTCGGCAAAATTGAGATCGTACGTGCAGCCCGTTGCGGTGCACGCCTCGTCGAGCGCACGGCGCACACCCTCGCGCGCACGGTCGAACATGGCGTCCGTAAACACACGCAAGCTACCAGCGACATGGGCCTCCCCCGCTACCGCATTGCAGACGGTGCCGGCCTGCAACAGGCCGAACTTACCAATGCAGGGCTCGTCGGCACCCAACTCGTCCATGAGTTCGCGCTCGGAAACCAAGAACTTGGCAGCCGCCAGCGCCGCATCGTGCGACTCCTCGACCGGAACGCCATAGGTCTCAGCAATATGGATGCTCGTCCCGTGAATATGAATGTGCATCTCACTCGAACGCGCCAGCAGCGGACCGGAACAGCTCGCCAACGTGCCGGCGGGCAAATCGGGCCATACGTGGAAGCCGAAGATGCGATCCGCCCCGTAGCGCTCGAACACGCCGCTCTCGCACACCGTCTTGGCACCACCGGTCGTTTCCTCGGCCGGCTGAAACACAAAGAGCGCATTGCGCTTAATGGCGCCCGGCTGCTCACGGATCGTACGGTCGACAAAGGTTGCCGCCGCAAGCGCCATGGCCATGTGTCCATCGTGGCCGCAAGCATGCATCTTGCCGGGATAGGTCGAAGCGAACACTGCCCCCGTTGCCTCGGCAATGGGCAGCGCATCCATATCGGCGCGAATCGCCGTGGCATGCGCGGCGCCCGTGCCGGCATCGAAGAAAGCACAGACGCAGCTGGGGCACGGATGGGTCACCTCGCAGGCGAGCGGAGCGAGCACACCCTCGATATAGGCGATGGTCTTCGGAAGATCGAAGTCGAGCTCCGGAATGCGATGAAGATCGCGGCGATAGCGACGGAGTTCTTGGAGCTCGGTCATAGGGGATCCTTTCGTGAGACACACCTGTTGCAACTTATTGTGATACAGGATTGTGGCACACATGTTTCCAGCATATCCCTGCATTTTTTAAACGTTATATACGAATACTCTTGTTTGGTAAAGTGCAACGTGGTAGGGTCGTTACCACTTGATAGAGGCGCGGGCACGAAGAGCCGCGGGCGAGCCGGCAGGCTTTGACCCCGCGGGGAGGCGAAACCCGCCGAACTGGGTTTTTCGGGCACGAACAACCTGGTGGGCCTGCGGGAAACACCCGCAGGACTGTCTGCAGCAATGCGGGAGCGCTATCCGGACATTGGGTCCACGCTATGCGGATTCGATGCGCAGATGGCGCCGTCTGGATAGCGAGGTTTACGGGACATGGCATTGACCCCCAACGAGGCGTATGCGGCCAAGCAGCCGTTTGTGGACAAGGAGACGCTCGAGCATATCGTCGAGCAGTTCCCCACGCCGTTTCATCTATACGACGAGGCGGGCATCCGCCGCAACATGCAAGAAGTGCGCGACGCCTTTGCATGGAACCCGGGCTTTAAGGAATACTTTGCCGTCAAGGCCAATCCCAACCCGGCGCTCATCTCCATTCTCAACGAATACGGCTGCGGTTGCGATTGCTCGAGCTATACCGAGCTCATGATCGCCCGCTCGCTGGGTATCACGGGACACGACATCATGTTCTCGTCTAACGACACGCCGGCGGCGGACTTTGAGCTCGCCGACAAGCTGGGTGCCATCGTCAACTTTGACGACATCAGCCACATCGAGTTCTTTGAGCGCGTCGCAGGGCCCATCCCCAAGACGGTCAGCTGCCGCTTTAATCCGGGCGGCCTGTTCCAGCTCTCCAACGGCATCATGGATAACCCCGGCGACTCCAAATACGGTATGACCACCGAGCAGCTCTTCGAGGCCTTCCGCATGCTCAAGGCCAAGGGCGCCGAGGACTTTGGTATCCACGCCTTCCTCGCCAGCAATACCGTCACCAACGACTACTACCCCAAGCTTGCGCGCATCCTCTTTGAGCTTGCCGTGCGCCTGGAGCGCGAGACCGGCGCACACGTCGCCTTCATCAATCTGTCTGGCGGCGTCGGCATCCCTTATCTGCCCGAGCAGCAGGCCAACGACATTCACGCCATCGGCGAGGGGGTGCACGCGGCATACGACGAGATCCTGGTTCCCGCCGGCATGGGCGATGTGGCCATCTGCACCGAGATGGGTCGCTTTATGATGGGCCCCTATGGGTGCCTGGTCACCAAGGCCATCCACGAGAAGCAGATCTACAAGGACTATATCGGTGTTGATGCAAGCGCCGTCGATCTGATCCGTCCTGCCATGTATGGCGCTTACCACCACATTACGGTGATGGGTCAGCCGGGTGGCGCCGACAAGACCGCAGCACCCGTTACGGACACCTACGACATCACGGGCAACCTATGCGAGAACAATGACAAGTTCGCCATTGATCGCGAGTTGCCGCATATCGACATGGGCGACCTGCTCGTAATCCACGATACCGGCGCGCATGGCTACTCCATGGGCTACAACTACAACGGCCGTCTGCGCTCCGCCGAGGTGCTGCTGCGCCCCGATGGCTCGGCCGACCTCATCCGCCGTGCTGAGCGCCCGGGCGATTACTTTGCCACGCTCGACGTGCTGCCGAGCGGCCGAGAGCTGCTGGCCAAGTCGCGCGCCGAAAGTGCCCGCCGTCGCGCCCAGGACGAGCGTC
>CABMOY010000014.1 GCA_902388345.1 uncultured Collinsella sp.
ACATCGCGAGGTTCCCGGACCACGACCACCTGGCCTCGTACCGCGGCATAGCCCCAAGGGTGAGGAGCTTCGGCACGTCGATCAGGGCGCCCGCGCAGCGTCGGCCGGTCCGCCGTTCGGCAGAACGGCGGAAGTCCCTAGCCGCCCAGGTAAGCCTTGCGGACGTTGTCGTCGTGCAGGAGCTCTTGACCGGTGCCGGTCATGGTGATCTTGCCGGTCTCGAGCACGTAACCGCGTGTGGCGATGGAAAGTGCCATCTGCGCGTTCTGCTCGACCAGGAGCACCGTGGTGCCGGCCTTGTGCAGGTCCTCGACAATCTGGAAGATCTGCTCAATCAGAATCGGCGCCAGGCCCATGGAAGGCTCGTCGAGCATGAGCAGCTTGGGGTTGCTCATAAGGGCGCGGCCCATAACGAGCATCTGCTGCTCGCCGCCCGAAAGGGTGCCGGCGACTTGGCGACGGCGCTCCTTCAGGCGCGGGAACTGCTCGTAGACGCGCTCAAGGCCCGGAGCAACCGTGGACTTGGGCTGCGTGTAGGCGCCCATCTCCAGGTTCTCCTCGACCGTCATCTGCAAAAAGGCGCGACGGCCCTCGGGCACCTGGGCCAGGCCCTTACCAACCAGCTTATCGGCGGGCGTATGAGTAATGTCCTCGCCCATAAACTTGATGGAGCCGGTCTTGGAGCGCAGCAGGCCCGAGACGGTCTTGAGCGTTGTGGACTTGCCGGCACCGTTCGCACCGATCAGAGCCACGATCTCGCCCTCGTTGACGTTAAAGGAGATGTCCTTGATGGCGTGGATGGCGCCGTACCAGACGTTGATGTTGTAGACGGAAAGCATCGGCTCTGCCATTTAGTTCTCCCCCTTATCCTGCTTGCCCAGATATGCCTCGATAACGGCGTCGTTGTTCTGGATTTCCTCTGCCGTGCCCTTGGCGATGACCTTACCAAAGTTGAGTACGCAGATACCCTCGCAAATATTCATGACGAGCGACATGTCGTGCTCGATAAGCATGATGGCGATGCCAAAGGTGTCGCGAATCTTAACGATGTTCTCCATGAGCTCCGCGGTCTCGGACGGGTTCATGCCGGCGGCAGGCTCGTCGAGCAGCAGCAGCTTGGGGTTGGTGGCAAGCGCGCGGACGATCTCCAGGCGGCGCTGAGCGCCGTAAGGCAGCGAGCCGGCCTGTTCGTTTGCCAGATGCTCCATATCAAAGATGGAGAGCAGCTCCATGGCACGCTCATGGGCGGCCTTCTCGTGCTTCCAGTACGTCGGCAGGCGCAGCACGCCCTCAAAACCGGAATAGCGCTCCTGGTTGTGCAGACCGACCTTGACGTTGTCCTCCACCGTCATGGTGTTGAACAGGCGGATGTTCTGGAACGTACGGGCAATGCCCATGCGGTTGACCTGGTAGACCGACTTGCCCGAGGTGTCCTCACCGTCGAGCAGGATGGTGCCGTGCGTGGGCTGATACACCTTGGTGAGCAGGTTGAAGACCGTGGTCTTTCCGGCACCGTTGGGGCCGATCAGACCGGCGATCTCGGTCTTGCCGATAGTCAGGCTAAAGTCGTCGACTGCCTTAAGGCCACCGAACTCAATGCCCAGGTGGATGCACTCGAGTGCCGGGCGCTGGCCCAGATCGCGATCGGGAACGATGGCGCCAGAAGGATACGGGACCATCTTACCCTTGTTGAACTCAAATTTACTGGGCATCGGCTGCCACCTCCTTCTTGGAAGCAAAGCGGTCCTTAATGCGTGCGAAGAACGCCTTGAGCTGCGGGTTGTTGGTAAAGATCATGACCAGGATCAACACGATGGCGTAGATGAGCATGCGGTAGTCCGAGAACTGACGGAGCAGCTCGGGAAGCACCGTGAGCAACGCCGCCGCGATGACGGAACCGCGCATGTTGCCCAGGCCGCCCAGGACCACGAACACCAGAATGAGGATCGACGTGTTGAAGTCGAACTTGGTGGCGGAGAGCTGCGAGAAGTTACCGCCGAAGAGAGCTCCGGCAGCACCGGCGAGGGCAGCGGAAACCACGAAGGCGATCATGCGGTACTCGGTGACGGAGATGCCTACGGACTCGGCTGCAATCTTGTTATCGCGCACGGCCATGATGGCACGGCCGGTACGGCTGCGAACCAGGTTGAGTACAATCACGAGCGCGACCATAACCAGGATGGCGCCGGCAAGGAAGGTCGAATAGGTCGACACGCCCGATGCGCCCTGGGCACCCTTGATGATGGCGGTGCCGTCCTCAAGCAGGTGCAGGTCGTCGATCGTAGAGTTGCCCGTGATGTTAAAGATCACGTGCAGACCGCGGGAATCGACGCCCACAATGAGGCAGGTGACGATCTCTTTGATGATCTCGCCAAAGGCCAGCGTCACGATAGCCAGGTAATCGCCGCTCAGGCGAAGGACCGGGATGCCGATCAAGAAGCCCAGGATGGCGGCAGCGATAGCGCCGACCACAATGCTGATGATCAGGCGCATCGGATCGGACGGAACGGCGCTCTCCAGCGCGACGGCGGTAACGATGCCCGTATAGGCGCCGACACTCATAAAGCCCGCGTGGCCCAGCGACAAGTCGCCCGCAATACCGACGACGAGGTTGAGCGAGATGGCCATAACGATGTAGGCCGTGATGGGAACCAGCTGACCGGCGATCATGCGCGGGATCATATGGTTGGACTGCATAAAGAACACGATGGCGAATGCCACGATGCACATGGCGTACGTGACAAAGTCGTGACGCGTCTGCTTGTCTTTAAGGAACTTCATAACGCTCACCTACACCTTCTCGGGGACGTACTTGCCCAAGAGGCCGGCAGGCTTGACGAGCAGGACGATAATCAAAACACCAAAGACGATGGAGTTGGCAAGGCTCGTGGAAATGTAAGCCTGAGCCATCGCCTCGATGATGCCGATGAGAATACCGCCGACAAAGGCACCGGGGATGGAGCCGATGCCGCCGAAAACGGCAGCGTCGAAGGCCTTGATGCCAGGCATGGCGCCCGTGGTGGGCTGCAACACCGGCGAGTAGGAGCACAGGAGCACGCCGGCGATGGCGGCAAGGGCAGAGCCGATGGCAAACGTCATCGAGATGGTGCGGTTGACGTTGATGCCCATGAGCTGAGCGGCGGCCTTGTCCTCGGACACGGCGCGCATGGCCTTGCCCATCTTGGTCTTACCTGTAAAGAACATCAGGCCGGCCATGATAACCAGGCAGGCGACGATGGTGACGAGCGAGACGGCGCTTACGTTAAACTTGGCCAAGAACTCCGGCACCTGGAAGGTGACGAGCGAAGTAAAGTTCTTGGGCGTGGCGCCCCACAGGAGCTGCGCGGCGTTCTGCAGGAAGTAGGACACGCCGATGGCCGTGATCAGAACGGCCAGCGGGCCCGCCTGACGCAGCGGCTTGTATGCCAGACCCTCGATGAGAACACCGAGAACCGTGCAGACCACACAAGAGAGAATTACAGATGCCCAGCCCGGGAGGCCGAGATACGACGTGGCGCAGAACGAGACATAGGCACCGACCATGATGACGTCGCCGTGAGCGAAGTTGAGCATCTTGGCGATACCGTAGACCATGGTGTAGCCCAACGCGATGATGGCGTAGACGCTGCCCATGGACAGGCCGTTGACCAGGTATTGGATAAAGACCGTCATGTTCCACATCCCCCTTTCGAATAGGTTTCCAGTTGATGTATGAAACAGGGACGTTACATCGTCCCTAGATACCAAGCAAGCAGGGAAGGCCAAAACCTCCCCTGCTTGGGATCAAAACCGCTCTATGTAAGGCGGCCTATTAGGCCTGTACGTACTTGCCGTCGGTAATGACGTACGCCGTCGGGTCCTTCTGGACCTGACCCTTGTCGTTCCAGGAGAGCTTGCCAGTCAGGCCGTCAACAGTAATCTTGAGCATAGCCTCGGGAAGCTTCTCGGCAACCTCGGTGGGGTCGGCGTCGACGCCCAGGCCGGCCTCCTTAAGAGCCTCGACCACAGCATGCACGCCGTCGTAGGCGTCGGCGGCAAACTGGTCGGGGGTATCGCCGTACTTATCCTTGTAAGCGTTGACGAAGTCGGCGTTCTTCTCGTCGTCGGCGGAGAACGGGGTCATGAGCAGCAGACCCTCGGCAAGAGAGGTGTCGAAGCCCTCAACGCCCAGGATGCCGTCCATGCCGTCGCAGCCCATCATCTTGACGTCGTAGCCCATGTCCTTGGCGTTCTTGAGCAGGACGGACGCCGGCGTGTAGTAGATCGGCGCAAAGATCATGGTGGCGCCTGCCTGCTTGGCCTTGGTCAGCTGGTTGGTAAAGCTCGTGGCGGAGTCGTCCTTAAAGGTCTCCTCGTCGACAATCTCAAGCTTAGACTTAGCGGCCTGGGCCTTAAAGGAATCTGCGATGCCCGAAGAATAGGCATCGCCGGAGTTATAGAACAGCACGAACTTCTCGTTCGCATACTTCTGCGCCAGGAACTTGGCAGCGTTGACACCTTGGTTGGGGTCGGTAAAGCAAACCTGGAAGACGCAATCCTTGCCCTTGGTAACGTCCTCGGAGGACGCGGACGGGGTGATCATGAACGTCTCGGGGTCGTTGCCGCACTCGGCGGCAACGGCGACCGACGCACCCGTGGTGGTCGGACCGACGAGGGCCTGCATGCCCCAGTCGAGCAGGGTGTTGAAGGCGTTGACGGCCTTCTCGCCGTCAGCCTGGTCGTCCTCGGCCTTGCTGACAAGCGGCAGCTCCTTGGTCGAGAAATCCTTGCAGCCAAGCTCGACAGCCTGTGTAACGGACTTGCCGTAGGACGCGTTGGCGCCGGTCAGCGGGCCGATGGTGCCGATCTTAAACGAAGCGTCGCCCGACGCGGAACCGCTGTCGCCGCCGTTGGAGGAGCAGCCAGCTAGAATGGACATCGCCCCCAGACCTGCTGCGCTCGCGATAACGCTCCTGCGATTCATAACAGGGTTCAATGACTTACCGGTGAGGCTCGACATGCGGCTCTCCTCTCAAATCTCGTCGGGTTTTGGTTGCCCGACAGGCCATCCTTCGCCGTGTTCGGCGTTCGCAAAATAGTAGACGCTTTAGTTAGGAAAAGTGGCGATTATTTCAACTTTTCTTTGGATTTGTTCTTTTATCCATATTTCTGCGTATTTCTATTATTTTATGCAGTAATGCCACTTTATTGTGTAAAAGTAATGTTTCCATTCTGTTACAGGCGTCCCCGCCCTGAATAAAACAGCCTCACCGGTAGCCTTTTATGCGCACTTAGGCGGCGATGTACTTGCCGTCCTGGATCACATAGGCCGTAGCGGGCTTTTCGACCTGGCCCTCGTCATTCCACGTCAGCTCGCCCGTCAGGCCCTCGATCTTGATCTTGCGCATGGCGCGGGCAAGGTCGTCGGCAATGTCGGCACCGTCAGCCGTAATGTCGATGCCCGCTTTATCGATAGCCTCGGCAATCGCATGGACGCAGTCATAGGCATCGGCGGCAAACTGATTGGGCGTCTCGTCGTAGGCGTCCTTATAGGCCTTGACGAAGTCGGCGTTCTTCTCATCGTCAGCAGAGAACGGGGTCATGAGCAGCACGCCCTCGGCAAGAGAGGTATCGAAGCCCTCAACGGAGAGCAGGCCGTCCATGCCGTCGGTGCCCATAAGCGTCATGTCGTATCCCATGTCCTTGGCGTTCTTGAGCAGGACGGACGCCGGCGTGTAATAGATCGGAGCAAAGATAAGCGTGGCGCCGGCCTCCTTGGCCTTGGTGAGCTGGTTGGTAAAGCTCGTGGAAGAGTCTCCTTAAAGGTCTCGGTATCGACGACATCGAGCTTGGATGCCTTGGCCTGCTCGGCAAAGGCGTCGGCAACGCCCGAGCTGTACGTATCGCCGGAGTTGTAGAACAGGGCGATCTTGGCGTCCGCGTACTTCTCGGCCAAGAACTTCGCGGCGCTGGCGCCCATGGTGGGGTCGGTGAAGCAAACCTGAAAGACCGTGGTCTTTCCCTTGGTGACGTCGAGGGACGAAGCAGAGGGCGTGACCATGAGCATATCGTCGGCGATCTCGCCCGAGACAGCGACGGCGGCACCAGTCGTGACGGGGCCGACGAGCGCCTGCATGCCCCAGTCGCACAGGGTATTGAAGGCGTTGATAGCCTTCTCGCCGTCGGCGACGTCATCCTCGGACTTAAGCGAGAGTTTGAGGTCCTTGGTCGAGAAATCCTTGGCGGCAAGCTTGGCACCCTTCTCGGCCGAAACGCCATAGGTTGCCGCGGCGCCGGTCAGAGGGCCGATGACACCGATCTTGAAGGTCTTGCCGTCATCGGCGGAGCCGCCGTCCGAGCCACCCGACGAACAACCAGCGAGTGCCGCGGTGCTGCCGAGCGCCGCGGCGCCGGCGAGAAAGTTCCTTCGGCTGAGCGTGCTGTTGATGTTGAACATGGTGTCCCCCTTTTTCGCTGGCCGCAGTGCGGTCGTCTTGCGGTACGGGGCAAACCTTATGGCGCAAACGTTGACAGTTTGTTACGGAGTTCCGTTTGTAGCGAGCATGTTTCCAATGTTTCCGCAGCGTTTCGGGGGTGCCGTTTTGTGCGACTCCTGTTGCCTGGCGAGCACGCGCCCTCGGTTCACGCTAGAATGCACTCAACCTTTAAGCGGTTAATCCATCCATAAGATGCACGAAGGAGCTATCTATGAGCGAATCCCTGCGCACCGTGAACGTCGGTCTGATCGGTCTGGGAACCGTCGGCGGCGGCGTGGCCCGTCTGATCAAGAGCCACCACGATGAGTACCTGGCAGCCTACGGCATCGACCTTAAGCTGACCCGCGCCTGCGCGCTTGCCTGGGAGCAGGCCGAGGCAGCCGGTATTGAGCACGAGGCCTTTACGAGTGACTGGCATGACGTCGTCACCGACCCCGCCGTCGACATCGTCGTCGAGCTGATTGGCGGCGAGCACCCCGCGACCGAGATCTTCACCACCGCCTTTGAGCACGGCAAGCACGTCGTCTCTGCCAACAAGGCCCTGCTGGGCCGCCATGTCGAGACGCTCGCCGAGAAGGCGCGCGCGTGCGGCGTGCAGATTAAGTGCGAGGCCAGCTGCGGCGGCGGCATCCCCATCGTGAGCACGCTCGAGCACGACCTGGTGGGCAACAAGATCCTGACCATCGCCGGCATTCTCAACGGTACCACCAACTATATCCTGTCGCGCATGGACGCCGAGGGCGCCGATTACGCCGACGTACTTGCCGACGCACAGGCCAAGGGCTATGCCGAGGCCGACCCGTCCGCCGACGTCGACGGCTTCGATGCCGCCAGCAAGACGGCCATCCTCGCCTCCATCGGCTTTGGCACCCGCGTTACCACCGATGATGTGTACCAGCAGGGTATCCGCACCATCGGCGCCGAGGACATCGCCCAGGCCCGCGAGCTCGGCTACACCATCAAGCTGCTCGGCATCGCCCGCAACACCGACGCTGGCGTCGACGTTCGCGTGCATCCCACGCTGATCCCCGCAGACCATATGCTTGCCAAGGTCAACGGCGCCATGAACGCCGTCTACGTGGTAGGCGACGCCGTGGGCGAGACCATGTTCTACGGCGCGGGCGCAGGCTCCTTCCCCACCGCGAGCGCCGTCGTGGGCGATATCCTGTCGCTCTCCGAGCAGATCAGCCGCGGCGTGGCTCCGCTGCCCGAGATTGAGCCCTATGGCCACAACCTCACCTTTAAGCCCATGGACGAGCTCCAGACCAAGTACTATGTGCGCCTGAAGGTCGCCGACCGCGTGGGCGCCCTGTCCGAGACAGTCGACATCTTTGCCAAGCACAACATCTCGATCTCGCTCATCAACCAGGTCGAGGACGGCAAGTCGGGCGTCAGTGATGCCTGCTCGGTCATCTTCCTGACGCACCGCGCGCTCGAGAAGGACGTCCAAGCTGCCGCCGCCGAGCTTGCCGGCGTCGACTGCGTGGCCGAGGTCGCCAACGTCCTGCGCATCGAGGACGTCGAGGCCTGGACCGAAGGCGTTATGGCGAACTAGCCCAACGCTCGCCTAGCAATACGCGCCTTGAGGGCTCCCGTCCGATGTGGGACGGGAGCCCTTTTGTCACCTGCCCTAAGCACAACGGCAGAGCATATTTGCGCGAGCCGCTCATCGGTAACGCGGGCTACCGTTCACCGATATGCAAACGCGGCCGATTCCGACTACCGCTACGCTGTGCTGCGAATGTCCGCCCGCGATGAGAGGAAGCACCATGTTGCTCGAGGGCAAGAAAGCAATCATCACCGGAGGCACACGCGGTATCGGCTATGCCATCGCCTGCCGTTTTATCGAGGAAGGCGCTGCCGTCACCGTCTTTGGCTCGCGCCAGGAGACTGCCGACACGGCCGTTGAGAAGCTGACAGCCGCCTATCCCGACGCCAAGGTCTGGGGTCGCTCCTGCGATCTCACCTCGCTCGAGGCCGTGACTGAGGCCTTTACGCAGACCGCAGCCGACATGGGCGGCTTGGACACGGTCGTCAACAATGCCGGTATCTCCCAGCGTTCACCCCTCTTGGACTACACGGCCGAGGAGTTCGCAAAGGTCATGGACCTTAACGTCGTCGCCGTCTTTAATGGCCACCAGGCTGCCGCCAAGATCATGACCGAGGCCGGCCACGGCGGCACCATCACTACCACAAGCTCGATGGTCGCCAAGTACGGCCAGCCCTCCGGCGTCGGTTACCCCACGTCCAAGTTTGCCGTCAACGGTATGGTCCAGTCGCTCTCGCGCGAGCTCGCTCCCATGGGCATCCGCGTCAACGCCGTCGCCCCCGGCGTGACTAAGACCGACATGGTCGCCAACCTGCCCGAAGAGGTCATCAAGCCCATCATCGCCACCATTCCGCTGGGTCGCATGGGCGAGCCCGAGGATGTCGCCAACGCCTTTGTTTTCCTGGCGAGCGACATGTCCTCCTATGTCACGGGCGCCGTGCTCCCCGTCGACGGAGCCGCCCGCTCCTAAGGAGCCACAAGCTTTGGCTTCAAGCTTCAACATAGCTCAACCAAAAAGGCGCGCCGTCTGAATCAACTGCAGACAGCGCGCCTTCTCCTGTTATGAAAGGGAAACTATGTCCCAGTATTTCGGATCAGAACGGGGCACGGTTTCCCCCAGGACCTCCTTGCGGAAGCTGCATCCCACTCTGAGCGCCCATTCCGGGACACAGCTTCCCAACGGCCCCCGTTTCGGAAACCACATCCCGTTCCGAGCCTTCAAAGCGGGACGCGGCTTCCCCGAGAAAGTATCGACTACTTACCGTCGTCGTCTTCGGCTTCTTCGCGCGCATAGAGCTCCAGCATGCGGCGGCGGTATTCGCGCACAGCGAGCTTGGCGCGCTCCAGGCGGCGGCGCTCACGCGGAGTCAGCTCGGACGGGTCGACCTCGTCTCCATAGGTCTTATCGGCAAGCAGGTGCGCCGCGTCCACGATGCGGGCATCGATGTGGCCGCTCGCCGCCTCGGCGGAAAGACGCTCGGCAATCGTATCGAGCGTAGGCAGGCCCTCGAATACGCGACCATGGCCATGCGAGGTCAGCAGCTCGTGCTCGCGCGCGAGCAAGCTCGCTAGGTCGTGGTGGGCGCGCAAGATGTCGAGCGCATCGGATGGATGCTCGGCAACCTCTGCCACGGCGGCGACCGGTGCGGCATCCACCACGCGGTAGAAGAGCTGCGCGAGCAATGGCATCAAGAACACCGTGATGGCACCGGCGGCAACCATGACCGACGCAATATCTTGCGACAGCGCGCCCGCGTTGACGGCAACGCTCGTAACGGCAACGATGATCGGCAGCGCCGTGGTGCAGTACAGGGCCACGGTAATGCGACCATACGCCGACACATCGCGCGTCGCAGGACAAATGCTCATGGAAATAAGAATGGGCACGGCACGAATAATCAACAACGCCACGATAAAGCCCACGAGCAGACCCGGGCGCGACGCCACGGCCGTCAGATCGATCTTTGCGCCCGATACGGTAAAGAACACCGGAATCAAAAAACCGTAGGCCAGACCGTCGAGCTTGGTCTCGAGCGTATGGTTGCCCTCGGGGATGATATAGCGCAGGACAAAGCCGGCGGCAAAAGAACCCAACACGATGTCGAGATCAAAGACAGCCGAGAATGCCACGAGCGTGACCAGGATGAGCACCGTCAGGCGCACGAAGGTCTGCGACGTGGTATCGGCGCGCTCCTCAACAAATGCAAAGAAGCGGCTGCCGACGCGCTTGGAGCGGCTCGGGACCACGGCCAGGAACACGCAAACCACCGCAAACAAGCCAAGGATAACGAGCGTTTGGATGCCAGTGCGGGCAGACAACAGCACCGACATGGCGAGCACGGGACCGAGCTCGCCCCAAGTGCCATACGCGAGAATCGAGTCGCCCACGCGCGTGCCGGTGAGCGAGCGCTCACGCATGATGGGCACAAGCGTACCGAGCGCCGTCGAAGTGAGGGCAAGCGTCACGGCGATACCGTCGAAATGACTGACTGAGAACCACGGGGTAAAGCGCACGGCAAGCCAGGCGATACCAAACGTGACGACCCACGTCGCCAAGCCGTAGCGCCCCTCGACGCCCGTGATGCTCTTGGGGTCGATCTCAAAGCCGGCAAGCAGGAACAAAAAGGCCAGGCCCAGCTCGGACACAAGCGAGACCTCAGCATCTACATGGATGACGCCGAGCATATGGGGTCCCAGTACCGCGCCGAGCACGAGCAAAAAGACCGTCTCGGGAACGGGTTTTCCGGGAATCGCCGAGGCGATAAAAGGACTCGCAAAGGCCACGAGTGCGATGATGGCGAGCGAAACGAATGCCATGTGATGCCTTTCTCTTGTTTGCGCTTCACTGTAGCACCATCGCCGTCCTCAACGCGCCGCGAGCTGTCGTATCATAGTGAGGTTTACAAACATGTGGCTCAAGGCGACCGCAGGGCAGACCCCGCAAACCGACCGCTGCCGCATACCGTACCGTACGCCCAACCGATCAGGAAGGCAGGAACCAATGGTCTCTCGTATCTACGTGGAGAAGAAACCCGGGTTCGACGTCGAGGCTCAGCAGCTCAAGGGCGAGCTGACCGAAATTCTCGGCATCAAGGGCATCGAGGCCCTGAGGATTATCAACCGCTACGACGTCGAGGGCATCGACAAGGAGCTTTTCCGGTCCTGCGTGCCGACCGTCTTTAGCGAGCCCCAGGTCGATGTGACCTACGACGAGCTCCCCGCAAGCGATGGCGCCGTCTTTGCCGTCGAATTCCTGCCTGGCCAGTTTGACCAGCGCGCCGACTCCGCCAGCGAGTGCGTGCAGCTCATCAGCCAGGGCGAGCGCCCCGCCGTGCGCTCCGCCAAGGTCTATATGATCTCGGGCGCTCTGGACGAGGCCGCCATTGATGCCATCAAGCACTACGTGGTGAACCCCGTCGAGGCGCGCATCGCCTCGCTCGACCTGCCCGAGACGCTGTACATGGAGACCCCCGAGCCCCAGCCCGTCGAGGTGCTCGACGGTTTCCGCGAGCTCGACGAAGCCGGCCTTGCCGCCTTTATTTCCGAGCGCGGCCTTGCCATGGACGAGGCGGACATCGCCTTCTGCCAGCAGTACTTCCGCGATGAGGATCGCGACCCCACCATCACCGAGATCCGCGTGATCGACACCTACTGGTCCGATCACTGCCGCCACACCACCTTCGGCACCGTCCTGGACGACGTGACGATCGACGACGCCGTGGTGCAGCAGGCCTTCGACCGCTACATGGAAATGCGCCACGAGCTCGGTCGCGACGCCAAGCCCGTCTGCCTCATGGACATGGGCACCATCGGCGCCAAGTACCTTAAGAAGACCGGCGTCATGACCGATGTCGACGAGTCCGAGGAGATCAACGCCTGCACCGTCAAGGTGAAGGTCGATGTCGACGGCGAGGACCAGGACTGGCTGTTCCTCTTTAAGAACGAGACCCACAACCACCCGACCGAGATCGAGCCCTTCGGCGGTGCCGCCACCTGCGTGGGCGGTGCCATCCGCGACCCGCTGTCGGGCCGCAGCTACGTGTACCAGGCCATGCGTGTCACCGGCGCCGGCGACCCCACCGTCCCCGTGTCCGAGACACTCGAGGGCAAGCTGCCGCAGCGTAAGCTCGTGACCACTGCTGCCGCCGGCTACTCCAGCTACGGCAACCAGATCGGCCTTGCCACCGGTCAGGTCAACGAACTCTATCACCCCGGCTACGTCGCCAAGCGCATGGAGGTCGGCGCCGTCGTGGGCGCTACCCCGGCAAACCACGTGCGTCGCGAGTGCCCCGCCCCCACCGACAAGATCATCCTGTTGGGCGGCCGCACCGGCCGTGACGGCATCGGCGGTGCCACCGGCTCCTCCAAGACCCAGAACACCGAGTCCATCGAGACATCGGGCGCCGAGGTCCAGAAGGGCAACGCCCCGGTCGAGCGCAAGCTGCAGCGCCTGTTCCGCCGCGGCGATGCCTGCCGTCTGATCAAGCGCTGCAACGACTTTGGCGCCGGCGGTGTCTCGGTCGCCGTAGGCGAGCTTGCCGACGGCCTGTATGTCGACCTTGATACCGTGACCAAGAAGTACGACGGTCTTGACGGCACCGAGCTCGCCATCTCTGAATCCCAGGAACGCATGGCCTGCGCCGTCGCCGACGGTGACGTCGAGGAGTTCATGGGCTACGCCGCCGAGGAGAACCTCGAGGCGACCGTTATCGCCGAGGTTACCGCCGAGCCGCGCATGTGCATGGCCTGGAACGGCGTCGCCATCGTCGACCTGTCCCGCGAGTTCCTCAACTCTAACGGTGCGCCCAAGCACCAGGTCGCCCACGTGTGCGCCCGTAGCGTGTGGCAGCCCAGCTGGGCCGGCACCACGCTTGCCGAGCGCATGACCTCGCTCGTCACCGACCTCAACGTCGCTTCTAACAAGGGCCTTTCCGAGCGCTTCGACTCCACCATCGGCGCCGCGACCGTGCTCATGCCCTTTGGCGGCAAGACGCAGCTCACCCCCAGCTCGGCCATGGTCGCCAAGTTCCCCGTGGACGGCGAGACCACCACGGCGAGTGCCATGGCATGGGGCTTCAACCCTTATCTGATGGAGGCCGACCAGTTTGCGGGCGCCTACCTGTCCGTGGTCGAGTCCATCGCCAAGCTCGTGGCTGCCGGCTTTGAGCACAAGCGCGCCTATCTCTCCTTCCAGGAGTACTTCGAGCGTCTGCGCACCGAGGCCGAGCGCTGGGGCAAGCCCACGGCAGCCGTCCTGGGCGCCCTCATGGCCCAAGTCGACCTGGGTGCCGGCGCCATCGGCGGCAAGGACTCCATGAGCGGCTCGTTTGAGGACGAGGCCGGCGAGCTCAACGTTCCGCCGACCCTGATCAGCTTCGCTGTCGCCGTGGGCAAGGCGGCCCGCGCTGTCTCCCCCGAGTTCAAGGGCCTCACACACCGCGTCGTCCGTATCGCCCCCGCCACCTATGGCGAGGACTACCGGCCCGATGCCCAGCAGCTGCTCGCCGCGTTTGACGCCGTCGAGGCGCTCACCGCTACCGGCGACGCCCTGGCCGTCTCCACGCCCGGCTACGGCTGCGGCGCCGAGAGCCTCTTTAAGATGTGCGTCGGTAACCAGATCGGTATCGAGCTTGCCGAGGACGTGGACGTGGAGAGCCTCTTCACCCCGCTCTACGGCAGCTTTATCGTCGAGCTCGCCGAGGACGCCGAGCTGCCCGAAGTCGCCGACGGCGTTGTCGTCGAGCCCCTGGGCACCACCGTCGAGGGCTATGTCATCGACACCGGCTCCGAGGTCATCGAGCTCGCCGAGCTCCAGGAGGCCTGGGAGAGCGGCATCGAGGGCGTCTTCACCTACCGCAGCGCCGGCGAGACCCCCGAGGTCGAGACCATCGACTTCCGCGCCAAGGATATCCACGTGTACGGCGGCGCCAAGATCGCCCGCCCGCGCGTGATCATCCCCGTGTTCCCCGGCAACAACTGCGAGTACGACAGCGCCCGCGCCTTCCGTGCCGCCGGTGCCGAGGCCGACACCTTCGTGATCAACAACCTCACGCCCGAGGCCGTCGCCGAGAGCACCCACGAGCTTGCGCGCCGCATCCGTGCAAGCCAGATCGTTATGATCCCCGGCGGCTTCTCGGGCGGCGACGAGCCCGACGGCTCTGCCAAGTTCATCACGGCGTTCTTCCGCGCTCCCGAGGTCACCGAGGCAGTCCGCGACTTGCTCAAGGCCCGCGATGGCCTGATGCTGGGCATCTGCAACGGCTTCCAGGCCCTGATCAAGCTCGGCCTGGTGCCCTACGGCGACATCGTCGACGCCACGCCCGATGCGCCCACGCTGACGTTCAACACCATCGGTCGCCACCAGAGCCGTCTGGTGCGCACCCGTATCTCGTCCAACCTGTCCCCGTGGCTTTCGCAGTGCAGCCTGGACGACCCCTACACCGTCGCCATCAGCCACGGCGAGGGCCGCTTTGTCGCCAATGACGAGGTGCTCGCCCAGCTGATCGCCAACGGCCAGGTCGCCACGCAGTACGTGGGCGAGGACGGAAAGCCCAGCATGGATCTTTCCGTCAACCCCAACGGCTCCGCACTCGCCATCGAGGGCATCACGAGCCCCGACGGCCGCGTCCTGGGCAAGATGGGCCATGCCGAGCGTCGCGGCGACAACCTGTACCGCAACGTGCCCGAGCATGTCCCCGGCGATAAGTTCATGCCGATCTTTGAGAGCGGCGTGGCCTACTTCGCTTAAACCTTTCCCATCGGGTACAATCCCCTCGGGTAACAACACCCGCCACCGACACATCCGGTGGCGGGTTCTTTTTTGCTTCGCGCATGCAGGAAGGACATCATGGAAAGCCGCAAGCCGTATCTCGCCACCCTGCCCGGACTCATCCTGGGCTGTCTTGTTTGTTGCGCGCTCTGGGGATCGGCCTTTCCCTGCATCAAGATCGGCTACGCACTCTTTGGTATCCCGGCGCACGATAGCGCCTCGCAGCTGCTCTTTGCGGGCTTGCGCTTCACGCTTGCCGGCGCCCTGGTTATCGTTGGGATGAGTGCGGCCCAGCGCCGCCCCCTCATTCCGCAGGCTCGCGACATCAAGCCCATCTTTGTCTTGTCGCTCTTCCAGACTATCGGGCAGTACTTCTTTTTCTATCTGGGCCTCTCGCACGCCAGCGCCATGTCGAGCTCCATCATCGAGGCCAGCGCCAACTTCCTCGCAATCCTCTTTGCCGCCCTGGCATTTCACACCGAGAAGCTCAATACGGCCAAGGTGCTTGGCTGTGCGCTGGGCTTTGCCGGCGTCGCGCTCGTCAACCTCTCGGGCGCAGATGGCACCTTTGGCTTCAGGCTCGATGGCGAGGGCTTTATCCTAGCCTCCACTGTCGCGGGTGCTCTTTCGACCTGCCTGATCGGCATCTTCTCGCGCAAGCATGACGGCGTCTTGCTCGCCGGCTGGCAGTTTTTAGTCGGAGGTTTGGTCCTTACCGCCATCGGGTTTTTGATGGGCGGCGCGCTCTCCCCCACCGCGATCATCCCCGCCATCGCACTCATTATCTATATGGCACTCATTTCCGCCGTCGCGTACTCGCTATGGTCGCGTCTGCTTGCCGTCAACCCCGTCAGCCGTGTGTCGGTCTTTGGCTTTATGAATCCAGTCTTTGGCGTACTGTTGAGCGCTCTGCTGCTCGGCGAGGGCGCTGGCACGAGCCCTGTTACCGTACTTGTTGCCCTGCTGTTGGTCTGCGGCGGCATCATCATCGTCAACAGGCCCAAAAAGGTCTAACGAACTACCCCTATTTAGCAGAGGGGGTTCACATGCTTTAGCTTAATGGAGTACATCGGAGAGCCGAGGGCCGCCACGCCCGCCAGCGTGCGCCCTTTTTCTAGCGTATCTGGGCGCCGGCTTTCTTCTTCTCGCGCTTTACGCGGTAGAGCTCCGCGTCGGCAGCACGAAGCAAGTCTTGCCAGGTATCGACGCCATCACCGACCCGTGCGTAGCCGATGGACATCCGCAACAGATACGGAACCTCGGCGCGCGCGAGCTCATCGTTGATTGTCGCGCACAGATGCATGATATCCTGTTCCGCCACTGCCTTTTGGAGCACCACGAACTCATCGCCACCATAACGTGCGATAAAGCCGCCAGACGCCGAGCAGACTTCTTTGAGCGCAGCGGATATGACCTGAAGAGCGTGGTCGCCCTCCACATGCCCATAGCGATCGTTAATCTGCTTAAAGCCGTCGGCGTCCATCATAAGCAGATATACATCTTCGGCCTGATCCACATTTGAGAAGAGCGACAGCATATAGGTCTCAAAACGGTTGCGATTGTTAAGTCCAGTCAACGGGTCGGTCGAGATGAGCTGCTCCTGGTAGATGATGTAGAGCAGCAACATGCTAATCATTATGCCGACACAAAGGCCGGGCACCGAGTATACGACCTGAAAGGTACCGCCCACCAGGGCCGGAATGGCGAAAAATGCCAAGGTTCGATAGATGGCCTTCGTCTGCAGGCTCTCGACCCTGCGAGATTGCACAAATGCATGCAGGGACGTATGTATAACGTAACAGTAGCTGACGATGGGCTGGATCATATAGGCAAAGCCGCGACGATACACGCCCTGCGAATCGATATAGAACAGGGCGTGCGTCCAGTAACTGGTAAACGCCAGCACGACCACCAGAGCCGTAGGCAACGCTACAAGCACCACCCTATAGCGCGAGGTCAAAAGACGAGAACCCTGCACCGTCTCGGAATAGATAAACCAAATGAGACACGCGATAGCAAAGAGCGAAAACGAAACCGCGTTGGAAATCCAGTTGGCAGCAATGCCCAACGTGCCGTCCACACCGTCCGAAAGCGTCCAGATCATATCGAATAATATGTACGCGGCAGAGGTGTAGCCAAGCATGCTAAACAATAGCTGCTGGGTGCTCGAGAACAAGGAGCGACGACTTCGCACGGCAAGCCCGATAAGAACAATCATGCATAGCACGAATATCTCAATCTTGAGTGCCTTAACCACTAGCGCCATCCCTTCAATACCCAAGTGGTCAGAATCGCCCAATTCGAATCAGGGCAATAAACACCCCTTTACTCCACAGGGGTAAAGGGGATAATAGCAGAGCGCCCGAACATCACTGCAAAACAGTTTCTGTTCGGGCGCCCATACGGCGCGAATTGCACACGCCGGCATCATTGATGGGTATCGATTGCTACTCGCCATCGATGTCAGTCGCGACGGCCTCCTCTATGGCCTCGACACCGACAGGCGACAGATCCTCCTTGCCTTGGCAGAACTTCTTGTCGACCCAGCCAGTCAGAATCGGAGCCATGATCGCCGTGATGATAACGGCGGTGGCGATCTGAGCGTACGCGATGGGCGCAAGCTCGGCGTAGCGCGGTGCGACCTCGGCGAGGGCAACCGGTGTGGTCATAGCCGTGCCGGCAATGGTGGAGCAAGCCACAGCGGCCTTGCCATTGCCGCCGCACAGACGCTCGAACGCAAAGGTGATGGGACCGACGACAAACAGCGTGACAAGGCCCAGCAAGATGCCGGAAATACCGCCGGTGATAAAGCTCGACAGGCTCATGGACGCACCGAGCTGAAATCCGATGACGGCAATCGCGGGATTGGCACCGGGAATCAGCAGGTTCTTGATAAACGGGAACAGGTTGCCCAGAACCATGCCAATAACGAGTGGCAAGATGGAGCCGATAATGGTGCCAATGGGAATGTTGGCGAGGCCGGAAACACCGAGGATGATCATCGTGACGGCGGGGCCAGCCGTAAAGAACAGGATACCGACGGCGCCCTGCTCAGACTCATCACCGAACTCGCCCATGATGCCCGTATAGAGCGCCATGTTGCAAAACGTGATGCCGCCGATGATAGACACGGAGCTCAGACCCAGGAAGTTGTCGTTAAAGAAATATGCCACGCCCAGGCCGAGAGCCGCTGCGACGACCAGCTTGGGGATCAGCACGACGATACCGGTCTTGATGGCACCCGGCGTGGACTTAAAGCTGATGCCGGCGCCCACAAACAGCAGGATCGCGGCGACGATGGCATTGGAGCCACCGCGGCAGGCAGCCGTAAAGAAGCCGCCGATCTCAAAAACCTGCGGGCAGAAGGTGTTGAGCAAAAGACCGACGATCATCGGATAGATCATGATGTCGCCCGGGATGCGCGGGACCTTGAATTTCTTTTGCTCGTTGGCGGTCGCTTCCTGTGCCATGAAACCCCCATTTCCGCTGACGGGGTACAAAAGCCCACGTCACGCTTTGCTACAGTAAAGTTTGACCATGGTACCAGAAGAAATAGACCAGCTCGGTGAGAAATTCGATTCGTTGGACAGGGGCGCTAAACGTGCCCCGCTCTTATATGAGGCTCAAAACGATATAGAACACGATGCCCGAAACACAGCACCACAGCATCGATTTTGTCTTGACCGCCACGGCCACGACGCCGGCAGCCGCAATCCAGGGAACCAAGGCAGGCCAGGGTCCCGCGTCGAACGCGCCGGGGCTCACCAAGTCGTTGGCGACCAGCGCGGCAAAGGCAGCGGGCGGGATATAACCCAGGGCCTCGGTAATGCGGGGCGACAGCGTTCTCCCGCGCAAGGCAAACGCCGGCGCGATGCGAAAGAACGCGATAGCAGCCCACGACGACAGCCACAGAACCAAGAACTCGTTAACGGGCATCGCGGGCACCTCTTCCGTCAAATACAGCATCGCACGCCAGCGCAATGGTAATGCCGACCACGACGCTTGCCGGCACGGCAATATTCACGAGGCCCAAGAACTTGCATACGGCGACGGACACCGCGCCCGAAACCGCCGCGACAACGTTGCCGCGCGACAGCCGCTGCGAAAAGAGCAGGCAGATAAAGAGCGAGGTGCAGACAAAGGCTGCAATGGCGGTGGGAACATCGACAACGGCGCCGACGATGGCGCCCGTCGTACACGATACGCCCCATGTTGCGATAAGGATCACGTTGAGCACAAAGGACTCGCGCGGGCCCCAATCCTCCCCTTCAACCAACTTGGCAAGCGAGATGCCATATGCCTCCTCGGTAAGTGTCGCGGCAACAGCCAGCGTCTGACTCTTCGAGGCACCCGTCAGATGCGACGTGATCGATGCCGAGTAAAGCGCAAAGCGCGAGGAGATGGCAGCAACGCTCGCGACGATCGACGCCGCAGGCACACCTGCCAGCCACAGATTGCAGATCATAAACTGCCCGCTGCCCGTCACAAACGTGCTGCTCAGAGCAAAGACCATCCAGGGTTCCATTCCCGTCTGCCCCATGATCATTCCGCACGGCGCGCCTATTGCAACATAGGTAAGCATCACTGGCCAGACGGTTCTAACGATTTTGAGCACCATACGCTTCTCATCCTGACAAGGTCTCCGAGCCGCATGTAGCGACACGGCAGAATCATCATCCGACAGCAACCGAGTTCACCTACAATTGCCACCGGATCGAAAGACACAACTTTTTAGGAAGTCATTATGACAGCTATCGATCGAGACCGGGCGCGCGCGGCCTTCAAAAGCTACACCGATGCCTACGACGCCACTAACCCACGCATCGCGCTCAAATTCGAGCATACGTACCACGTGGCCGAGGCATGCGATGCCGTAGCACGCGAGCAGGGCTGGTCGTCAGAAGATATTGACCTGGCATGGCTTTGCGGCCTGCTACACGATATGGGCCGCTTTGAGCAGTTGCGGCGCTGGGACACCTTTAAGGACGCCGAGAGCATGAGCCATGCAGCGCTGGGCATCGAGGTCCTCTTTGGCGAGAATCCCGCCGATGCACCCGCCGTAACGAGCATCCGCAACTTTATCGATGACCCGGCAGAAGATGAGCTCATCCGAGCGAGCATTGCCTATCACAGCGATTTTCGTCTACCCGCGCAGCTCGACGAGCGTACGCGGAGCTTCTGCGATATCGTGCGCGATGGTGACAAGATCGACATTATGCGCACCATCGCCGACAGCACCGTCGAGACCATCCTCAAGGTGGATGAGGACGCATTTCTCGCCAGCCACTTCTCGGCACCGGCGCTTACCGCCTTTGACGAGCACCGCTGCGTCGCACGCGATGAGCGCGATGAGCCCGCAGACTACCTGGTGGGACTCATCTGCTTTATGTTTGAGCTCGTCTATCCAGCGAGCCGCGCGCTGGCGCGCGAACAGGGCGATATCCACCGCCTGCTCGATGCGCCCTTTGGCATTACGCGGCCCTTTACCAACCCCGCCACGCAGGCAACCTGGAGCCGCCTAAAGGACGAGATGCGCGACTGGCTGACGCGCGCTTAGCGCTCAAGCTGAGCCAGCAGCTCCTCAACGACCTCAACGGCATCGCCGACGACCTTATACTGGGCAGCACCGAAGATGGGGGCATCCGGGTCCTCATTGATGGCGACAATGCACTCCGCCCCACCGATGCCGGCGAGATGCTGGATAGCGCCCGAGACACCGATGCTCACGAGGAGCTTGGGCGAGACCGATACACCCGTCTGGCCAATTTGGTGGCGATACTCCAACCAGCCTGCCTCCACAATGGGACGCGTGCAACCAAGCTCGGCACCCAGGGCATCGGCGAGCTTTCGCATCAGGGGCAGATTCTTCTTGGAGCCGATGCCGCGGCCCACCACGACCAGACGCTCGGCATCGGCAATTGAGGCCTGCTGTCCCCACTCCTCGGCGGGAATCGAGATCTCGACGCGGGCCTTAACGTCATCCGCAAGCACTACCTGGGTAATCGTGCCGGAGCGGCTATAGTCAAACTCGGGCGCCTTAAAGATGCCGGGGCGCACCGTTACCATCTGAGGACGGTGGTTGGGGCAGATAATGGTGGCCATCAGGTTGCCGCCAAACGCCGGGCGTGTCTGCTGCAGCAGACCCGTCTCCGTATCCATAGAAAGCACCGTGCAATCGGCCGTAAGACCCGTCTGCAAGCGCACGGCCACACTGGGCGCCAGCTCGCGACCAAAGGCGGTCGCGCCGTACAGGATGGCCTCGGGCTTGCGCTCGGCTACCAAATCGCAGATCAAGCGGGCGTAGACCTCCGCGTCGTTCTGACGCAGGCGCTCGTCACGACAGACCAGAACTTCGTCCGCACCGGCGCAAGTCAGATGCTCCAGGTCCCCGAGTGAGCCCTCGGGGCTCATGCCGACCAGTGCCACCAGACGGCAGCCGCGGGCATCGGCAAGCTCGCGTCCCTTGCCCATGAGCTCGAAGGCCACGGATGCAACGGCATCGTGCTCGTCAGTCTGCACGAAGATCCAGATGTCTCGATATGCGTCAAGGTCTGCCGCGCCGGCGGCCTCGTCGCGCTCAATCGAGATGGCGTTGACGGGGCAGGCGTCGACGCACCCGCCGCACAGGATACAGCCGTCGGTTACGCGGGCACAGCGATTGGGGCGCTCGCCCTCCACCACAATGCCGCCCGAGGCGCAGGCGCGAACGCAGCGACCACAGCCGATGCAGGCTTCGCTATCGATAATCAGCCCGCTCATCTATGCCATCCCCTCGATAATCTTGGCAAGTTTTACCGCCTGCTCGGACGCCGTTCCCTCAACGGCCTCGCACGTTTGGTCACGGTCGGGCACAAACGAGTGCACGACCTGCGTCGGTGATCCGGCAAGGCCGCAACGCGAAGGATCGGCGTTTACGTCGGCAGCGCTGGCCACGCGCACGTCTGCATCCTCGGCCGCGCGAATACCGGCAATACTCGGCATGCGCAGCTGGCCAATCTCCTTGGCAGTCGTCATCGCACACGGCATCTCAAGACACACCGTCTCCTCGCCGGCATCGCAGCCGTGAACGAGCGCCAGCGAGCCACACGTCGTAAATCCCGCGCTCTGCACACAGCTCACGTCGGTCACGCAGGGGACCCCAAAGGCGCCGGCCAGCTCGGGGCCGATCTGGGCCGTATCGCCGTCCACTGCCATCTTGCCGCAGATGATCAGGTCAAAGTCCTCCTCGAGTGCCTCGATGCCGCATTTGAGGGCATAGGTGGTGGCTAGGGTATCGGCGCCCGCAAAGGCTCGGTCGGTCAGCAGCAGCGCGTCGTCGGCACCGCGGGCGATGCAGTCGCGCAGCAGCGATTTGGTCGCGGGGATGCCCATCGACACCACCGTCACACGCACGTCCATGCCAAAGCCGATAAAGTCGTCCTTCAGCGCTAGCGCACATTCGAGAGCACTTGCATCGAAGGGATTAATGACCGCCTGCTTGCCATCACGCACGATAGTATTGGTCTTGGGGTCCATCTTGACCTCGGTGCTTCCGGGCACCGCCTTGACGCACACCACCATATGGAAATCACTCATCTTCACGCGCCCCCTTTCTGGACGAGTTCATCCAAGAGCTTCTCCGTAAACAGGTTGCCGCGACCCAGCTGGCCGGCAGGATCAAGCTGGAGTTTGAGACGCGCCGACTCGACCATGGCCTCGTGGCCGTACATCGTCTCCAAGAAGCCCGCCTTGATCTTGCCGACGCCGTGTTCGGCAGAAACGGCACCGCCCATGGCCGTGACCTCGGAAGCCCACTGGGCAAAGAGCTCTCCACCACGACGGTAGTCTTGCGCATCGCGCGGCAGGATGTTCACATGCAGATGGTTGTTCCCGATGTGTCCCCAGGCAGCAGACTCAAGCCCGCTTTCGGCCAGCGTGCGGCGATAGAGGGCCACGACATCGGCAAGGCGTGCATTGGGCACCGACATATCCGATCCCAGCTTGGTAATGGTGGGGTCGGTGCGGCGACGCTCGTCAATGAGCATGTTGACGCTCTCGGGCACCGCGTGGCGGAAGAACCGCTGGCACTCGCGATCGACTTCGTTGCGGGCGACCCATGTCGCATCGTCGCGGCCGCCCGCAAGCTCCAGCACCCATCCCAAGTGGTACAGCTCCTCGGTCGCCTGCGCCTCGTCATCGCAATCGAGCTCCACGTAGACACATACCTTGGCCTCTTTGTCGAGCGCCGGCAGCGAGGCAAACGCCGTCGACTGCTCGCGCTGGCGACGTAGAATATCCAGGGCGCCAGCATCGAAGTACTCGATGGCAGCCGCATGGGACAGGACAGGGCGCACGGAATCGGTAAAGGACACCGCCTTGTCCTCGCTATCGAAAAAGCAACTCACACCCCAAACGACCGCAGGCGCCGCCTGCAGGGCAATCTCGAGCTCGGTGATAACGCCGAGCGTGCCGCACGCGCCGATAAAGAGGTCGATGGCGTCCATATCGTCCGCAACGAAATAGCCTGAGGCATTTTTTGTCTCGGGCATGGTATAGCCGGGAAGATCGAGCTCGAGCGTACGGCCCTCTGCCGTCACGAGCGACAGGTGGCGGCCCTGGGCAAAAGCCTCGCCGCGCTGAAGCTCAAGCAAATCGCCATCAGCCAGCGCGACGTGGAGTCCCGTGATATGCGGGCGCATGGGGCCGTAAGCGTAGCTGCGGGCGCCGGAGGCGTTGCATGCCGCCATGCCACCCAGACAGGCAGATGCCTCGGTGGGATCGGTGGGAAAGAACTGCTCGGGGGACTCTTGGAACTCCTCGTAGGCCTCAAGCGATGCCTGGTCCCAACCAGCGGTCGGCAGTACCTTCTTGCTCAGCTGCTTACGCAGCTCCGAGAGCACAACGCCCGGCTCCACGCGCAGCAGAAATTGGCCTTGTTCATCGCGGCGAAGGCCCAAGTAGCGATTCATACGGGAAGTATTGAGGATATGCCCACCGTGGGGCACGGCACCGGCGGCAAGGCCGGTTCGGGCGCCCTGAACCGTTACCGGGACACGCTCGGCATGGAGCGTTTCCAAAATGGCACGGACCTCGTCTTCCGTTGTCGGAAACGAGATGCTCGATGCTTCGCCCGATGCACGAGATTCATCGCGGCCATACTCTTCGAACTCATCGGTGAAGGGTTTAATGGTTGCAGACACGCGAACTCCCCCTTTAGCTAACTACAGTGTTTGCAGGGAGATGTTACCGCATCGTTTCGTCGACGTGTTCGAGACCGTCTCCATAATTGGCGATTTTTACGTTTGTGCAATTCGGCGAACGGCAAGGCTTCCTCGGCAGACGATGCTTTTGACACATATCGCCCCGCCGTCGCCGACCGCTCGATTGTCGCTCGAAAAAAGTTGAAGTAATTTTTTCAACCTTTTACCTGCGGAGATGTCAATCCGTCAAGCATTTGGTCAGAAATTGGTCAAGTAGCGGCTGATACGGTCGGCGTCGACAACCAAAACCGATAGAAGTTTTGGCCCCAGAAGCAGGGAGGTTCCCATGGCATATTACTGGCCCCAGTACGGCGTCGCCATCGAGGTCGACGACGATCCCTATCTCCTGCCTTTCGACGAAGAGGCGTTCCCCGATACGGCGGTCTACCACGTCACCACCGATGTTATCTGCGACCCCGAGTCGTTCTCGGCGCTCGCCCACCACATCGCGCGTATCCACGACATCGAGCTCCCTCACGACTTTGACGAGCTCATCTACTCGCGCCGCCTGATGCTTCACATGCTCTTTGGAGCGGACCCGTCCACGTTCGCACGTGTCTACACCACCAAGGACGCCGCATGAGTGCGAAGAAGCCGCCCCGCCTCGCAGGACTGGGGCGTCGCAAGAAACTCGTCGTTGTCTGCCTGGCTATCGTCTGCGCCCTCATCGCCGTAGGGCTATACGCCTGGCAGTCGCAGCCCGTGCCCGAAGCGGGCGCCTCAGTCACGACGGCAGAGGGCAAATCGCGACAAGAAATCCAAGATGAGCTCGATGCCATCGTCCGCGACAACATGATGACGATTTCGGTCGCGCCGGTCGCTCAGCTACAGGAGGACGGCAAGCTGCGCGTCAACGTGCAAAACGTCCAAGACAATAAATTTCCCCAGCGATTCCGCGTCATCCAAAACGACGAGACCATGTACGAATCCGGTGTGGTCGAGACCGGCAAGACAATCGAGACGTGCCCCGCCGGCGACATCAAAGAAGGCGAGGCATACATCGAGATCCAGGCACTCGATGCCAAGACCCTCGACAGCCACGGCAATCCGACACGTGTCAAGGTACGGGTTGAGCAAGCCGAGAACTAGCTTTTTCGGCCGACGCGGCACCGCACGCAATTCACCAGCATTCGTCCAATCATCGCGGGGACGGCCCGCGGCGAATAGAAAGGAACGACCATGGACATCACCAGGAACATGAACGGAGCCAGAGCGCTCGTCGTGGGCGCAGGGCTCGCGCTCGCGCTCGCAATGGGCGCCGCCCCGACGCCAGCTCTGGCAGCCGGGCGCGTTGGAACCACGAAAGTAATGGTCAGGACCGAGATCGACAACGTGGAGTTCAAAGTTCCGACGGTTATTCCCTTCGTCGCCAAGGCCGACGGCACGCTTCAGGGCCCCTCAGAAGACGCGACCACCATCGACAATCATTCGGCCTACGGCATCCATGTCACCAACATGAAGATCGACGCCATGAACACCTGGACCATTGCCGCCGACGCCAAGGCCGGAACCGCGCAGAATTCCATCGACTTTAAGGTCGGCCCCGACGGTGCACTCCAGAACGCCAGCGCCGCAATGCAGGAGACGGGCCTCGATCTTTCCAAGAATGCAGCCTTCGACATGGGCTACCAGGGCATTGCCGGCGGCACGGACAAAATTAAGCTCAAGACAAGCGGAAACGTCGCCCGCGTCACGCGCGACATCTTCCGCGTAACCGGCGAAGGCGATCAGGTTGCAACGATCACCTGGACGGTCGAGCCCGGTGCGCACACGGCATAAGGCCGTCGCCCTGGCTGCCGCCGTCAGTATCCTAGCGTTTGGGCCAGCCATGGCCTTTGCCCAGCAAGAACAGGCGCAGGCCGCCACGCAAGTGACGGTCGACCTCTCGGAGCTCGACCGCGGCAACTGCAAGGAACCGTTGGCACAGACAGACGACAGACGATGGCTCTTGGCAGCAGGCGCCACGGCAGCAGGCGCGGGAACCGCCGGCCTCGGTCTGCACATCAAACGCAGCCAGAAACGAAACACGGACAGGCCGCACTAAATTAGCTAAGGAGACCCCATGGCATCGAAGAACCTTTTGCCCGTCGTCGCACTCTGCGGCGCGCTCGCAACCGGAACGCCTGTCGACGCTTGGGCGACTCCCGTCATGGCAGATTCCTTACCAGCAGCCCTAAGCTCCGCACCAAATCCGTCGAGCGCCATTGCGTGCAAGCGTTTTTCGATCGCACAGGCCGCAATCTCAACCTCGGGATGCCTTCGTCGTAATACGGACGGCTCGATAGTCGTGGATATCAATCGTTCGAACAAGGCAAACGGCTCCCAGGCGGGGTGCGCCGTCTGCACGTGGCGCTCGATTGTGCTCGATGCAGATGGCGATCCGTGCGATTTGGGGTTGCGCATCGATATCGCTTCGGTCGATGACTCGGCGAACGGAGCGAAGGTCGCCTTCGACGGTGCGTTTTTCGAGAAAGGAGGCGGTATATGTCTGGGCTGCGCCGCCGCGAATGCAGACGATGTGCAGCCCACCCTCTCATTCACGGCATCGCTGCGGCTGACCAAGGCGGGCACCGATGCCATCGCGGCGGGAGAAGCATCCCTGCTGTTCTACGCCGCCAGTACCGAAGACACAGACATTCATTTCGAGAAGCCGGCCGGATCGCTCAGCCTTACGCGCGGGACGGAGGCAGGCCCTATTGCGATCGATACCCACACGCTAGGCAGGCAACGCATTCTTGCCGACCCGGCGCTTCTCGAGATGGAGTGGAACGGATCCGGAGCCGTCGGGATTGTCCCCTCCGCGCTTGACGCCAAGACGCTCCCCTCAAACGACGAACCCATCAACGCAACCATACAAGAAGAGAGCACGGACAAAGAAGCAGGTGCGGGCGACACGCCGTCGCCGACAAACAGCGTCCCAGCTTCTTTCGAAGCACCGAATGAGCCCGCTACCGGTCCAAACGATCCCGAGCTCGCGGACAGTCTGGGGCTTGCTGATCCTCAGGAGATCGATGAAGGTAACTGCTGCGTGCTTGCCGCCCTCGACCACACAGAGGTCATCGATGCTGCAAACATCGAAGTTGCCGCCGCCAATCAGCCCGTCCGCAAGTCGGCCATCATCGCATTTCCCGAATCCATCGAAGTCGTCTATTTGCCATCGGGCGAGGTCGTGGCCCCAACGCTGCTCACCTTGTTGGGCGCCAAGAATACTCGAAACGAAATTAAAAAGGTCACGGTTGTCGACCCTGCAACCACCGCTAAACTGCGTCTATACGCCGTTGCCCCAGACGGAGGCAAGACCTTGGAATTCGATGGCGACACACTTCTAGCCTGGCGACGTCTGGACATTATGCAAGACGTCTCGTATCAGATCGAACTCGAAGGGTTTGATCGTGCCCGCGATGCCAATATTATCGCCGCGGCTATTGAATCCCCGCAGCGGCTTATGACACTGCGCTTTGACTACTACCCCTATGTCCCGACAACCACCTGAGGCTTAAATGCTGCGCATCATTCCTAATACCACTTATATAACGTATTAGATGAGTCGCGATGTGCCTCGCATTTCGTTCTGCTACGATTGCCACGTTGGCATCAATACAGGAGGGCTCATGCCGGGCTTGGGAACAATCATCAACGTTGCGCTTTTAGTTGCGGGCGGTCTTTTGGGATTAGCGGGCGGCCGCTTCATTACACCGCGCATCCAAGACACGCTCATGAAAGCATCGGGGCTGTGCGTCCTGTTTATCGGCCTGGGCGGCACCATGCAAAAGATGCTCATCATCGATGGAAAGGCGCTAGCGACCACCGGTACCACCATGCTCATCGTCTCATTTGCGCTCGGTTCGCTCATCGGCGAGGCCATCAACTTGGAGGCCGCCATCGAGAACCTTGGCGAATGGCTCAAGCGCAAGACTGGCAGTGAGGGCGATAACGAGTTCACCAACGCTTTTGTCTCGACTTCACTCACCGTGTGCATCGGCGCCATGGCCATTGTGGGATCGATCCAGGACGGCCTGCTCGGCGACTGGTCAACGCTTGCCCTCAAGGGCGCACTGGACTGCATCATCGTCTGCACCATGACGGCCTCGCTTGGCCGCGGCTGCATCTTCTCCGCCCTGCCCGTTGCCGTGTTCCAGGGGACGATCACGTTGTTTGCCGGCGCGCTCTCCCCCATCATGACCACAGCAGCCCTCAACAGCCTTTCGCTCGTAGGCTCCATGCTCATCTTCTGCGTCGGCGTCAACCTCATCCGTCCTCAGACCTTCCGCACGGCCAATATGCTTCCCTCCGTCGTCATCGCCGTCATATACGCCCTCCTGTTCTAAATCTATCAACGCAGCGGTATCTCGAACATCTGTTTGATGCTGTGCTATGATATGAGGTCACCGTAGCTGCGTTCGAGAGGAGGAGCGGTGGCCGACCAGGACATCAAGATGCTCATCGAGCGCATTATGGCCGAGGCCCGGACCCATCAGTCCGCCCGCTTCTCAAACGAAACCTACGCAGACGAGCCGATTCTCAAAACCGGCCGACAGATGCAGAATTTCCTCCCCGACCAGTACCGTAAAATGCGCGAGATATCGCGCTGGCAGGATGACCCCAAGGGCGGTGCGGGCCGCTGGCTTTCGGAAGCCGAGCTTTTTTACCGCCAGGGCCTGCTGATGGCCGACTTTGAGGACGACTGTCCCTACAACGGCACCTTTAAGTCGTACTTTCCCACCTACAACGCCATGAGCGACCGGCAACTGCGCGGCTACTTTACCTGGCGTGCCCAAGTGCGCCGCGGAACCGTCGAGGAAACGTCTACGTCCTTTGCCTTTCTGTATCTCTATGAGCTGATCTGCGGCATTGGCGTAGATAATCCACTCGATGGTTTTAACAAGATCAAGGCTTTTTGGGATGTCTATCGCGCCTTCGAGCCCGGCATCGACCGGTTTGCGCGCGTGTGGCTGCAAGATTACGCCGTGTTCCACGGGCTCGACCCCAAGCTGCTTCGCGACTCTAAAACCGTCATGTTCGATAACGCCCTTATCGAACTGCGGCGCGCGGCACGAGACCTTGTACCGGCACCGTCCGGCCAGACCCCTAAGCGTCGCAAAACCTCCGAGCCCACGCTCCCCCTTCCGCCCGATGAGGTGCGCGAGGAGCGACTCATGGCCGCCATCAACGCCCTCTCCACGTACAACCTAAGTAGCTCGCGGCTCGACCGCAGCCATCACCGCGATCTGCGCCACGTGGCGTGCGCCGTGTATGTCCGCATGGCGCGCTACTATGACACGCACCGAAAGACCGGCATCGTGGCAAGTTTATTTGGGGAGGAGACGGCAATGCCCTACACCATGTTTGCCTCGGCCGTATTCTTTGCGCCCGAGCGCCACGAGGACTGCGAATACCGTCTGGACCCCATCCATATCTACCGTTGCCAAAACGGTTTTTGGGAATGCATGCGGATTCACGGCAGCAGACAAAAGAGCAGCAAACTTGGCGAGATGATGCGCGCCTGCGACCAACGCCTGCGCCTGGCGCTGGACCCTGCCCATCCCCTTAAGGAAGAAAAGGTCCCCAAATATCTGGCCAAGATTATCGATGACGAGATTGTGGCATGGCTTTCGTGGGACGCCGCACACCAGCCCGTCAAGATCGATATCGATTTGAGCCAGCTGGGGCACATTCGGAGCGCTGCCGCACAAACGCGCGAAGCGCTTTTGATCGACGAGGAACGCGAGGACGGCGCGTCCGCAGAAGCCGAGGCAGCGGACTCAGGGCAACCGGAAGCCGAGCCCGTAGCCGACGCGACGGTCGAGGCGGTCGCGGCGGCTGCAGGGCAGGACGAGTCCGACGAGCCGACCATATCCACCGAACAGTTTGGTGTCGTGGCACCGCTTCTCGCGCCGACGCCCGCGTTCGCAGCTGCTACGCCCGCGTTCGCAGCTGCTACGCCCGCTGACGCCACAAACGAACTCGCGCCCGCCGCAGACGCCTATCTCCGCGCGCTGCTCGAGCACAACGCAGTACAGGCGGAATCGGCGGTAGTGCAATCGGAGCAGAGCGAGGACATGCTCGTCGATACCATCAACGAGGCGCTCTTTGACCTGGTGGGCGACACCGTAATTGAATTTAGCGCAGCAGGGCCGCAGATTATCGAGGACTACGAAGCAGACGTGAGAGGATACCTAGACCATGAGTGATACCGCATCCGCAGCACCTCGCGTGCCCAAGCGCGTCGCTGCCGTCATTCTCAACTCGCTCAAGGGCGGCGTGGTCCCGCGCATCGGCCTTCCTTACATCACCGTAGGGCGCGAGGTCGAGATCCGCGCCCTGCTCACCGATCTGAATCTCATCGCCGACGGTGGCGCGAGCTTCCGCTTTCTGGTCGGTCGTTACGGCGCCGGCAAGAGCTTTTTGCTCCAGACTATCCGCACGCACGCCATGGGCGAGGGATTCGTCGTCGCTGATGCCGACCTGTCGCCCGAGCGCCGCCTGCAGGGCGGTCAGGGACAGGGCCTTGCCACCTACCGCGAGCTCATCCGCAATATATCGACCAAGACGCGCCCCGAGGGCGGTGCGCTCAACCTTATTCTGGATCGCTGGGTCGCCTCGTGTGCCGACGTCGACGAGTCGGTCGTCAATGCCCAACTGGCCCCGCTCGAGGAGATGGTCCACGGCTTCGACTTCACCCGCATGCTCCGCCGCTATCGCATGGCCGCATCCGGGGGCGACGAAGAGACCATGAGCCGCGTGACCAAATGGATCCGCGGCGAATACCGCACCAAGAGCGAGGCGCGCGCCGAGCTGGGCTCCTCGACCATCATCAGCGACGACGATTGGTACGACTACGTCAAACTCATCGCGCGTTTTTTGGTTTGCAGCGGCTACAAGGGCATGCTGGTGCTCATCGACGAGCTCGTGAATCTGTATAAGATTCCCAATGCCATCACGCGCCAGTACAACTACGAGAAAATCCTGACCATGTACAACGACACACTTCAGGGCAAGGCGCAGTACCTGGGCATGATCATGGGCGGCACGCCAACCTCCATCGAAGACCGCCGCCGCGGCGTGTTCTCCTACGAGGCTCTGCGCAGCCGACTCGCTCAGGGTCGCTTTGCGCGCGAGGACCTTAAGGACATGCTCGCACCCATCATCCGCCTGCAGCCGCTCACCTATGAGGAGCTACTGGTGCTCATCGAAAAACTCATGCAAATTCACGCCGGCTACTTTGGCTGGACGCCCACGCTTACCGAGAACGACTTGGTGGACTTCCTCAAGATCGAGTTCGGTCGTGTGGGAGCCGACACGCATCTGACGCCGCGTGAAGTCATTCGTGACTTTATCGAGTTGCTCGACATCCTATGCCAAAACCCCGACGCCAACGTGGCCGAGCTGCTGCAAAGCGTCGGCGGCGACGCGCTGGCGCCGGCAGCCGCAACAGGCGACACCGATACCGCAGGCGGCGACCGTAACTTCGCCGAATTCACCATCTAACCTGCCAAAAAGGGACAGGTTTATTTTGGCAGGCTCTATCTGGGCAAACGTTGAAGCAGTAATGCAGCAAGCCACTGCCCGCCGCGTTGAGAGATTCGCTTTTGAAAGGAGGCCTCGTGAACGCCTTTGACCGCTACGCCCCGTTTATCCAAGACTTCATCTACTCCCACGATTGGGAGAGCTTGCGCTCTATCCAGGTTGCGGCAGCTGATGCCATCTTTAACACGCAAGATAATGTGCTCCTGACGGCATCCACGGCTTCCGGCAAAACCGAGGCAGCCTTCTTTCCCATCCTGACCGAATTTTGGGAGAACCCGCCCGCGAGCGTGGGCGCCCTCTACATCGGCCCCCTCAAAGCGCTCATCAATGATCAGTTCGTCCGTCTCAATGACCTGTGCGAAGAAGCCGACATCCCCGTCTGGCACTGGCATGGCGATGTCTCGCAGTCGCACAAGGCCAAGCTCATCAAAAAGCCAAGCGGCATCTTGCAGATTACGCCCGAGTCGCTCGAGGCGCTCTTAATCCATAAGCACATGGCGATCCCGCGCATGTTCTGCGACCTACGCTATGTGGTCATCGATGAGGTCCACTCGCTCATGCGCGGCGACCGTGGCGGGCAGACGCTCTGCCTTATCGAGCGACTCTCGCGCATGGCCGGCGTACAGCCCCGACGCATTGGCCTTTCGGCCACCATCGGCGACCCCGAGCGCACGGGCGCTTTTCTCTCGCAGGGAACGGGGCGCGACTGCGTTATCCCCCGCTTTGAGGAACCGCGCCGCGTGTGGCGCATCTCCATGGAGCACTTCTACAACTCGGGCCCCCAGGCTCAGCAACGAGGATTCGTAGGCACAGGTCCACAAGAAGCCGAAGTGCTTGCTTGCGAGCGTATTGAGACGGCGGCGCCCGCGGCGCTGCCCGCATCCGGACAAGACATGTGCCACAGCGGACAGCTTACACAGGAAGAACACCGTCAACGTCGTGAGCAGGCGGGGGGCAAGGCCGCTCCCAAAGACCGTCGCACTTCCTCGGCCCCCGAGGGCGAAGTCGACATCCCACGTGCGACCGAGCAGGCGCTTCTCAACCCCACCGACACGGCACCCGACAACGTCGACCCCGGTATGGGCTATATCTTTGAGCATACGCGCGGCCGCAAGTGCCTGGTCTTTGCCAACTCGCGCGAGGAGGCAGAGGCCGTGTGCTCCATGCTGCGCAGCTACTGCGAGAGCCGGCACGAGCCCGACCGTTTTCTCATCCATCACGGCAATCTTTCGGCATCGCTACGCGAGACGGCCGAGGAGCTCATGCGCGACGAGGAGCAGACGCAGACAACCGTCACCACCTCTACGTTGGAGCTCGGTATCGATATCGGCCGCCTGGAGCGCGCCTTCCAGATTGACGCGCCGTTTACCGTTAGCTCCTTTTTGCAGCGCATGGGGCGCACGGGCCGTCGCGATCTTCCGCCCGAGATGTGGTTTGTCATGCGCGAGGAAGAGCCCGAGCCGCGCACGATGATGCCCGAAACCATTCCCTGGAAGCTCCTGCAGGGTATCGCGCTCGTACAACTCTATCGCGAGGAAAAGTGGGTCGAGCCACCCGAGCTCGATCGTCTCCCCTACAGCCTGCTCTATCACCAGACTATGTCGACCCTCGCCAGCACCGGCGAGCTCACGCCGGCCGAACTTGCCCAGCGCGTGCTCACGCTCAGCTATTTCCACCGTGTCTCGGCAGACGATTACCGCGTGCTGCTACGTCACCTCATTACAATCGACCATATCCAAGTCACCGAGGGTGGCGGGCTCATCGTGGGTCTCGCGGGCGAACGCATCATTAACAACTTTAAGTTCTACGCCGTGTTCCAGGAAAACGAGGAGTTTACCGTCCGGAGCGAATCGGCTGAGCTGGGCACGATCGTTAATCCGCCCCCGCCCGGTGAGCGCATCGCCATCGCCGGACACTGCTGGATTGTCGAGGAAGTGGACTGGAAGCGCCACACTGTCTTTGCCACGCAGGTCAAGGGCCGGGTGCCGGCCTACTTTGGCGACTGCCCCGGCGACATTAACACGCATGTGCTCGAGCGCATGCGCCAAGCGCTCACTGAGCACGCAGTATATCCGTACCTTATGGGTAACGCACGGGCTCGCTTGGCGCAGGCTCGTCATACCGCCGAGATTTCGGGCGCGGGAACTAAGCCGCTCATCAACCTGGGTGGCGACACCTGGGTGCTCTTCCCCTGGTTGGGCAGCTACGCCTTCCTAGCACTCGAGCGCATGCTCAAGATTAAATGTGCCGCGGAGCTGGGCCTTCGCGGGCTCGATCCGTCACGCCCGTACTTTATGCAGTTTAAGATGAAGGCCGACGAGGAGACGTTCTTTGAGGTGCTCGCCGCCGAGGCCGAAAAGGACTTCGATCCCATCGAGCTCGTCTATCCTGGCGAGGTGCCTTACTTTGACCGCTACGACGAGTTTGTTCCCGAAGAGCTCGTGCGCAAGGGCTTTGCCGAAGGCGTGCTCGACATAGAGGGCATGAAGCAGCGCGTTCACGGCTGGCGCGACCACGCCTAAGACCAGTCTTTTTTGGGACGGGGAGACTTACTTGTCGTGAAGGACGGTGCCGAGGAAGTCGGTGTCGAAGGGCACGGCTTCGGCAAAGGCGTAGTCGCCGTCGCTGGCGATGAGCAGGTAGTTTTCCTCGCCGCTGAACTTCGCATCGCCACATGGGACCACCCAGGCGTGGACGAATACCTCGAGCGCCGTGGCAGCGCAGTCGCGAAGGAACGTCACATCGCTCCCCTCGTTTGCGCTCACGATATTGGCCACGTAGATACCCCCGGGGTTCAGGCTGCCCCGCACCAGGCGCAGCGCCTCAACGGTCGCCAGCTCGCGCACGGGCTCGGCACCGCCAAAGCAATCGCTCACGACCACGTCGTAGCGACGATGGCCCACGCTCGTCACACCCAGATACGAGCGAGCCTCAGCGGTAATCACCCGCAGGCGATCGCCCACCGCGTGCTCCAGTTCATCCAGATAGAACCAACGGCGCGCCAAGCGCGTTATCTCTCCGTCATACTCGATGACGTCCATGCGCAGGACCTTGTGCGACATCAGCGCAAACTTGGGATAGGCAAACCCGCCGCCACCTAGCATAAGCATACGGTTGATACCGTGACCATAAGCGTCGCGCATCACATCCTCGGCCTCAAACACGTCGTCAAACGCGCGATAGTACGCAAAGACGGGCTCCGCCCAGCGCTCGCCAACGTAACTCGCGCTTTGGTAGACGCCGCCTTGCACCAATACGCGAACTTCGTCGCCGCCCTCATCGTGCACGCGCTTCACACGTGCCAGCCCATTGCGGGTCCTCGCGACCTGCAGACAGGCAGCACGAACAGCGACAGCGGCCGCACCAAGCGCCGCGGCTCCCAGAGCAACGCCGGCAACGACGCCGGCAGAAACACTCGGCTTGTTCATCTAGAGCTCCTTTTGCAGATAAAGGCCATGGTCATAAAATCCAAGATGGCGATAGTACTCGCGCGTACCGATCGCGCTGATCACGTTGATGTACGTATAGCCAGCGTCCCGAGCTATCTGGCACGCACGCTCCACGAGCAAACGTCCCAATCCATGGTGCTGCGCTGCCTGGCCCTGATCGCCCACGCGCGCCGCCATGCCATACACGTGCACCTCACGAATCATCGCCTCGTCCGGCATCGTCGGCAGCTCGTCCGCATGTGCGGCAACAAAAGCGCGATCGGGCAGCGACAACCGCAAAAAGCCCGCGATCTTGCCCCGCGGCGTCACCCACTGCAAAAAGCGCTCGTAAGTCACCGGCGTCTCGTACGCTACTTCCTCATCAAGAGATAGCTCATCCAAGTCGGCACCCGCCGTGCTGATCTCGCGATAGCGAATCTCACGCACCGTCGCACCGTCACCCCGAGCAGCCAGGCGGTTCTCGACGAGCTGACGCAGGTTGGGCTTCTTGTTGCCCACCATGATGTCATCGGAACTAAAGTCGCGAATCATGCGGCTGATGCGGCAGAATGCCGGCGTCACCACGATGTCATCGGCCAGCACATCGAGCAGTTCTTCCTCGGCATAGGGGCGCCACTCGCCGCGCTCGTAGCAGCCCACCAGGCGCGAGCCCTCGATGAGCGCACACGGGTAGACTTTGACCTCGTCGGGCATAAAGGCCCCCTCAGTCATAAAGCGCTCGTAGTCGCGCTTGTCCCCCTCGGGTGTGGCGCCCAGCAAGTTGAGCATAAAATGCGCGTGAATCTTAAAGCCAAACAGGCGCGCAAGCGAAAACGCCCGCTCAATCTGCGCCACCGAAATGCGACGCTCGTTGATATCGAGTAGATGCTGGTCAAGGCTTTGGATGCCCATCTGTATCTTGGTGCAGCCCAGGCGGCGGATGAGCGTAAGCGCCTGCGGCGTTACGGTATCGGGGCGCGTCTCGATAACGAGTCCCACCACGCGATGCTTCGCCGTCTCGTTGATGCGCTGCTGCCGCTCAAGTTCCTCCATCGTCGCCGTCTGCCACGCGGCGACCTCGCCCCAGGGCGTACCGGGGCCATATAGGCGACGCACCGCGCGATTATAACCACCCACGGCGGCGTCCACACGCCCTTGCTCGCCGGCAACGCCGGCAGCAAGCTCAGCCTCATCGGTCGCAACACCAGCGGCCCTA
>CABMOY010000015.1 GCA_902388345.1 uncultured Collinsella sp.
CTTTTATGTGTAACGGAAGGACAAATATGGCAGCTGCACAGCCGCTTAAGATTCGCATGGTTGCCGGACTTGGCAACCCGGGTGAGGAATATGCCGAGACCCGCCACAACGCCGGCTTTAAGGCGATCGATGAGCTGGCCCGTCAGGCCGGTGTCACGTACTGGAAAAACCAGGCCGGCGCCGAGGTCGCACTCATCAACATCAACGATCCCGAGGAAGAGGGTGGCAAGCGCCAGATCGTGCTGGTCAAGCCGCAGTCGTATATGAATACCTCGGGTGGCCCCATCTCCAAGCTCTGCCGCGAGTACAAGATCAAGGCCGAGGAGCTACTCGTGATTCACGACGAGCTCGACATCCCCGCCGGTGACGTGCGCGTCAAGGTGGGCGGTGGCCACGCCGGGCACAACGGCCTGCGCTCCATCATCGACAAGATGGGCAGCCGCGACTTTAGCCGTATCCGCACCGGCATCGGCAACCCTCCCGGCAAGATGGCCGTGGCAGACTATGTGCTCAAACAGCTGCGCGCCCGCGAGGCCGATGACTTCCAGGACACCTGCGCCCGCGCCGCCGACGCCGCGGGTCTCGCCATCGTGCACGGCGTGATCTATGCCCGCGACCACGTCAACGGCGCCGCCTCCGCCAACGGCAAGCACTAAAACCTACCGTTTAGGGACAGGTTTATTTTGGCAGGTTTTATCTGCGGAAACGCCCCGGTGGCCGCATCGCAATAAACCCCGCGCCGCCATACACGCATAACACCCCAAAGGGGGCCGGCCTCATCACAACCCGAGGCCGGCCCCCTTTGCCGTTTTGCCTGATAAAACCGACCAAAATAAACCTATCCCTATTTGGTAGGTCGAAGTGGATAAACCCTTTTCCCAACCGCCGAAGACACACGTAAACAGCATGTCCATGAGGGTATAATTTGCACCGTATGTCTGCACAACGCCTGTGCGCGTACGGTTTTACTCGGGCTACCGTCCATTTCCGTGGAGGCACGGTTCGGCGGCCCTAACAAGAGAGGGGTTCTATGTATAAGATCCTGGAGAAGACGCAGTTCTCGGAGAAGGTGTTCAAGTTCCGCATCGAGGCGCCCGCGATCGCCAAGCATGCGCACGCTGGACAGTTCCTCATGGTTCGCGCCAACGAGACGGGCGAGCGCGTCCCGTTTACCCTAGCTGGTTGGAACGGTGACGAGGGCTGGGTCGAGTTCATCTTCATGGTGATCGGCAAGACCACCGAGATGCTTTCCACCTATGAGGCCGGCGAGTCACTGCGCGACGTCGTGGGCCCGCTGGGCGTTCCCACCGAGATGGCCGAGGGCCCCTGCGCCGTCATTGGCGGCGGCGTCGGCCTGGCAATTGCCTTCCCGGTCGCCAAGCACCTGGTCGAGACCGGCCACGAGGTCCACGCCATCATGGGCGCCCGCACCAAGGACCTCCTGCTCATGGAGGACCAGTTCCGTGAGCTCCTCGACGAGGACCACATCCACATCACCACTGACGACGGTTCCTACGGCGAGCAGGGCGTTGTCACCGCTCCGCTGGAGCGCCTGCTGCAGGACAAGGCCGTGAGCCAGGTCTTCTGCGTCGGCCCCGTTCCGATGATGAAGTTCTCGACCCTCACCGCCCAGAAGTACGACACCCCCATCACCGCGTCGCTCAACCCCATCATGGTTGACGGCACCGGTATGTGCGGCTGCTGCCGCGTCGAGGTGGGCGGCGTGACCAAGTTCGCTTGCGTCGACGGCCCCGACTTCGATGCCACCCTGGTCGACTGGGATGACCTTCGTGCCCGCCAGGCCGCTTATCGTTCCGAAGAGGGCGCGTCCCTCAAGGCCTATGAGGAAAAGAGCTGCGCATGCCACTAGTTAACGGTCGTTTCGTTGCCGATATGAAGTCACCCCGCACCCCCGATAACGAGGAGCCGGCTGCCGAGCGCGCCTGCGACTTCCGCCCCGTCGACAAGGGCTTCACCGAGGAGATGGCGCTAGCCGAGGCCGAGCGCTGCCTCAACTGCAAGAAGCCGTTCTGTGTTGAGGGCTGCCCCGTCAACATCAACATCCCCCGCTTTATCGAGCAGATCCGCGCGAAGGACTTCGGCGGCGCCCTCGATACCATCCGCGAGGACTCCATGCTTCCCGCTATCTGCGGCCGCGTCTGCCCGCAGGAGAACCAGTGCGAGGGCAAGTGCATCCGTGGTAAGAAGTCCGAGCCCGTGGCCATCGGCCAGCTCGAGCGCTTCCTGGGTGACCGCCCCGAGCTCGCCTCCACGCCCAAGATGGCCCCCAAGAACGGCAAGAAGGTCGCCGTCGTCGGCTCTGGCCCGTCCGGCATCACCTGCGCCGGCGAGCTCGCCCGCAACGGCTTTGACGTCACCGTCTTTGAGGCCTTCTTTACCGGCGGCGGCGTGCTGGTCTACGGCATCCCCGAGTTCCGTCTGCCCAAGGCAGTCGTCAAGCGCGAGATTGACGGCCTGGAGGACATGGGCGTCAAGTTTGAGTACAACTCCGTCGTGGGCAACATGGCCACGGCCGAGGAGCTGTTCGAGCAGGGCTTCGACGCCATCTACGTGGCGACCGGCGCCGGCCTGCCCAAGTTCCTCAACGTCCCCGGCGAGAACCTGCCCAACGTCTTCTTCGCTAACGAGTACCTCACCCGCGTGAACCTGATGAAGGCCAACAAGTTCCCCGAGTACGACACCCCCACCAAGCACGGCAAGAACGTCGTCGTCTTTGGTGGCGGCAACGTGGCTATGGACGCCGTCCGTACCGCCAAGCGTCTGGGCGCCGAGCACGCCATCATCGCCTACCGTCGTACCGAGGACGAGATGCCCTGCCGTCGCGCCGAGCTGCACCATGCTAAGGCCGAGGGCGTCGAGGTTCTGCCGCTCGTCTCCCCGCTCGAGTTTGTCGCTGGCGAGGACGGCTCCGTGTGCGCCGTCAAGGTCCAGAAGATGGAGCTCGGCGAGCCCGACGAGTCCGGCCGCCGTCGTCCGGTGCCCATCGAGGGCGCCATCGAGGAGATCCCCTGCGACGTCGCGATCTCGGCTATCGGCACCAACGCCAACCCCTTCGCTGCCAAGATCGGCGGCAAGATGGAGCTCAACAAGTGGGGCTACATCGTCGCCGACGAGGAGACCGGCCAGACCACCGATCCCCGCATCTGGGCCGGCGGCGACATCGTCACCGGTGCCGCTACGGTCATTCTGGCGATGGGCGCCGGCAAGAAGGCCGCCGCTTCGATCACCAAGAGCCTGCTGGGCGAGTAATCACCTGCAGCGCTAGCCACCAAACGGCAAAGTCCCCGTCGAGCACACGCCCGGCGGGGACTTTTTCTATGCCGGCCGCCCGACCACCACGATGGGAACAGGCACCTTTGTGGTGGTTGGGGCCTGGTCGGCAAACCAATTCCAGCGTTTGTCTCGATCTGTAACAGTTAGGCCCTGTTGAGCCTTGTAGTTGTTACGGATCGAGATATTGCTCCAGCCGCCCCCGCTTTGTCTCAATCTGTAACAGTTAGAGACCAAATTCCCCGCTACGTGTTACAGATCGAGACGTTAGGTTGGCGGCCATTCGGTTCATCTCAATCTGTAACATCTAGAGCCGTTTTGGGCAGTTTGGTGTTACAGATCGAGATTTTACTGAGGCCGAGAACGAGAGCCGTCACCCAGCTCTAATGCTTGCGGCGCTTGGTCGCGGCGAGGCCGGCGGCGGCTACGGTTGCGCCGGCGATGCCTAGGGCGGCGACCGTCATCGCGGCGGTATCCCCCGTGGTAGCCAGGACAGCATCGGACTTTTTGGACGGCGTGGTTTTCTCAACCGTCTTGGTCATGGCGGTTGTCGCGACCGGCTTTGTCGCGGGCTTCACCCCAGGCTGCGGCGTCGGATTGGGATTCGGCGTAGGCTGCGGATCGGGAGTCGGCGTGGCTTCAGGCGTAAAGGTCAAATCGGTGTTGAGCCACAGAGTGAAGATACAGCCGCTCTCGGGATCAACTACACTCGCTTCGCCCATCTGGTAGCCGCACTCCTGGCCGTTGATCATCAGCTTGGTGTTGGGCGTAAAGTAGAATCCGCGCGCGGGCTTGAGATAGATACCGTAGCGATAGGTCACGCCAGGCTTAAAGGCGTCGATGTGGTTCGTGATGTTCTGATCCCAGAACTCCTGAGAGTTCACCTCGCTGCCGTCGCTACCCGTCCAGTACTCACACTGAGGAAGGGAGTTGGAGCCCGTCGGAACATTCGCCGTAAAGACCGGCTTATCGCCTGCCTTGAAGGTGGTCGTGGCGCCGTTAATCTCGATAACGTCGATGGCCCGCCATTCGTCGATCGGCTGCTCGCACAGCATATTGTCAGCGTTTGGCGCGAAGACGCCGTTGACGGTCTTGATGTGGTGCGTCCAATGGCCGTTGACGTACATCATGCAGTCATTGCCCACGGTATTGTCGCCCTTGAGCCTCAGCTCGACGGAATACATGTAGAACTTGCCCTCTTCGAAGTGTTCGATCCTCCTCGCGCCCGTCGGATACTTGGCGGGGTCGGAATACCAGAAGGCAACGGGCGTGAGCTCCGCGGGGTCGCTGCCATCCATCTCCTCCCAGCACTCGTAGGCGATCTCGTACTTGTCGGCGTCAGCAGCGGGAATCGTCGCGGTCGCGCGGGGCGCCTCGCCGGGCGCGTAGTTGGTCTTCACGTCGTTGACGTTCAGGTTATGGAGGGCTTCGTTTTCTGACGCAACGAGCGTAATTTCGCTATCGATGGCGTAGCGGAGGTAATAATCGTACCTGGTTTCGTTGAGGATAGTCGAGCTGCCTTCATAGTCAGTTCCGGTATACTCCAGTGCCGTGCCAATATAGAGAGCCTCATTGCGCGTGAGTCGATACAAGCCGCCTGCCGCGCCACCCGTAAAGGTCAGCGTCAGCCTCATGTGATTGCCAACGGGTTCGAAGCGAGCCGTCACGTCGGACATGGACGCATCCTGAACTTCGACCAGAGTGCCCGAAGCGGCATCGGCCCTGTAGTACTTAACCTCGACGACTTCGCTCGCAAGCGTTTCTGGAATGCCACCCTCTACATCGAGAAAATCGTGGGTATACGACTGGCCCTTTTCGAGTGTGACATTGCTCGGAAGCGCGCAGTCCGTGTAGCGGGAAACCACGGTCGTATTGACCCTAACGTCGCTGCCGCCAACAACATCGGTCACACCGCAGGGCATGATGGCGTTGCTCGCCGGCATGGCGGCGTTGTCGTCGCCAGAAGCGTTTTGCCCAGCGAGCGCAGCACCGCTAGACTCATTGGCGGCATCGGCTGGGATTGTCTGCTGAGGCTCAACGGTGGCTTGCGCCGCCGGAGCAGCATCGGTTGCAGGCGCGGTCGAAGCAGCTGGTGCGGTCGTTGCAGCCGTATCCTCCGCAACCGTCGGCGTCACCGGAGCCGCGGCAACCTCATCCGTCCCGGCGGCGGGATCGGCGCATTCTGTCGCCAGCGCCACGCTCGGCAGCAGCAACTGACCGACCATAAGCGCACACGCGCCGGCGCAAGCTATTTTGGCACCCACACAACGCCAGGTACCGTGAACCAGCGAGCAGGTGGACTCACGCTGAGCTTGCTTGTCAAAGTGGCTTACGTTCATAACGGCCTCCTTGGTCGTAGGGACATACCACCACGAAGGTGCCTGTCCCCTTTGTGGTGGTCCTGTACCACCAAGATGTGCCAAATGACTCCATATGCCTAGGTTCGTAGATGTGAACCTAGGCCTCTACCTGCGGTTTAAGTCAATATGATTTCGCCATCGCCACACTCGTCCCGGGAACGCTACAATCGAGGACACGATTATTCGTCCACCCAAAGGACCGTCCTTGAACCTGAGCAGGCCTAAAATCAACGCGCTTCTGGCACTCGCGCTCTTCACCTTCGCCTTCCTTGCCGCCGAGTTTCGCTTCGACGTCAATGTCGGGCTACTCGCCGGCGCCGAACGTGTTGTGCTCGCACAGGGCTTTATTCTAGGTGCGAGCGTGCTCGGCTTTATCGGATATGCGCCGCTGCTCGGGCTCGCACAGCGCAAAGGCCGGCCTCGGGCAGTTGTCAGCACCGCCGTCCCCATCGCCATCTTGGGGTTGACTCAGATTCAGTCCCCCACGAGCCCGCTTGCGCTCGAGATTCTGGGATGCCTCGCATTCCTTGGACTCGGCCTACTGGGCGGCGCGGCACACCATGCCTTCGCAACGACATTCCAAGACGATCCCAAGCTCGCCACCGGTGCGGGAGCAGCCTATGCCGCGGGCATCCTGATGCAGTTCGCCATCAACCTGCTCAATTGCGGCGGCATCGCAGAGCTCATCGTCCTTGGCACAGCGACGATCGCCATCTCCGCCCTCAGCGTCGTTCCCCAAAAGGCTGCTGAGAGCTCCAGCCCCGCCATCAATCCCCTTGTTGAGCCATCGCACGCCCTTTCCAAGCAGGCGTGTTGGAGCATCGCGCTCGTCATGATTCTGGCCTGTCTGTTCTCTACTCTCGATAACGTGGTCACGTTCTCCAACGCCCACGGCACCATCGCCGTGCAGACCTGGCCGCGCCTCTTTTTGGCAGCGAGCGGTCTTGCCGCCGGTCTTATCTTTGATCTTGCCGAGCGTCGCTACATGGGACTCGTCATGTTCGGCGTCACGGTACTCTCCACTATTTCGATCTTAGCCGTCGAAGCAGGAGCCGATCCCAACCTGGGCCTCATTGTCTTTTACCTGAGCTCGGGCTTTTTCGTCACGTTCTTTACTGCCACGTTTACTCAGCTGGCACCGCGCATGCACGCGCCCGCCTTCTGGGCCGGCATGGGACGCGCCGCCAATAACGTGTGCGCGTTCACCACGTCGGGCGTCTCGCTTGCGCTTGTGACCTCGGGCAATGTTGCTCTCATCATGATCGGTGCGCTCGTTTTGCTCGTCGCCGCCTGCGCGGCATTTGTGGCAGCCGGCTTGTTCCGCCTACCCCAAACCGAGCAGGAGCGCGAACATCAACAGCTTGCCGAGGAGGCGCTGGCAGCACCGAGTATCGAGGAGCAGCGTCAGGTCTTCATCACCGATCACGCTCTCACCCCGCGCGAAGTTGACGTGCTCATAGCCGTTACCCAGGATGAACGCCCGCTCAAGCAGGTTGCCGAGGAGCTCGGCATCTCGATGCGCATGGTGCAGCGCCACCTGAGTTCCATTTATCAAAAGACCGGCACGCAGACGCGCGCCGGTCTCACCAAGGCCTTCCCCTCCGCCTAAAACAAACCACCACAAAGGTGCCTTTGTGGTGGTTTTGATTGGCTAGGCTTCGAGCTGGGCGACTTTGTAGCGGTAGGCAGCGGCGATAACGTCTTTGCAGCCTTCGCGGCCCAGCTTGGCGCGATTGACGACGATATCCTTACCGCTCGTCATCTTCCACTTTCCGGCGCTGTAGCGCTTATAGAACGCCTCGCGCGCCTTCTGCTGCTGCTTGACCAGCTTGGCGCCCTTCTTTTTGTTAAGGCCACGCTTCTTGCGCACAATCTCGACGCGATCCTCAAAGGGGGCCGTCACCAGCACGGCAATGTGGTTGGGGTTGTTACGAAGCAGATAATCGGACAGGCGCCCTTCGATGATGCAGCTCTCGGTCTCGCCCAGGTCCAAGATCACCTGGCTCATCTTTTGGAATAGCTTGTCCGAGTACGAACGAGCATCGTAGCGGTCGGGCAGAAACGCCATGTTCTCCACAGCCAGACGCTCGTCATAGGCGGCCATCTTATCGAGCGACTCGCCCGCGCGCAGCGATGCGCGCACCAGCAGCTCGTTATCGTACAGCGGAATCCCCAACTCATCGGCAAGTATGCGTCCGATCTCGTGACCCTCGGCACCAAAATCGCGCGCGATGGTAATAACCACAGGATTCTTCTTATTCTCCAGATCGCTCATCGCGATTCCTTTCTAACAAATCAGAAAAGGACTGTTTATCTCTTATTCCCACGATACCGTACCTGGGTTTTCCTGGTGCCCAAGATTGGCCTGAAAGAGGAGCGACGCGTGCTTTGGTACGCGAGCGACGGTTTGAAGGCCAAGGTTGGGTGCCAGGGAAAGCCAGGCTATGCGGCTACGATGCGGCGTTGGTAAGCTCTCACCAGCAGCGAGATACCAAAGTTGAGCACAAAGTACATCGCAAACACCAGGCCGTAGAGCATAAGCACCTGCGACAGATCGATCGCGTGGGCCATCACGACGTTTGCCGTGTACATGAGCTCGGCCACGTTAATGCCCGAAAGATACGAGCTGTCCTTAATGACGGTCGTGCACTGGCTAAACAGCGCCGGAATAATCGTCTTAAACGTCTGCGGCAGAATGATATAGCGCATGGTGGCAAAGAAGCCGAAGCCCTGGCTCTGCGCCGCCTCAAACTGGCCGCGCGGAATCGAGTTGAGGCCGCCACGCACAATCTCGGCCATAACGGCGCTGGTAAACAGCGTAAAGGCGATGGTCGAAATCACAATGTCCAAACCCTGCACCGTAAAGTAGATAAACAGAATCCACAGCAGGTTCGGCGTGCAACGGAACAGCTCGATATAGGCGCTCACCAAAATACGGAATGGGCGAGGCGCATAGCTTTTAACGAGCGCCAGCACCGTGCCAAAGATGAGCGAGAAAAAGATCGACAGCGCCGAGATCTCGATGGTCTTAACAAAGCCGCCCCAAATGTAGAGCAGGTTGGTCGCGTTGAAGATTTCCATGCGCTAGGCCTCCTCTACGTTGTCGAGCCCCAGCTCGGCCAGGCTCACGCCGCGCGGACGCTCCTTGGAGCGGCGCTCGAGCCACTGCACCAGCATGGCGAGCGGAAAGCAGATGATGAAGTACATAAGGCAGCAGACGATGTATCCCTGCAGGTAACCGTACAGACTCACAAAGTTGTCGGAACGGTACATAAGGTCGCCGCCGGCCACAAGCGCCAGCACCGACGTGTTCTTAACCAGGTTGAGCGCCTGGTTACACAGCGGGGGCAGAATGATCTTGAACGTCTGGGGCAGCACGATGTACCAGTACGCCTGCGCACGGGTGAAGCCCTGGCTCTGGGCCGCCTCCATCTGACCGCGCGGAACCGCCTCGATACCGGTGCGGATGACCTCCGAAATGTAGGCCGCGTGATACAGACCCACACCCAAGAAGCCCAGCACGAACGGCGCGATGCGCACCGGCTGGTCGGCACCGGTTATGGCCTGCAAAAACTGCGGGCCGGCCATGTACATAAAGAGCACCTGCACGGGCAACGGGGTGTTCTGGTAAAACTCCACGTACACGCGGCTTATGGCGCGCAGCACGCGCGAACGAGTGGTAGAGAACACGCCCAGCAGCGTGCCCAGCACCAGCGACAGCAGCAGACCGGCAACGACCACCTGTAGCGTCACGCCAAAGCCCTCCCAGAAGGGCCCCATGTTTTGAAATGTCGTCGACCAACGGTCGGCGTCAAATAATCCTTCGAGCATTTGATTCCTTCCTTGGACGATGCGCCTATACAAGACCCCAGGTCTTGACCTCTTGGTCGAGCCAGCCGTCGGCCAGGCGATCGCAAATCACCTGATCGACCACGGCCGAAAGGTCGCAGCCCTTCTTGGTCGCCACGCCGTAGCCCTGCTCGCCAAACTTGACCTCGGGCTGCAGCAGCTCAACGGTCTCGTTCATGTAACCGGCCAGCGTGGAGCGGTCCATGGCAAAGACGTCGATATTGCCGGCGTCGAGCGAACTCTTGATGATGGGGTAGCCGCTAAAGGCCCTAAACTCGGGCTTGCAGCTAAAGCCGTTGTCCTTGATCATCTGCTCGATCAGGCCCTGCGTGGTGGCACCCTGGCTCACACCAATGACCTTGCCGTCCAAGTTCTCAATCGAGGTAAAGCCCGAACGCTTCTTGACCATGAGTCCCACGTAGTCGGTGCGGTACGGCGTCGAGAAATCCCAGCTCTTCTTGCGCTCGTCGGTGATGGTGTAGGTCGCCGCGACCACGTCGAGTTGGCCGTTATCGATCAGCGGGCCGCGTGTCTTGGGCGTTACGTCGGTAAACTCGACAAGCTCCTGGGCGCGGGCCTCCTTATAGCTCACGCCAAAGACGGCAGCGGCGATCTGGTAGCACAAATCGACTTCCATGCCCTCAAAGCGACCCTTGGCGGTGTCGTAATAGCCGTAGCCGGGAACGTCTTTCTTAACGCCGGCATTCAGATGGCCACGCGACTTAATGGCCGCAAGTTTGGATCCCTTGTCGGAACCCTCGCCGCTGGTGGAGTTGCCGCAACCGGTGAGCGCGGTCCCCGTCAGCGCGAGCATGCCGGCGCCAGCCAGCTGCAAAAAGTGACGGCGCGATACAGCCGCCCTCGTCATATCCGTCATGTCCATCACCGCGCCTAGTGCAGAATCTTGGACAGGAACTCGCGGCAGCGCGGGTTCTCGGGGTTATCGAAGAAGTGCTCGGGCGTGCCCTCCTCCAGGATGCGGCCGTCCTCCATAAAGATGACGCGGTCGGCCACCTGGCGCGCAAAGCCCATCTCGTGCGTCACGCAGATCATGGTGATGTCCTCCTGCGCAAGCTCAATCATAACGTCCAGAACCTCCTGCACCATCTCGGGGTCGAGCGCCGAGGTCGGCTCGTCAAACAGGATGATGGGCTGCTTGGTGCACAGGGCGCGGGCGATGGCGATGCGCTGCTGCTGACCGCCCGAGAGGTTCTGCGGATACTCGCCGGCCTTATGAGCCATGCCAACGCGCTTGAGCGCGGCGATGGCGATCTCGGTCGCCTCCTCCTTGCTCTTCTTTTGCAGCTTGATGGGCGCGAGCGTCAGGTTGCCCAGCACCGTCATATTGGGATACAAGTTGAACTGCTGAAACACCATGGAGCTGTACTTGCGAGCCATCTCCAGGTGGTTCTTTTTGGTGAGCGGCGTACCGTCGATGACGACCTCGCCCGACGTGGGCTCCTCCAGATAATCGACGCAACGGATGAGCGTCGACTTACCCGAACCGGAAGGCCCAATCATTACGAGCTTCTCGCCGCGCTTGACGGTGAGATTGATATCTTTGAGCACATGCAGGTCGCCAAAGTACTTGTTGAGATGCTTGATCTCGATCATGTCTGCCATGAATGTCCCTTCCCTGCGTTTACACGAGTTGAACTATTGTACGGAAAGAACCACGTTTCCGCAGCCCACACTACATTCCCGTAAAGAACCCGCAACCTTCCACCCACTCATTGGGGACAGGCTTAAATGAGTACCCGCTCATTGGGCACTCATTTAAGCCTGTCCCCAATGAGTACCCAATGAGTACCCAGCTCATCAAAAAGGGGCGTGACTATTGCGGTCACGCCCCCTCAACATCAACTATGTACCGCTCGGCACTTACGCAAGCTTTGCGCCGACGATCTTTGCTGCTGCCGGCTTGTCGAAGTTACCGCCGGTGGCCTTGCCCAGAGCGCCCATGACCTGGCCCATCTGCTTCTTAGAGGTCGCGCCCAGCTCGGCGATAACCTGCTCGATCAGGGCCTCGAGTTCCTCGCCCGAAACCTGCGCGGGCAGCAGGCTCTCCAGAATCTTGACCTGCTCGGTCAGGTTGTCGGTACGCTCCTGGTCGGTACCGGCCTTAATGGACATCTCCAGCGTCTCGCTCGTCTGCTTAATCAGACGCTTGATCATGCTGTTGACGTCTTCCTCGGTCACATCGCGACGCTCGTTGACCTCGATGTTCTTCACCTCGGCCTTAACCTGGCGAATGATAGACAGGCGAACCTTGTCCTTGGCCTTCATGGCCGCGATCATTTCCTTCTGCAGCTCTTCGTTGGTCATCTGCAAATCCTCCTCAATAGTGCGGGCGGCACTCACACGAGCGCCGCCCCATGATTACTCAGTCGTCGACGAATTGTCGGTCGAACTCTTGGTGACGCCCTTCAGGCTGACGTTGTACGGCACGTCCTTGGGCATGGGGTTAACGGTGATGTCGGCGTCCTTCTTGTACTGCTCCAGCCACTCGCTGTACGCGGTGCTTGCCGCCTGCGTCTTCACCACGTTGGAGACGTACTTCTTGATGTCCTTGGGCACCTGCTTAATGTCATCGACCTGATTATCGACATGGAAGTAGTCGGTGCACTTGATGATGTGATAACCATAGGTCGACTCGACGACGTCGCTCACATCGCCCTTGTTGAGCCCCTCGAGCGCCGTCTGGTAGCTGTCGACGAAGGTAGTGAGCTTGTCCCAGCCCACATCGCCCTTCTTCTCCTTGGAGCCGGTGTCATCGGAATACTGCTTCACGGCGTCCTCAAAGCTCAGTTCGCCGGAGTTGATTTTGTCCAGGCACTCCTGCGCCTTGGCCTTGGCGGCGGCCTTGTCCTCGTCAGATGCGTCGGAATCAACCTTGATCAGGATGTTCGACGAGCGGCGGGCATCGTTGTAGTTAGACAGGTTCTCGTTGATGTAATCGACGATCTCACTGTCCTTGGGCTTACTGGTGGGCGCCACGGCGTCCTTAAGCTTTTGCTGTGCCAGGTTCTCCTTGAGCGAGTCCTTGTAGGTGTCCTCGGTATAGCCGTAGGTCTTAAGGGTCTTCTTAAAGGCCTTGGCACCGCCCGCGCTCTTGCACGCGTCCTTCCATGCCTTCTCGACCTCCTCGTCCGACACCGTCACGCCGTTTTCCTTCTGCGCCTGCTGGAGCAGAATCTGCTGCGTGTAGGAATCGATGAGCTGCTTGCGGTACTTTTTGGGCGTCAGGTCGTTGTCGACCAGATACTGCGCCCAGTCCTTGTCCTTGGTGTAACCGTAGGACGTGCGCATGCTCATGATCTGCTTGGTCACGGTGTCCTCGGTGAGGTTGGTGCCGTTGATGGTGGCGGCGACACCGCCGGTAAGCTTGTAGCTCGAGGTATCCTCTGCCTGCGACATGAGACCGGAGCATGCCATGGCCGAGACGGAAAGCAGCATTGCCAGCACGCCGATAACCACCAGGACGATCTTGACGGTCTTAGACACGTACGTCTTGCGCTGCTTCTTACGAGAGCTGGAGGCAGCGCGAGCCTGCTGCTCGGGCGTCGGCGCGGCCTCGGAGTTCTTTTTCTTGTTTGCCATAGTTGGCCTTTCGCATCACGAATCGAACAAACGCCATTGTGTCACAACGCGGACCCCGCGACACACCTGGTGCATGGGGGACAGGTTAATCTGCACCATTTTGGTGCAAAGGGGGCTGTTCTGGCTGTCGGCAGTTAGGGACATTCCTTTTCTGCCGGCAGTTAGGAACAATCCCCAAGTGCCGGCCCTAAAAGTGGCGACGGATGGCGTCGACCATGCCCTGGCATATGGTCTGGCCGAGCACATCGGCTGCGGCGTCGGCATCCATAAAGATATTCATAAGCGATTGCAGGGCCTCGACCTGGCCGCCCGGCTCGGCGATGCCCAGATTGATGATGATCTGCGCCGGCACGGGGGCACCCATGCCCGCCATTGCGCTGAACACCACGGGCGCCGCGGGCTTTACCACCGCGATATAGGGCTTAGCCACAAATCCGGGATCGGTGTGCGGGATGGCGATGTTGGCCGCCGGCATGGCAAGACCCGTGGGATAGGCGTCCTCGCGCGTGCGGACGGCATCGAGCCAACCGGGCGCAATGTAGCCGCGAGGTGCAAGCTCGTCCTCGAGCCGCGCAAACACCTCATCCGGCGTCGCGCACTCCCAATCAAAAAACACCAGCTCAGGCGTAAACAATGCTTCGTTATCCGCCATGGGCCCACCTCTCTCACCTTGTCACCTGCGACGTTCTTTAACGACTAGTCATTGAAGAGCGTCGCAGGTGATTACCTAAAACAAAGGATGGCCACTTGCGCCTTGGCGCCAATGACCACCCTGACTACTCGGCTAAATTGTACTGTGCGCCACTAGCCGCGCGGCGCATCAATTGCGACCTTGCCGCTCTCCAACACGTGGACGCGGCCGTCGGCGAGCATCTGCACGACCTCGGGATACAGCACGTGCTCAATCGCGTGGATGTGCTCCTCGAGCGTATCGACATCCCAGCCTTCCTCAACGGCCAGCGCGCGCTGGGCGATGATGGGGCCGTTGTCGTAGATCTCGTTGGCAAAATGCACGGTCACACCGGTTACCTTGACGCCGCGCGCAAAGGCATCGTCAATCGCATGCGCACCGGTAAAGCTCGGCAGCAGCGCCGGATGCAGATTGACCACGCGGTTGGGAAACGCCGCCAGCAAAGGCGTGTGCACCATGCGCATGTAGCCGGCCATGACCACATACTCGCAGCCGCGCTCGAGCAGCTCGTGCGCGATGATCTCGTCAGCGGCGACGGGGTCGGCGTAGACATCCTTGGACAGCGTGAGCGTCTGGATGCCCGCGCGCTCAGCGCGCTGCAGACCCTTAGCCGAAGGCCGGCTCGACACCACAAGCTCAATCGAAGCGTTGAGCTTGCCGGCAGCGATCAGATCGATCAGCGCCTGCAGGTTGGTACCCGAACCGCTGATGAGCACACCGATCTTGAGCGGCTCGGCCGTATCGGTGCCGGTCGGACGGGTATAGGGCACAAAGCCCAGGCCCTCGGCAGCAGTCATCTGCTCGTTAGCGCTCATCGGAGTACACGACCTTACCGGAACCCTCGACGCACTCGCCCACGCGGAACGGCTTCTCGCCCAGCGCGACCAGGGCCTCGGTAACCGCGGCCTCGTCCTCGGGGGCGACGATCAGGCACAGGCCAACGCCCATGTTGAAGGTCTTGCATGCCTCGTTGGGCGCGAGCTCGGCCTGGCGCGACACGTAGGTGATGACGGGCGGAACGTCCCAACCCATCTCGGCACCGTTGCGGGTGACCACAGCGTCGACGTCGTCGGCGAGCGCGCGGTTGAGGTTCTCGGTAATACCGCCGCCAGTGATGTGGGCGATAGCGTGCACATTGGCGCCGCCGCGCAGCAGCTCCAGAATCGGCTTGACATAGATGCGCGTGGGGGCCAGCAGAGCGTCTGCCAGCGATGCGCCGCCGAGCTCCTCGAGCGGACGGCTCAGCTCCTCGGCCTTAGCGGCGGCCTCGGGCGTGCCCGGCTTAATACCGTCGACGCCGATGACCTTACGCACGAGCGAGTAGCCGTTGGAGTGCACGCCGGTGGAAGGCAGGCCCAGGATCACGTCGCCGGGGCGGACGTTCGCGGGGTCGAGCATCTTGGGGCGATCGACGACGCCCACGGTAAAGCCGGCGAGGTCGTAGTCGGCCGGAGCCATAACGCCCGGGTGCTCGGCCATCTCGCCGCCCACGAGCGCACAGCCCGCGAGCTTGCAGCCGTCGGCCACACCCTTGATGATCTTTGCCATGTGCTCGGCCTCGATGTGACCGATGGCAACGTAGTCCAGGAAGAACAGCGGCTCGGCGCCCGAAGCCAAAATGTCGTTGACGCACATAGCGACCAGGTCCTGGCCCACCGTCTCGTGACGGTCCATGATCTGGGCGAGCACGAGCTTGGTGCCGACGCCGTCGGTACCGCTGATCAGGATCGGGTCTTCCATATCCTTGAGCGCGGCGGCCGAGAACAGGCCACCAAAGCCACCGATGCCGCCGATAACCTCGGGGCGGTTGGTGTCCTTGACCATCTGCTTAATAGCGTCGACGGCGCGGCCGCCCTCGGCGGTATCGACGCCGGCGTCCTCGTACGTCACATGCTTGCTGTCGCTCATCTGAGCCTTCCTCTCCCACTACCGTGGCGCCGCGCGGGCGCCAAGCGGTGCTCATAGTTGCGTTCATTTCGGCGCGCGCCATAACAGCACGCGCCGTCATATCAACAAAACAGCAGGTGAAACCTACCAAAATAAACCTGTCCCTAAATGACAGGTTTTAGGCCTCGCCGTGCTTCTCTTCCCAGCTGCGGTCGTCGTATTTCTCGACCACGGCGTCGTCGTCAAAATGCAGCGGTTTATCCAGGTTGCGGGGCTTAAAGCCCTCCATAAACTTATCGCGGCCAAAGCTCTCGGGAATCGCCACGGGGTAGCGGCCGGTAAAGCACGCATCGCAGTAACCGCCCTTGGGCATGACCTTCAGCAGGCCCTCGACCGAAAGGAAGGCCAGCGAATCGGCGCCGATATACTCGCAAATCTCGTCGACCGTCTTGTTGGCGCTGATAAGCTGCGACTGCACGTCGGTATCGATACCGTAGAAGCACGGCCAGATGACCTCGGGCGAGTTGATGCGGATATGAATCTCCTTGGCGCCAGCGTTGCGCAGCATCTTGACGAGCTGCACCATGGTGGTGCCGCGGACGATGGAGTCGTCGATGACGACTAGGCGCTTGCCCTCGATGTTGTCGCGCAGCGGGTTGAGTTTCATGCGCACGCCCATGGCGCGCAGCTCCTGCGCGGGCTCGATAAACGTACGGCCCACGTAGCGGTTCTTGATGAGGCCCTCGCCAAAGGGAATACCGCTCTCGTGCGAATACCCCTCCGCGGGCGGCAGGCCGGAGTCGGGCACGCCGATGACCAGGTCGGCCTCGACGGGCTCCTCGTGTGCCAGCTGACGACCCATGTCGTAACGGCAGGCGTAGACGCTCTTGCCGTTCATGATGGAGTCGGGGCGGGCAAAGTAGACCTGCTCAAAGATGCAGTTGGCGGGCTCTTCGGCTGCAGGCACGCCCTGCTCGGATACCAGACCCTCGGCGCTGATGCGCAAGATCTCGCCGGGACGGACGTCACGGACGTACTCGGCACCCACGATGTCGAGTGCGCAGGTCTCGGAAGCAACGACCCAACCGCCGGCACGCGTGACATGGACGGCGGAGTCGACCGTCGTGGCGCCGTCTTGCGAGGGCAGCTGCGAAACGGATGCGGCATCGGCCTGGTCCAGACCCTCGTCCACCAGCTTGCCCAGCACGAGCGGGCGAATGCCGTGCGGATCGCGGAATGCGTAGAGCGCCTGCTCGTTAATGAGCGTCATGGCGTAGCCGCCGCGCACAAGCTCCATGGTCTTGCGAATGCCCTCGCGCAGGTGGCCCGTACGCTGGGTAAAGTAGCCGATAAGCTTGGTCGCGACCTCGGAATCCGAATTGGAGAGGAACGGCACGCCCAGCTCGATCAGCTGGCGGCGCAGCTCGTCGGTGTTGACCAGAGTGCCGTTGTGAGCAAGCGCGATAATGACGCTGTTGATGGTGGAAAGATGCGGCTGCGAGGCTTCCCAGCTCTTGGCGCCGGCGGTGCCGTAGCGCACGTGGCCCACGGCCAGCTGACCGGAGAGCGTCGACAGGTCGGCGTTGGAGAACACACGATCGAGCAGTCCCAGGTCCTTGCGAACCATAACCGTGCCGCCATCACCCACGGCGATTCCCGCCGATTCCTGGCCGCGATGCTGTAGCGCGCGCAGACCAAAGTACGTCAGTCGAGCCACGTCGCGATCGGGCGCCCACACACCAAAAATGCCGCATTCCTCATGCAGCTGGTCGGAGTCCGGATCATACGTCGACATGGTCTTCACCTGTCCCGCGGCGCGCTCGGCCGCGCGGATGGTTTCTTGAGACATGGCATCCCCTCAGAGCCTCGTTATTTGGCGTTACCTGCCCTATTATACGCACGGCAAGACAAGCACTCCCGCGCATGAACAGCGCTTTTTAAAAGCCCACCGAGCTTATAATCCGTTTTGCAGCCAAACATTTTATTGGGCAGCCGTCTCGGGGCCGACGATCCCGCATACTTCCGTTGCGACGCATCTCGCCCGCCGTTGGGGCTTGCATTGTTGCAATTGGGACGTTCGTCCTGTCTTTTGGCAGGTCGGCGGCGTATCCTTGTACCTACAGCAAAACGAGAAAGGTTATGTATGGATCGAAACGAACTCGACCCCAGCGTCCCCAGCGCCACGGAGGTCAAGAAGATCCCCCTCATCATTAAGGTGTACGCCGTCCTGTGCATCCTGTCCGGCGTGGGCACGCTCCCTTCGGTCGGCGCCTTTATGTGGCAGGTCATCACCGCGCTCATCAACGGCAACGCCGCCGCCAAGCTCGGCGACAACACGCTCGTCGCGGTCGGCCTTATCGTCGCCGGCATCATGCTCTCTGCGGCAAGCGCCGTCATCCTGATCATCTTTGGCCTGGACCTCATCAAGAACCAGCGCCGCAATGCCGCGCGTCTGTCCTATATCCTTATCGCGTTTACCGTCGTCGAGCTTTTGGTTGACGTGATGCTCCAGGGCATCGGGCCCTTCTTGCTTCGCCCTGCCATCCAGCTCGGCATCCTCGTCGCGCTTTCGGCCACCGTCGACCCCACGCTGCGCCAGGAGCGCGAGCTGCAGCGCCGCCTGCAGGAGATGCTTGATCGCGACGCCGCCGCCGAGGGCATGCTCGGCCGCGACGAGACCGGCGAAGGCTACATCAAACTCAACTACTTCAACCTGTTCTGGGTATTCTTTGTCTGCTGCATACTCGGCCTGATCGCCGAGGACATCTGGCACATGACGGTCGACGACCCGGGCGTCTACCAGAACCGCGCCGGCATGCTGTTTGGTCCCTTCAGCCCCATCTACGGATTTGGCGCCGTACTCATGACCATGGTGCTCAACCGCTTCTACAAAAAGAACCCCATCATTATCTTTTTGGTGAGCGCGCTGCTCGGTGCAAGCTTTGAGGTGTTCGTGGGCTGGTTTATGCAGACCTCGTTTGGCGTGGTCTCGTGGAGCTACTCGCATATGAAGCTCTTTGGCATGCCCGATCCGCTCGCCGTGCTCACGGGCGGACGCACCTGCACGGGCTTCGCCTGCCTGTGGGGCCTGGGTGGCCTCATCTGGATCAAGCTGCTGCTGCCGAGGCTACTCAAGCTCATCAACATGATTCCGTGGAAGAGCCGCTACTCGGCTACCGTCATCTTCACCATCATTATGCTGGTCGATGGCGTTATGACGCTGCAGTCGCTCGATTATTGGTATCAGCGCGTCAACGGCACGGAACCGGATATTCCCGTTGCGCAGTTCTACGGCAAGTACTTCGATAATGACTTTATGGAGAATCGCTTCCAGAGCATGACCATGAGCCCCAAGGATGCGACGCGCGTGTAGCACCCACCGCGCCCAAAACGCAAAACGCCCGCCGGTATCACACGTACCGGCGGGCGTTTTTATAAACGAGCCTTCTATCGATGCAAGCCTCTACGCCTCGCGCTCGACCTCACTCACGCATTCGTTCTTGATGGTGCCAACGAGCGCCTGCAGCGCATCGACCACGTGCGGGCGAATGTCCCCGCCGATGAGCACGAGCATGATGTCGTCACCCACGGCAAGCTCGCCGCTTGCCAGCCACACGCGCACATAGCCGATACCTGGCATCGCGCGCGTGGCCTCGATAGCAGCCTGCACCTTGCTGGCGTCGTAGCCGAACGCCATGCCGCCCACCTTGTGGCCTGGCGCCACACCATCTGTCTCGACCCCACGCACCTCGGACTTAGGCGTCGCGCGCACCACGCCGTTGTGTGTCAGGTACATCCCACAATCAGCCGCCGAAACATCGGCCTTGGCTTCGCGCAGCCAAGCATCAACCGAAGGCATCGTTTTGCCGTTCTCAAGCATCATTTCTCCCTTACCGTCATCGAGTAGCCAATTTGGAACGGGGCTTTTTTAGCTACTCTCGAACAACTTATTCCTCGACCGGTGTGAGCACCATGACGGCACGCGTGTTGCTCAGCGATAACGAACGACAGGTCACAAGCGTTACGACCTTGGTTGCCGAAGCAGCACGATCGGTGGCATCACTCGCCACGGCAGAGGCACCGTCAAGCATCTCGGACAGGTAATTTTTCAGTCCGTCATCGCCCTCAAAATTGGGCGTGCGCGCCTTGGCATACGTGTCCTCGACAACTTTGGTCGCCAGCGGTCGCAGCTTATACGTAGCATCCCGTGTGATGTAATACACAAACTCAATGCTGTCGAACGTCGCCTGGTCGGTGGTGTCCGAAATCACATTGAACATCGATCCGTCGTTCATATGGTGGCCGTAAATCGTGGTCTGCTGGTCGACCATTCCCGGCGCGGTGTCATCACTATCCAAGAAAATGGCACCGGACGCGTTAGATGTACCGTCAAACAGCGTGTTGAGGTATTTGGAGTTGTTGTTGGTCTGCACCACGGGATAGTTGATGTTGGTTCCCGGCACATAAATCCAACCCACAATCTCGGGGTTTGTCTGAGCAAGCGCATCGAAGTCGATAATCGGCACGCCGCTGGCGTCCTTATCGCTTACATATTGCTTCTCGATTTTCTGGTACGAATCGCTCGCCTGCTTATAGCCAATCTGAGCATTGATAAAGATGGCAGCGGCGGCGACAATCAGACCGATGCCCACGATGATGAGCAAGATGGGAATGATGGATCGGCGTTTCTTACGCGGCTGCTCGGCATAGTTGGACGGCGCGTCACTCAGCTGCCTCGTCGTCCGAGCCTGCTTCTTTGCCGTGCCATATGACGAAGGGCGATACGCAGCCGGCGTATCCTGGCGGCGATGGGACGTCGGCGTTACGGAACGCGGCGCGCGCGGCTGCTGAGGAGAGGATGTCCGACCCTGCTGTGCCGCATGGGCAGCACCCGGCTTCGACGGATCGGGAATCTGAGAAGCCTTGAATCGTTTTCCCTGATAATCGGACATGGTTCTCCTTATACTGCGGTGAAACGGCGGAACGCCTAGGCGTCGGCCATCTCCTGCTTCATCTTCTCGATAACCTTGCGGTACTCGGGGTCGCATGCGCCCAGAATCTGCGTGGCGTAAATGGCGGCGTTCTTGGCGCCGTTGATGGCAACGCAGGCCACGGGCACGCCCGAAGGCATCTGCACCATCGACAGCAGCGAATCCATACCGCCCAGGTCACTCGTCTTCATAGGTACGCCGATAACCGGCAGCGGCGTAAAGGCGGCCACGACACCACCCAGGTGAGCGGCCTTGCCGGCGGCGGCGATAATCACTTTGATACCGCGATCGGCAGCAGTCGAAGCCCACTCGTGGACCTTCGCCGGTGTGCGGTGTGCGCTCGCAATGACGAGCTCATAGGGCACACCGAGCGCCTCGAGCTCGGCGGTGCAGCCTTCCATAACACCCAGATCGGACTTGGAGCCCATGATGATCCCGACAACCGGCTTTTGATCTGCCATAAACAAAGACCTCCTGTTGAGAGCGGTGACGCGGCCAATCCGCGACCCTTAACTGCAAATAATTCAAGTATAGCCGCCGATGCTGATGTGTTCGGCGGGAGACGGAACGCTTTGCGAGATTAAGGCCGAAGGGTCGGAGCTTTCTGCCTACATTCAAAAAGCGTGCCCACCGTCCTTGGGTGGGACGGCGGGCACGCTTGCTTAGCTGTTGCTGGGGCTACTTAGCCTTGCTGCGACGATGGAAGAAAGCGCCGATCGCGGCGATGATGGCGCCAAGACCACCGACGGTCGCGACGGTCGCCGCCGTCTGGTCTCCGGTATTGGGAATCGCCGAACCGTTCTTCTTGCTGCCCTGGGCCTTGTCGCCTGCGGGCTTGCCCGCCTGGTTGCCGCCGTTCGAGCCATTGCCGGAACCCTGGTTGCCCGAGCCGCCCTGGTTGCCGGAATCGGCATCCTTGAGGCTCTCAATGGCCAGCTTGAGCTGGCTATAGGCCGCCTGGATCTGGGTGTCGGAAGCATTCTCATCACCCAAGACGTCCTCGGCGTAGGTAATGGCATCCGTCAGGGCCTTGACAGACTCGGCCGTCTTGCCCCTGGTGTCAGTCTCCTTCGCCTGCTTGACCAGGGCCTTGAGCTGCTTCTTAGTCGGATTCTCGACCGGGACCACCGGGGTCTTCTCGAGCGCGTCGCGGGCGCTCTCGAGCGCCCTGAGCGCCTGGTCGACCTCGTCCTGCGTGGCATCCTCGTCGCTCAAGATGGCGCGGGCGCTCGCCAGGGCGTTCTCGAGCGCCGTCCAGGAGGCCTCGGTGTAGTCGCCGGCCTTGAGGTCGCCGGCGGCAAGCTCGGCATCAACCTTTTCGATCGCGGCAGTGAGATCATCCTTCGCCACCGGATCGGGGACGGCCGTACCGTAGAACTTGAGCTCCGCCATGCTGCAGTAGGCATCAACGTCGCCCCCGCCGGCGTGAATCACCTTGACGGTCACGTAGCGACCGCGCGCGGCGCCAAAGCTCATCTGTTTCCAGTCGCCACGGTCGGTGAGCACGCGGCCATCGTTGTCGAAGGCGAACGTACCCATCGACGCGGCGGTGCCCTTCTCATAACCGTCGGCAGTGTCGGAGACCAGTATCTCGGCCTCGAAGATATCGCCGTTAGTGCCGCCGTCCTGGCGCGGCAGGAATGTAACGTCGGTGAGATCGTAGTCGCGGCCCAGGTCGACACTCAGATACTGGGGCATACCGGTCCCATGGGCCCAGTCGCTGTGCCAAAGCGTCCGCTCGTCGCCGTCGAGAGCGTTGACGGCGTTGCTGCCCTCGTAGTCGGCCTCACTCGAGAAGCCGGCCACCTTGACGTTCTTGCGGTTCTCGGGCGTGTTGATGAGAATCTTCTCATCAACAGGGCGCATCTTGAGGCCGTCGATTGCCTTCTCGATCTTGGCTGTGGCGTCTGCGACATCCTTCTTGCTATAGCTGCCCTGGCCGCTGTCGAGGAGCTTCTGAGCCGCCTCGACCGCAGTGGTGAGAGCTGCATAGGAATCCTTGGTGTAGACGGACTCGCTGTAGCCCGCGGCCTTGGAAAGCGCTGCTACGAGCGCAGAGGTATCGACACCAGCCTTGACCTCGACCTCATAGGATGCGGTCTTGGAGGGGTCGAGTACCGACGCCACCGTGATCTTTGCCTTGCCGGCCTTGTTGGCACGCAGGTAGTAGCTCACGCTATCGCCAGCCTGAACAGCGGAGACGCTTACCACAGAGGGGTCGGAGCTCTCGACCGTCACATAGGGGTAGCCAGCGCTCTCAGGCGTAGCCTTGGCGTCGACGGGCGTAATGTCGCCTTCAAAGAACTCGGTCTGGTTCTTGCCTAGCTCGACACCCTCGATGGCCTCGACACCCTGCGTGTAGTTGAAGTTGACCTCACGCAGTGTGAGCATCTGGTCACCCGATGCCTCAAGCGGCGTGACCTCGACCTTGGTCGCCTTCTTGCCCTTGTTCTCGGCAGAGAGGTCAAAGGCGTAGCGAGCCAGGAAGGAATCGTACTCCCCGCCCGCGAACTCTTGGGTCGAGCCATCCTCGAACGTCACGACAGCCTTGATCTTCTGCACGGTTCCGTTGCCACCGTTGCGGTTAACGACCTCGACACTATCGAGTTTCGACGGCGTCTTAAATGCGAATGTCATCGTGGTGGGAAGCTTCACGTAACTCGGAAGCTTACCCTCGCTGTCCCAGTTGCCGCTCCAGTTCCATAGGAACTCAAAGCCGTTGTCGCCCTCGTTATTATCGAACAGCGCGTTATAGCTCTTCTGCTGGATAAGTTTCTCGACGTTGGTCCCGTCGTCGGTCGTGAGCTCATCGTTGGTCATCGTGATGTTGAAGGCGTCCTGACCGTACTCGGCGACCGTTGGCTGAGGAACATCCGGCATCGTCACCGTGCCGTCGCTCGCAAACTCAAGTGCGTCGCATGCCGGACCGATGAGCCAAGATGTCGAGGGCAGTTCGACCTTGCCGGCGGTCTTGGCCTTGAGCTTGAAACTCGCCACCGCGCCGGTACCGTTGTAGAGCTTGCCATCGCCGCGGTTGGCAAAGGCGAGATTGATAGTCTGCGTTCTGTCCGCGAACTGGACCTTCTCGCGAGACAGGTTCTCCATGCCGGCAGTCGAGCCGTCCTGCGCGATGCTCTCGGACACAAACTCGAACTGGTCGCTCTTGAAGTTGACGAGAGCGCCCAGGGCGTTGACGTTCTTGGCGTCGGCCGCATAGACATCAACGGTGATCTCATCACCGGCCTCGACCTCGGTCTTGCTCGGAATCACCGCGAGCGAACCTGCGACCTTTCCCTTTTGTTTAGTGCCGCCGTCAAGACCCGCCATGGTGAACGAGTAATCGTAGACGTCGTAAACGCCGTTATCGTTGAGGTCGGCGAAGTGGTCGCGGATCTGCGAACCGAACGTCGGGGTATCGGGCTCGCGATTCTCGAGGCCCAGATAGTTCTTCATGTTGGAGTAGTCTCCGTCGGAGATCGTGGCCTTGTTGAGGTTGGAGCCCACGGCGAAGCCATCCGTGCCGTCGGTCTTGTAGATGGCAATCTCGGACGCGGAGAAGAAATTGCCGACCGAGGCGAGCGGTGTCATGCGCACGTAACGGGCGGCCACGGTGCCGTCAAACGCTACCGTCTTACAATCAGCGGAACGTGCCCAATCGACCTCCTGGCTCGTCCAGTGGACGCCATCGAGACTCGTCTCAACACGCATCTTGGTCACAGTGCCGTTGCCGGCGTCATCGCGCGGATAGTACTCGAGCTTATCGAGCTTGTAAGCGCGTCCATAGTCAACGGTAAGCGCCTTGCCCAGATCGTTGCCACCGGAGTGGAAACCGCCGTCGCCCGACTGGAACTCATGGTCGAAGGCGAGCTCGGCCTTATGGCTGCCGTAAAGTGAGCCCTCCCAGGTGATTTGCTCGGCGTCGGGGACGTTCCGCCACGGATCGAGTGCGGAGTTCGCCTCGAGCACATCGCTCCAGGCGGAGTAGCCCTCGGCGTTGCGCGAACGAATCTGGTAGGTGTGCTTGCTATTGTAGGCGAGGTCGGTGTGCGTGAACTCGGCCGCATCACCCACGGCGAACACGGTGCCGTCGACCTTAAGGTCGTAGGAGGTAGCACCATCGACCTTTCCCCAGGTGAGCTTGATGCTCGTTGGGGTCGTGACGTCCTCGGGGGCAGCAAGGTTCGTGGGTGCGGAGAGGCTCTCGTTGAGGCGATCGGCTGTGAGCGTGGCGTCGGCGTTCACGAAACCGCCCAGCTCGAGCGTCTGCGCCGCCGCAGCAACATCGGTCTTCGCGAACTTGACGTAGACCTTGGGGTTCGTGGTGATCTTGGTGTTGTTAAAGCTCTCGCCCCGCTCGGCCTCGGTGCCGTCCACATCGCTGCCGTAGTGGTTGAGGTTAGGGGTCTCGCTGTAGAAGTAGACCGCCTGGCCGGCCTCGGGGGTCGCGGTGTCAAAGGTCTCCTGCGAGTCGACCTCAACCACGTTGAGCGCGGATCCGCCGTTCTTGGCGACGACGCTCATGGGCTTGGCGGACACGTTGGCCACGAAGGTCGTGGTGCGATTGGAGTCGTAGCCGTTGTAGCCACCCTGCGAGGCTTCGGCGGTAAAGGTCGCGGTGCCGCCTGCGGCCTTGGATCTGTAGACGGTGCTCACATGCTCACCGTAGGAGATATTGTCGATCGTACCGTAGGAATCGTCCTCAGTCGTGTTGTTCTCGATGGAGGAGCCGTCGTCCTCGTACTGCGTAAAGGTGCCGTCGCCCTCGGTGGCGAAGAACTCGACGATACGCTGGCTGCGGTCGGTACCCTTGGTGTTGGTGTCGCTCACGGCCTCGGGGTTGTTGTTCTCGGCGTACATCGGCACGATAGCGTTGGCCTTCACAAACAGCGGCAGCTTCCAAAGCGGAGCCTCGTAGTTGTTGAGAACCTGGCCGCCGCGATACTGCTTACCCGAGAAGTAATCGATCCAGATGGTGGGATTCTCGTCGGTGCCGTAGTTGGGGAGGTAAATCCCATTGCGAATGTCGTTGCCGTTCTCGTCTGCCTGGGTATCCTGATACACCGGTGCCACTAGGAAGTTCTCACCGAACATATACTGGTACTGCGTCGAGGTGCTTGCGGCGTACTCGGAGTTATCGGAAAGCAGCATGGCGCGGATCATGGGCAGGCCGGCATCGCCGTTACCCGTGTCGATGTTGGCCGCCGAGGCCGCGCTCGTGTAGATATAGGGCATGAGCTGCGCCTTGAGCTTGAGGTAGAAGCGCGAGATGCCTGTGTAGGGATCGCCGTGCGTCATGGGCGATTTACGGTAGGTGCCCCAACCGTCCATGTCGAGCATAGAGGGCGTGAACGTCTTCCACTGGTAGTCACGCGCAGAGATGATGGGGTCGCCGCCAAAAATGCCATCCATGTCGGAGCCGATGTTGGGGTTGCCCGAAAGACTCTGACCGATATACGTGGGGATATGGAAGCGAATGTACTCCCAGTTACCGCCATACTGGTCGCCGGTCCAAATGCCACCAAAGCGCTGCGTGCCGGCCCAACCATCGAGCGTGATGATGTTGGGGCGCTTGTTAGCGCCGGTCGTCACCGTGTCATAAGCTGTCTTGATGCCATTAAGACCAAAGGAGTAGCCAGATCCAACCCAGGCAACGTCGGTCTTAAGGGTAGTGATGCCTCCCGTCTTGACCTCGGCGTCGAAGTCGCGAAGCAGATGCCACGGGGTCTCAGGGTTGCTGTCGGGCTCAAGGTTGGACTGGGTCCACAAGCCCGTGCTCACACCCTTTGAGTTGGCATACTCGGTGAACTTCTTAAGGTTGTCGACGTTGGCACGCACAGCGTTAAGACGGTCGGCCGAGCTCGCTCCGTCGGAGTTGACGCCGCCGGTCTTGTAGTAACCGTTCTGGCCATAGCCGGCGCCGTAGCCGTCGTTCGGCAGGAACCAGCCGAGCGGCATGTCGCTGTCCTCGTAGTCATCGATAACCTGCCGAGCAGAGAACTGGCGGTCGAAATCGGTCGCTTTCATGTTCTCGGTATCAACCGTAGGGCCCTCACCGTTGAGCGTCTCGGCCGCAAGTGTGCCGTCGAGCTTGTAGCCCGTCGACATGCCAGACTCGTACTTAACGTCGCCCTTCTCGCTCGAGGACTTGCTGCCCTTGGTCTCCCACTTCTTTTGACCCGAGGTCGTTGACCAGCCATCACGGTTATAGGCATTAAGATGACCAAGGTAGAACCCGTACTCGGGCAGCAGTACCGGGTTACCGGTCACCTTGTAGTAGTCCTGCAGCATCTCAGTTGCCACGTTCGAAGCTCCCTCGTTGGTCGCCACGAAGTAGTAGGCATCAAACTCATTCTCGCTGTGCAAAGTCGTGACCGTCGATGAGTCCGTGGAACCGAAGTCGTAGGAACCCTCTGCAAACGTGTTTCGGAGCACGCCGTAGCCGTCACTCGTCCAATAAAACGGGTTGGGCGAGGCAACGCCGCCATCGGTCCAGTTGTTCGTGTTGGAGATGGCGATGGTCTGGTTGGTGTGCAGGAAGCGTCCGTTCTGGGTGCCGCCGCCAAAGAAGTTCTCGGACTTCTCCTTGGCGAGCGTCTGGACGGTACCCTTCTTATCAAGGTCGAGGGACGCGGACTCGGAAACCACGACACGGGCGCCTGACTTGATACTCATCTTGCCAGTCGCCTTGTCCAGGATCACGGTCGCCTTTCCGCCGGTGATCTCGATAGTGTCGCCCTTGTCGGCAACCGTCGCACTCGGCTTGCTGTAGGTGTCCGAGGTATCGGGCTGAGCCTGGATCTTAGCCGTGTGGGACTTACTGCGCGGCGTGGCGTACTCGGAAAACTCACCCTTGGGGTCGACGTTATAACGGAAAATACCGTCCTCGAGGAACGTAATACGGCCCTTGATGCCGTCAGCGAAATCGATGTCGACGACATTCGAGGCAGACTGGGACACGGTCGCCGAGTCGACGCCCTTGAGTGGCGTGGCAATCGCCTGCTGGGGATTGGCAAACACGAGCGTCGCTGCAGTGGCAACGAGGACCGCGCTTCCCTTCACCCACCGTTTCGTAAAAATGGAATTCCTGCGCACCTGGGCTCCTTTCTTCCGACATGCCGAGGACGCCCCCCCCGGCAGCATGGGAAAACGTATCAAACGGGGATGTTCGGTACATTCCGCACAATGGGGCCACCCGTTACCAAGGGGCCAACTGGTAGTAACCAGATAGCCACCTACTAGGTCATATCAATATATGGGAGCACTTGCGCAACCAAGTTCGGAAGTCCACCAACGGCAGTAAAATGAGCGTCAACGGCAAGGTGGGCTTAATAAGCCATACCAATTGGTTCTTCAGTCAAATACCAATCTAGCAAAAATGTACTGTTTATCTGGTATTACACAGACCATACCTTTCCCTCGGGAACTGGACTTCGCGAAGTTTCCCGAGGGAAAGGCTCAGCCGCCATCCTGCAACCTACCGGGGATTGCCATGACGTACGTTGGCTGATTTGGTTTGGAATGAGATGTTGACGGTGGCTGATGGGCACAACTGTCCCGGGTGCATTTCAAGATGCACCTAAATGTCTGTCTTTATCCTTATAGATTGTCCAGGTAGTCGTCGGCATCATAGGTAAGGCTGTAAGCTTTATTCAGGATGCGCACGAGCTCCTGGGCATCGTGCTCGCCGAGCGCTGAGAGTTGTTTCGAGAGCGATGCCACACTCTCGGCATTTTTTTTCGCCGCGAAATCACGGCCTTCCTTGGTAATGCTCACCAGCACACGCCGACGATCGTTTGGATCAGTCCTGCGCTGAACGTAACCCTTACTCTCGAGTGAATCCAAGATATGCGACATGCGCGCACGGGAGAATTTCAGCTTCTTGGCAATCTCGGAGGGAATGACATCACCGTCAATACCCGATAGATACTGTAAAACCGGTGCCTCGCCCACACTGGCGCCGCCGGCAGCACTCAAGGATCCCTTGGCAAGGGAACGTGAGTACACAATCAGTTTTCGAGCGACGTCATCGTAATCCACTGGGGATATTGTCCTTTGCAACTCTAGAAGGGCCATAAAACCGTCATTTGCCGTACATTAGTTAACATTCGCAACAATTATTTATGACACCCCAACGCGGAAGTCTATTGCTCGTCCTTCTTGCGTCGCATAAGCTCCTCAACGTCGACACCAGCGGCCTCGAGCATGCGCTCGACATTCTTTTTGGCGTTGGTCGTGCCGACCTTAAGCACGATCGAAAGCGGAGTGCCCACCACCAGGCACACGATGCCCACGGGGACACCCCAGCCGGGGCCGCCCTGCATACCCCACATCCCCATCAAAAAGCCAATCGCCACGAGCGAATAGCCCAGGCGCAGCCAAACATTGAGCCGCTGAATAGCATCGGTCTGCATCTTTGCCTCGCGAATCAAGTCGTCGCGCGAAAGGTCGTGTCCATGTTTCTCGTGCATATGGTCCTCCTCGTGCAAAGTGTGCATCATGCGCAAGTGCATCGTTTGTCGAATACGTCATCTTTCAAGAGCAATATAGCGGGTGTCGTGTAGGCGATGGAGGTCGCTGGCCATATTGCCCTTGAAGGGCGGCGCAAAATCAGAAGGCCGTGCGGTTGAGGCCGCACGGCCTTACAGGGGGCCAGGGGATGATGACTAGTAGCTCAGTGCTGGGTCGAAGAAGCCAATGAGAACGCCCACAAATGCGATCACAACGAGGATCAGCATCATAACGATGGGGTTGACCTTCTTCTTGGTCATCATGTACCAGCAGAAGATGATGAAGACCATGGGCAGCAGGTGCGGATAGATTCCGTCGAGCGTGTCCTGGAACTTACCGCCGCCGGGCAGCACCAGATTGGGGCTGCAGGTGATGGAGACCCAGGTAGCACCGACTGCACCGATGACCATGGTACCGACCATCACGATGGAATCACGCAGAGCCTTGGCCTTGGGGCCGACGAGGGCCTCGACCGCCTTGCCGCCGAGCTCATAGCCCTGGTTGTAGGCAAAGCGCATGCCAAGGAACATGAGCAGGTTCCACACGACAATATAGAAGATGGCACCGAGCGGAGAGCCGCCGGTCGAGAGACCGAGGGCGATACCGAGCAGGATCGGGATCAGGGTACCGACGATCAGCGAGTCGCCAAGGCCGGCGAGCGGGCCCATGAGGCCGGCGCGGATGCCGTTGATGGCGTCGTCGTCGATGGCCTCGCCGTTTGCGCGAGCCTCCTCGAGGCCGGCGGTGACGCCGACAATCATGGTGCCGATCTGCGGCTCGGTGTTGAAGAACGCGGAGTAGGTCTGGAGGGCCTGCTTCTGCTCCTCGGGCGTGTCGTAGAGCTCCTCGACGATCGGAAGCATGGCGCACAGGTAACCGAAGGTCTGCATGTGCTCCTGCGAGAAGCAAGTCAGGTTGCCATAGGACCAGTTGCGGAACGACTTGGCAAGCGTTTTCTTAGAGAGTTTCTTCTTCTCTGCCATTAGATGTCCTCCTCTTCCTCATCATCGGAGCCCGAGGCGATAGCTGCCTTGGGAGCGTTTGCGAGGTCGATCTTGAGCGAAGCGATCTCATAGTTGATCAGGGCGAAGAAGCAGCCGATGCCGGCGGCGGCAATCAGGTTGCATCCCATGACAGCGGACAGGGTGAAGCCGAAGAAGAACGTGAGGAAGTCCGTCGGCTTGGAGATGACCTGCTTGAGCAGGATGGCGATACCGACGGTAGGCAGCAGCGAGCCGACGGTGAACAGCGTCTTCATCGCGATGCCGTCCATGGGCATGTAGGTCTTCATAAGGTCGACCATGGCGGTGCCGCCCATGGTGATGATGAACGTCGGGAGGAACGAGCAGACGATGTGACCGATCCAAGGCAGAACGTTGTTGACCAGGTAGAGCTTGTGGAGGTCGCCCTTCTCGAGCCACTTCCAGCCCATGCCCTGCCACACCAGGTTAATGGTGGCGGTGCCATAGAAGAGCACAGTGCCGAGCGTGCCGACGGCGGCACCGAGGGATGCGGCCATGCCGGCAGCCTCAGCAGAGGCGGGATCGATGCCCGAGTTCTTGATGGCGAGGATCGCCAGCGGGATGCCGATATAGGACACGGCGCGGACGTCGGCGGAGACGGTTCCGCCGGGGGTCACGAGAGCGATGTAGACAACCTGGATGGCAGCGCCGACGAGGATGCCCGTCTGCATATCGCCCATGATGATGCCGACGATGAGGCCGGCGACCAGAGGACGCCCCAGAGTGTAGTTGCCGATCGTCGTGCCGCCCATGCCAGGCAGTGATGCCAGGCAGGCGAACAGGCCGAACAGCGCGGCTTGGAATGCATTGATTGCCATGCTTTCCCCTTTCTTTATTCCTCAGCCCCTTTCCCCAGGGCTGTAGGTACCAAAATGCAGCTGGCGCCTAACTAGAAGCCAAACTGACCGCGGAACTTGGGCCACTCACCGATGGACTTCTCCTTGATAAGGGCGAACTCGACCGTGTAGCCGGCGTTGGTGAGATCCTCGAGCGCCTGGGCCTCTTCCTGCGTGATCGACTGGTTGTTGCCGAGCTTGGTGGTGCCGGGACGATCGTTGCAGGGACCGACGATGATGCGGTCCATGCCGGGCTTAAAGCCAAAATCGATGAGAAGTTCCTTCATGTCGAGCGGGTTCTTGGTGATCAGGAAGTACTTGGTGTCGGACTTGAGAACCTTCTCGGAGACCTCCTTGAAGTGCTCCTTGGTCCACACGAACGTCTTCTTGCCCGAGGCACTCTTGTAGGCCTCCTTGAGCACGGGGTTGGACGCCGCAGCGTCGTTGACGGCGATAAGACCGTCGCAGGGATACTCGAGGGCCCAACGGGTAACGGTCTGTCCATGGATCATGCGGTCGTCAATGCGGATGAACGAAATCATGCGTTCTCCCTTTCTTTATCACCGGGGGTCTTTCCTCTTAACCCCCGCTCCATCACGAAAATTTGGGCGGATGCGCTGCCTAGATGTCGTCGTCCTCGTCGTCGGCGTCATCGGTCGGGACAACGAGCTCGGACATACCGTTCTTGCCCTCCTGCAGCATCATCTGCTTGAGGGAATCCAGGTCCATGGTGGCAAGCCCCATCATGGCGGTCATAGCCATGGGCAGGTTCATGCCGCCGAAGGCAATGGTGTGGGCGAGCAGGCCCTTCTCGGCCAGCGTGTTCATGGCATTGGTGAGCGGCGATCCGCCCAGGATGTCACCAAGCAGGACAACCTCGTCATCGGCGGTAACGGGAGCGAGCATCGCCTTGACGTTCTCGACATACTCGTCAGCGCCCATGCCGTCCACGAGACTCGTCGACAAGATGTTCGGGGCGTCATTGCCGAGCATCTTGAGGACACTGTGCAGTCCGGGAGCGAGCGTTCCGTGACTGACCATTACCAGATACCGCATGCGGTCTCCTCTCGACCTGCCGTGTGTCGCACGGCTTTGCTTTTTGCTGAGATTATTGTTGCGCCGGGGCATGTTCGGTACAAGAAAATAGTTGCGAACGGCAACTATTCATCGGTTAACGGTAGCAACTATTTTTGTGCCTAAATTATTTTTTCTTCTAATTATTTTTAAAATAGCAGGTAGATTGCCTGATAAATGTTTTATGTTCCTTATGCACCATACATACCAGCAAGAATCGGGCCTGGCATCTCCGGTTTGCCCCGCAGTGTCAGACCATGTCACGTACGCCCACGACATGGAGGTACCCCATGGATATGATCTCGTTTCTCGCCTCCGAACCCTTCGACCGCAGCGGTGATACGCCGCTCTATGTCCAACTTAAACATCGAATCGCTCTGCTTATCGCCAGCCAGGCGTTCGACACCAAGACGCCGCTGCCACGCGAGCTCGAAATCTGTGAGCGGCTGGAGTTATCGCGCGCGACCGTGCGCCGTTGCTTCCAAGATCTCGTCATCGAGGGGCGCGTGGTGCGCAAACGCGGGCAGGGCACGTTCATCAAGCCCCAAACTTCAGCACCCGGCATCGACCTGGCCCTGAATTTCAGCGCGCGGATGCGCGAAGCGGGACGGGTTCCGAGCTCGCAGATTCTCGCCTTTTCAAGCATACCGGCCGTCCGCGGCATCGCCTCTGGGCTCAAAGTGCCCGAAGGGACACCCGTCTGGGAGATTCGCCGCCTGCGTCTCGCCAACGACAAACCCATGGAGCTCAACTACGTCTATATCCCCGTGTCGCTTTGCCCCGAGCTCACGCGCAAAGACGTGGATGGCTCGCTCTACGCCTATATCGCGGAAAAGACCGGCATCCTGCCCGCAAGCGTCGATGCCGTCTACGAGACGGTCAACCTCGACAAGCATGAGGCGCGCCTTTTGGGACAGAACACCGGTAAGGCGGCGATGCGTATCGTGCGTTCGACCTACGACAAGACAGGAACCCCGTTCGAGGTAGGCGTGCTCATCAGCTGCGACGGTCAGGCAAAGCTGCACGTGCACATCGCCGCCGACAAAACAACCTTCACCGCCACAGCCCAATAAATCCAAAACGTGGGCGCCGTCGTCCAAACGAACGACGGCGCCCACACTCACTTTCTTTTTCAGCCCTAGTCATCGCGCAAAGTCCCTTCGGCAGCACACGGTGCTACCAAGTCACCGCAGGCCGGGGCGGGAGGCGGTCCTTTCTCTCGGAAAACTTCGCGAAGCCCAGTTTCCG
>CABMOY010000016.1 GCA_902388345.1 uncultured Collinsella sp.
GTACCCTATTGAACACTTTGGCATTCGGTGAGCGTTTGGGTGGATGGGGCTTTGGGTACCCTTTGGATTGATTTGCTGACTTTGGAGGGTTTGGTTATGGCGTATTTGGATCTGGCTCGGTCTCGGTATTCTTGTCGGTTGTTTGAGGATCGTTCTGTTGAGCAGGCTGTGGTGGATGCTGTTATTGAAGCTGGGCGTATTGCTCCTTCTGCTTGCAATAATCATCCAACCCGTGTGATGGTGTTGGATACGCCTGAGCTTCTGGAGAAGGCCGCTGCTTGTCAGCCTCGGTTTGCTCGCGATGGCTCCATCTTTGGCGCTCCGCTCATCTTCCTCATTTGCAGCGTTACCGGCGACGCTTGGGTTCGCCCCTATGACCAGATGAACTCCAGCGCTATCGACACCTCGATTGTTTGCGATCAGATGATGATGGAGGCCGAGGAGCAGGGCCTTGGGACATGCTGGGTATGCCATTTTAAGCCCGAGCTAGCCTGCGAGCAGTTCAACCTGCCCGAGGGCGTCTATCCCTATCACATGCTCGTCTGTGGCTATCCTGCCGACCACATCGCCGATCCCGAGCATCGCGAGGCCCGCACCATTCCCCTCCCCGACTTCCTCCTCAAGTAGATTTTTAGGACATGCCTCAAAACCTACCTTTTACCGCTCACCCGTTCGCCGAGCTCCGCGCCACTATGTTCAGGGCTTGGTTTTTTATGTTGCGCGCCCCGGTACAGTCATAAAAAAGGACTCGCAAGCTGCGGGTCCTTTCTAGGCACTAAATTGTAGGCCGAATGTTAGTCCAGGTCGTCAGCGGCAAAGTTGTCAATCGGGGCGAAGGGATCGGCCACAGGGACAACCGGGTCAGCGACGGGTAGCGGCTCGGCGGGAACAGTCACCGCAGGAGAAGCGGCAGAACCGACCGGCGTGGAGGCCATGAGGTCGGCCGGGAAGGAGTTCTGGGCATCGTCCATAAAGTGCTGGATGAGCTTGAGGTACTCGGCCTTGAACTCCTCACGGGAAGCCTTCAGACGGTCGATTTCCTCGAGCTCGGCCTGCTTTTCAGTCAGAGCCTGGCGGATAACCTCGCGGGCCTTGGCGTCAGCCTCGTTGCGGATACGCTCAGCGTTCTCATTGGCATCGTTGACGATGGTCTCAGCGGTCTGCTGGGCAGCGATCAGGGCAGCGGAAATCTGGCGCTCCTGAGCGGAGAAGTCAGGGGCGGGAGCAGCCACGGGGGCGGCAGGAACGGCCTGGGCGGGGGCATCCTGAGCCTGGGCAAGCTGAGCCTGCGCATCGGCAAGCTGCTGCTCGGTAGCAGTCAGACGACCCTTAAGGTCGACGATCTTAGCGAGCATAGCGTCAACCTCGGAGGACAGCGTCTCCAAGAAGACGTCGACCTCAGCAGGATCGTAGCCACGCTTGGCCTCAGAGAAAGTCTGAGCCTGGATGTCTGCGGGGGTAATAGCCATAACAAGTCTCCTTTTTCATCGCCTCGGCGCTACACGCCCGACGTAAGTTACTAAGTCAGTTCTATACGAGTATACCTATAAGAAGCTGCAGAACCAGCCTCTGCACCAACTGCAACGCAATAATCGCAACGACCGGCGAAAAATCGATACCGCCCATCGGCGGGATGAAACGACGGAACAGGTTGAGCCACGGACCGCACACGCTATCAAGCACTGCGGCAATATCCTGAAGCAAACCACCCTGCTTCATGGGAATCCACGTCATAAAGCAGTAGACGACAATAAGCGTGGAATAGAAGTTGAACAGCGTGTTGACCAGCTGGACGATAGTGTAGATGTTGATGGGAATCTCCTCGTCTTGTCTTTACTTAAGGTAGCCGTCCGCACGAAGCTTCTTGAGATCGGAATCTTTGACCTCGCAACCGGCGGGCAGCACCATGAACACGCGGTCGCCCACCTCCTTGACCGTGGCACCCAGACCGCAGGCAAAGCCGTAAGAGAAGTCCAAGACGCGCTTGGCAACTTCGGTGCGTACGCCCACAAAAATCAGTGCGACAGGCTGCTTGGTGCGAACGCGGCGCACCACGGTCTCCACATCGTCATAGCTCTCGGGGCGCAGGACATAGGCCGGCAGCTGCGGTGTGGCGTTGATGATATTGCTCGCATAGGCCGAGGCATCGCTCACTGCAGGCGCGGGCGCAGCGGCGGCACGGGCGCGGGTGTTCTCGGCGTAGCTAGACGGCGTGTCGTAGGCACCAGGACGATAACCGCTCGCAACACTGTCCTGCGAGCGCGAAGGCGGGTTATACGTCGTGGCATGGCGGGAGTCATCGCCGACCAGCTGACCGGAGCGCGTATACACGGCAACCGACTCAGCTTCACCGCGGCGCGTCTGACCAAGCAGGCCGTTGCTCGGCTCGTCTTGGGTGTAGAAGCCCTCGCCCGAAGCACCGCTGTAGCCGTTGCCCTGATAACTATCGTCATAGCCGTCATCGTAGCCGTAGTCGTCGTCCTGGCCATAACCCTGGTCGTAACCCTGCTGGCCGCCCAGGTGCATCTTATTTTTAATCTCGTCAAGGAAGCCCATGGTTGTGTCCTCTCGCGGTTTAGTGCAGGCGCCCCGATAATCAGTGCGCACTTCAGAGCCTTATTTTACTGCAAACTCCGGGCTAAATACTACCCTGCCCAGGCGAACGAGCGTAGAGCCCTCCTCAAGGGCAGGCTCAAAGTCCTCGCTCATACCGCAGGAAAGCTCGGGCAGGTTCAAATCGGGATGCGCCGCCTCCAGCTCATCCCTCAGCTCACGAAGCCCCGCAAAGGTGCGGCGTGCCACATCCTTATTCCCCCGGGGCGCCATAGTCATAAGCCCCTGTACGCAAATTCCCTCAAGTTCCGCAAGCTCATCCGCGGCGGCGCGAATCTCATCGGGCGAAAAGCCTCCCTTCGACTCCTCACCACTCACATTGACCTCAATGAGCACACGCTGGGGGCCGGCGAGCTCGCCTGCCTCAATCTTGCGGACAGCACGGCTCGAGATCGCCTGCGCCAGATGCAGCGAACCCACCGAGTGAATCAGCTCGGCTGAGCCCAGCACCGCATTGATCTTATTGGTCTGCAGGTTGCCGATCATATCGAAGCGCACCTCGGGCAGCTCCGGATGCTCCGCCAGACCCGTGAGCTTGCGAACCAGCTCCTGCGGGCGATTCTCGGCAAAATGGCGATACCCCGCCTGGATGGCGGCAACGGTCTCATCGACACCAACGGTCTTGGACACGGCAATGAGGCGCGCGGCGTCGTGGGGACGGCCTGCGCGATCGAGCGCCGCATAAAAACGTTCCAGAATCTGCTCGCGGCGAGCGCGCATCAAGTCCAAATAGTTATCCATTGCCAATCGCCTCCGCTGACAGCCAAACAAGTAGTCCCATGCTATCGCAAGAGCGCGGCCCCGCATGTGCAAGGCCGCGCTCACTTAGGTATTTACAATCTTTCGACGAACGGGATTACTTACTCCTCGTCGTCCTCGCCATCGTCCTCGTCCTCAAGATGATCGAGCAGGTAGCGAAGACCCTCGCTGACCTCGTTAACGGGCACCTTGGCAACGTAGCGAGCGTCGACGGCGGGCCTCATGATAACACCCTCGCCCGAAGGCACGCGCATGCTCTCGAGTTCATCCTCATCAGTGCGGGCGATATCGCCGGCATTCATGCGCTGACCAGTCAACAGGAAGGTCAGACGGCAAGCAGCATCGATGGAAATCGAAGCGATGCGATCGAGGTAGCGCGAAACCATGATGGCGCGGCGCAGGTCGTCATAGTTGCTGTCGTCGTCCATAAAGTCGCCCGTATCCATACGGTTAAAGGTGCGGAAGAACTTCTCGTAGGCGGCGTGCACTGGCTCGTCCTCGACGGCCAAGTTGCAGATGATGGACATGTCGTTGGTGACGAGCGCGGAAAGCGAAGAGCCCAGCACCTGGTAGACGGCCTCAGCCTCGGCCTCGACCGTGCCGACAAGCTCCTTGGGCAGCGAGATGTCGGCCTTGATCATATGACGCGTGGCGCGGCAAATCTGGCGAACCTTATCGGTCATGCGCTGCAGGTTAAAGTCGACGTAGATGATCGTCTGCAGCAAGCGGAAGTCGGAGGCGACCGGTGACTGCGTGGCAATCAGGTTGTAGCAGACGGCCTCCAGGTTGGCGCAGCGTGCGTCAATCGAAAGCGTGCGCTTCTTGGTCTTGGTGGCGAGCTTGCGGTCGTCGGTAACATAGGCCCTCACGGCATCGTGGAGGGCCAGATCGACGGCCTCGTAGATGCTCAGCATCTCGTGGCGGGCCTCGATGAGCTGACGGGAAAACAGTTTGCGCATGGTTCACTCCAATCAGTTGGGTGCGGTCATGCCGCCCGCACAGTGAATACGCACCGGACCAGGTCCGATCGGCTTGGGACTAGTCGCACCGATCAGCCAAAGCGGCCGGTGATATAGTCTTCCGTCCGCGAGTCCACCGGACTGGTGAAGATCGCGTCGGTTTGACCATACTCGATGAGTGTGGCGGGCTCGCCGGCAACTTCCTGCAAGAAGAATGCGGTGTAGTCGCTAATACGAGCTGCCTGCTGCATTGAATGCGTGACGATGATGATCGTCATCTCGGGCGCCAGCTCGGCCATCAGATCCTCGACCTTAGAGACGGACGTGGGGTCGATGGCGGAGCAGGGCTCGTCCATCAGAAGGACATCGGGTTGCACCGCAAGCACGCGCGCGATGCACAGACGCTGCTGCTGACCGCCCGAGAGCGCCAAACCATCCTTGTTGAGCTGATTGGATACCTCTTTCCAGAGGTTGGCGCGCTTGAGCGATTCTTCCACGATGTCATCGAGGTCGCTTTTGCTAGTCACGCCCTGCAGACGAGGGCCAAAGGCGACATTCTCGTAGATGGATTTGGGAAACGGGTTTGGCTGCTGAAAGATCATGCCCACGCGACGACGGAGATCGACCGGGTCGACACCCTCGGCATAGATATCGTTGCCGTCGAGCGTCATGGTGCCCTCGACGCGCGTGCCCTCAATCAGGTCATTCATGCGGTTGATGCAGCGCAAAAACGTCGACTTGCCGCAGCCCGAAGGGCCAATGAAGGAGGTGATGGCGTTTTTGGCGATGTTGAGGTCAAGCCCCGTCAGCGCATGAAAGTCACCGTACCAAAAGTTGAAATCCTTGGCCGTAATGGCCGCTTGCTCCAACGCGGGAGCGGACTGATAAACGGACATGGGACTCCTTAACTAGCGACGCTTGCGCGACAGGAAGCGCGCAAACAGGTTGAAGGCCAAAATGATCACCATCAGCAAGAGCGCGGTGCCGTAGGCTGCGTTCATGTTGATGCCGTCGTTGGCAAGCAGGTACAGGTGAACGGTCATGGGACGACCGGAATCGAGCGGCGAAATAGGTAGATTGATGGCCTGGCCCATGGTGTAGAGCACCACGGCGGTCTCGCCGATGGCACGGCCGATGGCAAGGACGATGCCCGTGGCAATGCGGCCAAAGGCCGAAGGAAGCACGATCTTGGAGACGACCTGCCACTTGGTAGCGCCCAGGCCGTACGCGCCCCAACGGATATAGCGCGGAACGGCGCGAATGGCCTCTTCGGTGGTGCGCATGACGATGGGAAGCATCAAGAGCGCGAGTGCCAGAGCGGCCGAGACCATCGAAAGGCCCAGGCCCATGGCCTCGACAAACAAGGCGTAGCCAAACAGACCCATAACGATGGAGGGCACCGAGGCCAAAGCGTCGGCAGCGTAGCGAATGAGCTCGACGACCTTGCCCTGCTTGGCGTACTCGGCCAGATAGACGGCTGCCAGCACAGCGATCGGCGTGCAGATAAGCATGGCGAGCGCCGTCACATAGACGGTCGAGACGATCGTGGGCCAAATTCCGCCCTCGGCGTTGACGCCCTGGGGCCAACCGAAGATAAAGTCGAGCGAGATATGTGGCAGGCCGTTAATGACCACGTAGGCGATGATAGCGACCAGCACCAGCGTGGTGATGTAGGCAGCGGCACGAAACACGCCAAGCATGATCTTGTTGGACAGGTCCTTGTTGATGCGGCCCTTCTTGCCGTGGGAAAGGGCACGCTTAATGCGCTCGCGCGACGAGGTCGTATCGACCGTCGTGTCAACGAAATCGGACATAGCCTACCCCCTCTTCTTCTTGGAAATCAGACGGACAATGCCCACCAGCGCGGCGGAGATGATAAACAGGACCACGCCCATGCCAAAGAGCGCCGAGCGGTGCAAGCCCGAGGAGTAGCTCATGTCGAGCGCAATCTGGCTCGTGAGCGTCGAGATGGGGCTCGCGATGCTATCGGGAATGACCGGAGCATTGCCCACGACCATGAGCACGGCCATAGTCTCGCCGATGGCGCGCCCCATGCCCAAAACGATGGCGTCCACAATGCCCAGCTTGGCGGCAGGTAACACGACCTTATAGATGGTCTGCCACTTGGTGGCGCCCATGGCATACGACGCCTCGCGAATACCCATGGGAATGGAATTGAGAGCATCGATGGTGAGCGTGGTGATGGTAGGGACGATCATGATGGCGAGCACAAACCACGCCGTCAGCGCACCAAAACCAAGGCCGCCGGTCAGTTGTGCGATAAACGGGCGGATGATGATCATGCCAAAGAAGCCGTAGATGATGGAGGGTATGCCCGCCAGCAGGTCAACGGCGGGGCTGATGAGCTTGCGCACGCGCTTGCTGGCAATCTCGACCAGGTAAACGGCCGTACCCACGCCCAGCGGCACGCCCATGGCGAGCGCACCGACGGTCACCAGACCCGAGCCAGCAAGCAGCGACAAGATGCCGTAGTGGCCCTCGGAAGGCGCCCACGTAAAGCTAAAGAAGTCAGCCAGACCGATGTCAGTAAAGACGGGCAGCGCCGAGTACGTGGTAAAGACAAAAATCAGGATGACGGTAACGACCGCCAAGAACGCGCAGGCAAAGAAGATCCACTGCAGCGCCTTCTCCTTGATATAGGTACTGCGCGATACGAGCGCCAGCTCGCGCTTCTTGGGCGTCTGAACATTCTGCTCAGTCTGGGAGTTTTCCTGTGCTTCCATGCTACTCACTCCCCTTCTCGTCGTTGGTGACGGGAATAAAGCCCGCCTCGCGAATCTGCTTGTCCATCTTTTCGGACGTCACATAGTCGATGTAATCCTGCGCCTGCTGCGAAGGCACACCCTTCACAAAGAAGTAAAGGTCGCGCGAGATGGGATAGCCGCCACTCGCGACCGTCTTCTCGGACGCCTCAACATGATTGACCGAGACGGCCTTGACCGAGGTCTTGGTGTTGAGGCTATCGACGAAGCCCAGCGAAATGTAGCCGATGGCCCCACGCGAACGAGATACCACGTCGCGCACCTGGCCCGTACCCGAAAGAACAGCCGAGCGGCGATCGAACGGCGTGCCATCCATCACGATGGTACGGAAGGCCTCGCGCGTACCGGACGCCTCGTCTCGGTTGATGACCTGAATCCTCAGGTCCTCGCCACCGACCTCTTTCCAATTGGTAATCTTGCCGGCGTAGATATCGCGGAGCTGCTCGGTCGAGAGGTTATCGACGGGGTTGTCGTCGTTCACGATGACCGCAATACCGTCGTGGGCAATGACAATGGGAGTCAGGCCCAGATCCTGTTCGTCGGCATTGAGTCCACGGGAGGAGCTGGCGATATCGGCCGTGCCGGCGCTGACGGCCTCGATCCCAGCGGAAGAACCCAAACCGGAAACGAGCACGTCGATGCCGGTCTCCTCCTTAAAGCCCTCGGCCGCAATCTCGGCGATAGGAAGGCAGGTCGTGGAGCCGGCCACGGTAATGGAAGAGCTAGAAGATCCCGAAGAACAGGCGCACAGCGTAAGCGTAAGCACAGCGGCGCTCAGGACCGATACGATCTTTCTCATAGCATCACGCCGATCGCAGCATGGCGCCCACAGGTGCCGTCCTCGTTACGGTAGGAATAAAAGCGGTCGTTCTGACGCACGGTCGAAAGCTGGGTATCCACGATATTATCCGCGTCGACACCGACATCTACCAGCGCCTCGCGAATGGCAGCGGAAAGATCGAGCATGCGAGAGGTATTCGCATCGATGCAAGAGAACTCGGCGGCAAAGCGATCCATGAGTTCCTGGGATACCTCATATTCGTCACCCAAGATATGGGGGCCGATATAGGCGGAAACGTCGCTCGCATCGCAACCGGCAGCATCGCAAAGCGCCTGGCACGCCTTGGCGGAAATACGTGCAATCGTGCCCTTCCAACCGGAGTGCACCACGGCAAATCCGCCGGGGGCCACCAGCACCACGGGAACGCAGTCGGCAAAGCAGAGCAGCACGGGCACGTTATGCGCCGTGCAGACGATGGCATCACAGCCCTCGGCAATCTGCTCGCGAACGTCCTCAAGGTCATCGGCGCCGTTCGAGGTCACCGCAACGATATGATCACCATGGACCTGATTGGGAACGAGCAGGTTGTGCTCGCACTCGGCGGCACCCATAGCCTCGAGCGCACGACGACGATTTTCTTGAACAGCAAAGGGGTCATCGCCAACATGCGAGCCCAAGTTGAGTGAGGAGTACGCATCTTCGGAAACGCCACCGGCACGCTCGGTGAAGGCAAAGCGAACATCGGATGTCGCGCCCTCCACCAACGTAACTCCATCATGGTCGACACGCGAAACTTTGTCCGCACGTGCTGCCATACTAAAGCCTCCTAATAACACAAGTACCGCGGCATCGCCGCTACAGCCCGCGTTTATACGGCTGTCATACTTCTCTAAAAGGATACCTGCTGCGCTGGAGGCAATCGTAAAGGGAACGTAAAGAGATTGGAGGTTCTAGTTTACAAAGTCGAAATAAAAAGGGCGCGTCCATACGGACACGCCCCTGTGCACAACAATGCAAAGAACGACTTAGAAGCTACCGCGCTTCAGGAAGTCGGGAAGCTCGAACTGATCGTTGCCGAAGTTAGGAAGCTCGGTGCCACCGACGTTGCGGGTCGGAGCGGCCTGAGCCGGGCTCGTGGCAGGAGCGGTGCGCTGCGGCTCAGCGGAGGCAGCGGCCTTGCTCTGGGACTGCTGAGCGGCAAAAAGCTCGTCCTGACGGTTGACGTTGGAGTCGGAGAAGCCCGTAGCGATGACGGTGATACGCACCTGATCGCCCAGGGACTCGTCGACAACGGTACCGAAGATGATGTTGGCCTCGGGGTCGACGGCGTTGGCGACAACGTCGGCGGCGTCGCTGATCTCCTGGATGCCCAGGTCCTTGGAACCGGCGATGGAGAGCAGCACGCGCGTGGCACCATCGATGGAGCTCTCGAGCAGCGGGCTGGAGATGGCCTGCTGGGCAGCGTCGACGGCACGGGTGTCCCCAGAAGAGGTACCGATACCCATCATGGCGGTACCGGCCTGCTTCATGATGGTCTTAACATCGGCGAAGTCCAGGTTGATGATACCGGGGACGGTGATGAGGTCGGTGATGCCCTGGGTGCCCTGGGAAAGGACGCCATCGGCAATCGCGAAGGCCTCGAGCATGGTGGTCTTCTTCTCGGCGATGTCGAGCAGCTTATCGTTAGGGATGACGATCATGGTGTCGACGCAATCGGAGAGGGTCTTAATGCCCTCCTCGGCGCTCTTCTTGCGCTTGCGGCCCTCGAAGGTGAAGGGCTTGGTCACGACGGCGACGGTCAGCGCACCGACCTCGTTCATCGCGATATCGGCAACGATGGGAGCAGCGCCGGTACCGGTGCCACCGCCCTCGCCGCAGGTGACGAACACCATGTCGGCACCAGCGAGCGCCTCGGCAATGTCGTCGCGGGACTCATCGGCAGCCTTGCGGCCAACCTCGGGGTTGGCGCCGGCGCCCAGGCCGCGGGTAAGGTCGGTGCCGATGTGCACCTTGATATCGGCATCAGAGATCGCGAGTGCCTGAGCATCGGTGTTGATGGCAACAAACTCGACGCCGCGGATGCCCTCTTCGATCATTCGATTGACCGCGTTGGTACCGCCGCCGCCGACGCCGACCACCTTAATGACGGCAAGGTAGTTGTTGATCTCTGTCTCGTGCATGTCGGTCCTCCGAACAAAGGTTATAGCCATAGCATGGGTCGACCCCTGCGCACATTAACCTTCAGGTTGAAAGTAAATGCAAAGGTAAACCGTATTATGTTTGCACATTATGAACGTATCAGTCAAATAATTGACCGTGAAAACCAAACAAACCAGATAAACGGCGTGGTATGGCCTCTCAACAAAGCATCAACCAGCGCTACGAGGTCGGAGCGTTCCTAAATGTATAGTTACCCGGAGAGCGCACATTGATATACGTTACGCCCTCTACCTGCGAAAGCAGCTTGGTGACTACGCGCTCCTTCTTGACGATATCGTTCGAATCGCCCAGCGACACCTCAATGCCGTTATTGAGGTTTGCCGAGATGGCTTCGACCGAAGGCGTGGAAATATCCTTGACTTGTCCCAAGAACTCGCTCGAAAAACCACGCACATAATCCAAGCCAGCCTTAACGGCCTTGGAGCTCACTGCCTGGCCGGAAACCGGAGCGACATCCGCCGAGACATCAGTCAACAACACCGCGCCATAGTGCTTAGCGAGCGCCAGCGCGGCATCAATGCCGGTCAGGGTATTTGAGCCCTGCCCCGTCGTGATGACGTTGCCCTGGTCATCCACTTCGACCGACGTCGACAGCGGGGCGATCCAGGTGTCATCATCCCCGATGGCCCAGGCAAGGTCATCGGAGCTGATATAGGCAATTGCAATGACCTTGCGCTCCATCGGCGTAATGATGAGCGTATGTGGGAACTGACGCTGGACATCCACGCCCGAGACCCACGGGTTCTGCTTGAGGTCCTCGGTAATCTGGTCGGGATCGACGTTAAAAAGCGACGTTCCCTCGGGCAAATCGATCAGCTGGATAGCATCGTGCTTCGTCACATGCTCGCTGCCTTGAATCTGAATATCAGTGGCGGTAAACAATCCAGAGTTAATCACCACGATAGCAACGACGACGAGCACGGCCAAGACGGCCAAAACGCCGCCCACGATTTTGCCTTTGCCTGTAACGACAGAAGCGGCGTCTGATGTTTTATTTGCCATCGCCCTAAGTAAAGACAACGGGTTGACGCCTTTTTTACCCGAAGGCTTCTTGGCGGTAGCCGGCACCGATGTCAGCGAGCGCGGTTTCGATGCGCCCAGCGTGCGACTCGGACGCGCCGCCTTAGTTCCTGTCGAGGGCTTAGGAGTTGCCATAGGACGGGCAGGCTTGGCGCCCATAACAGGCTTTGACGTCACCGAGGGACGCGAGGACTTTTTTGCGGCCGGACGATTACCGAGCTGCGAGCCGACAACCGGACGACTGGTCTGTCGAGCATGCCCGACAGGCTTAGAGTGCGCGACGATATTGCGTTGAGGTTTGGCAGGCGCGCCGGAACGCCCTCCGGCGCGGCGGAAGGTGGGTTTCGATGCTCTAGAAGCCGAGGAATTTAACTTCCGGTCTGAGCTCGATGCCATACGCCTCCCTCACCTTTCCGTGCACATGTCTGATAACCGCGGCAACGTCATCGGCCGAGGCAGTTCCGTTATTAACGATAAAATTAGCGTGAACGGGCGAAACTTCCGCGCCGCCAATCGAAAAACCCTTTAATCCACAATCCTCGATAAGCTTGCCCACGCTCGCATCGGGCGGGTTGCGAAAGACCGACCCGCAGGATGCGCGACCCATGGGCTGTGTACGCTTGCGCCTCGTCAGGTACCGCTCCATGCGCTCGCGAATGTCGGCCTTGGGCGCCGGTTTAAGCTTGAGCACGCACTCGAGGATGATCTCATTGCGGGGAAGGCTACATTCGCGGTAGCCCCAAGTGATCTCGGACCCCGCATAATGTTTGATACCGGATGCCGGGTCAAACGTTACGACATCCTCAACCAGCGAGCCAATCCACTCGGTCCGTGTGCCGGCATTCATAGATATCGCACCGCCAACCGAACCAGGGATGCCAACGGCAAACTCAAGGCCCGAGAGGCTACGCGACAGGGCATCGTTGACCAGGCGCGCAAACATCACGCCCGCACCGACCGTCAGCGTACAACCGTCATCGGCAACAACCGTGCGCTGAAACTCACGTCCGAGCGAAATGACGGCGCCGCGATAACCGCCATCGGCAACCAGCAGATTGGAGCCCTTGCCGATGATGACCCACGGCACCTGCTCGCGATCGAGCACCGCCACGGCGCGGCGGAGGGCATGATAGCTATGGCACGTCACAAAGAGGTCGGCCTTGCCGCCGATACGATAGCTCGTATGACGCGCAAGGCGCTCGTCCTCGATCACATCCGTGTCGATCATGCCCGAGAGCGCCATGACGGCGTTAAACAGACCCATTAGACTTAAGCGTCTTTCTTGGCAGTCAGATACTCAATGAACTCGGGACCGACGGTCGTAACGTCACCGGCACCCATAGTGAGCAGCAGGTCGCCCTCGCCCACCATCTGCTCGAGCTCCTGATTGAGCTCAAGACGGCTGGAGCAGTACACGACCTCCTTGCCAGGATGCTTGGCGCGCACGGTATCGGCGAGCATCTTAGAGGTGACACCCGGAATGGGCATCTCGCCAGCCGAGAACACATCAATCAGCAGCAGTTTATCGGCATTGGCAAATGCATCGGCAAAGTCGTCGCACAGGGCCTGCAGGCGCGAATAGCGGTGCGGCTGGAACACGACGTCGACGTGCTTGTAGCCCAGCGACGAAGCAGCAGCAAGCGTCGCCTTGATCTCGGTGGGGTGATGGCCGTAATCATCGACCACGGTGATGCCATCGATATCGCCCACGTGGGTAAAGCGACGGCGGACGCCCTCAAAGCTCGAGAGCGCCTTGGCGGCGGCGTCGATGTCAAGGCCCAGGACATGGGCGACGGTGAGCACCGCCGTGGCGTTGAGCATGTTGTGGCGACCGGGATTGCTCTTGATCTCCACAGCGTGCTCAGTGCCGTCCTCAAAGCGAACGATAAAATCGCTCTGGATGCCCTTGACATCCGGGTGCATGCAGACGATGTCGTTGCTCTCGGCAAAGCCGTAGGAAAGCACGTGACGACCCGTCGACTTGGCGAGCTCGACCAGATGCGGGTCCTCACCGCAGACGATGACGGTGCCGTCCTCGCCCACCAGGCTCATGAATTTGGCGAAAGTTGCCTCGATCTCCTCGATACCCGAGTAGTGATCGAGGTGGTCGGCCTCGACGTTGGTCACGATGACCACGTTGGGGTTCAGGAACAGGAAGGAGCTGTCGGACTCGTCGGCCTCAGCGACAAAGTAGTCGCCCGAGCCGTTCTTGCCGTTCGTGTCATAGCCCTCGACGATGCCACCGATCAAGAAGCTCGGATCCAGACCCATGCGGTCGAGCATGGTGGCGCACATCGAAGACGTGGTGGTCTTGCCATGCGTGCCGGCAACAGCGACGGTGGTGTAGCCGTGGCCCAAAGCAGAGAGCATCTTGGCACGGGGCCACACGGGAATACCAAGCTCGCGAGCGCGCACGAGTTCAGGGTTGGACTCCGGAATAGCGGTGGAGACAACAACCACGTCGGGCTTGACCTCGTCGATCGTGGCGGCCTCATGGCCCACATGCACCTTCACACCAGCGCGGGTAAGCTGGCGGATATAACGTGACGTCTTAAGGTCGGAGCCGGTAACGGCATAACCGCGCTCGTGAAGAACGAGGGCGATGCCGCTCATGCCGGCGCCGCCGATACCGATAAAGTGGGCGCTCTTAAACTCGGGCGCGGAGGTTGCAGTCTGGGAATCAGCCATGTGCTCGTGTACTCCTTGCGTAAACACTGCCTGTAACCCGTTAACTGTACCGCACCTACCGCATCAGCGCGAGGGCGACCGACGATATCCCGTCTAACTAACGCAAACCCTCTACCGCATCCGCCAGAAGAGCGGCGGCCCTATCCTGAGCCAGACCACGCGCCGCCTGACGCATGGCGTCGCGCGCCGCCGCGTCATCGACCAGGTGCAGCAGTTCATCGGCAAAGGCAGAACCGTCGATATCGGCATCGGCGCAGAGCACGCCGGCCCCAGCGTCGACCAGATAACGGGCATTGGTGGTTTGGTGGTCGGCCGTCGCATGCGGGTACGGCACGAGCACCGAAGGCACGGCGAGTGCAGCGATCTCGGCCACGCTCGATGCGCCCGAACGCGAGAGCACCAAATCGGCAGCAGCCAGCATATCGCCCATGTTGTCGATGTAAGGCTGGACGCGGTAACGCTTCGCCTCCTCGGGCGTCAGCGCCAAAGCGCGCTCGGTCTCCTCAAAGCCGTCGGCACCCGTCGAATGCAACACATAGAGGTTCTTGCGCGAAAGCAGCTCGTTTTTGAGCGAAGCCACACGCTCGTTGAGGTGCTGGGCGCCAAGTGAACCGCCAAAGACGAGCAGCAGCGTAGCGTCCTCGGGAACGCCAAGTGCCTTGCGGCCGCGAGCGCGATCGCCCTCGATCACCGAGCGACGTACGGGGTTGCCGGTCATGAGCACGTGGTCAGGGTCACCTTCGCGCTCAAAGACCGAACGCGCTGCCGGCACCGAGATGCACACGCGGGCGGCGTGGGAGTTCATCATCTTGTTGGCCAGGCCCGGAACAGAGTTCTGCTCATGCAGCAGATACGGAACGCCCGCGCCCTTGCACCACCCCAGCAGCGGAACCTCGACATAGGCACCAAAACCAATGGCGGCATCGGGCTTGCCGACCTTTGAGAAATGACTGGCGAGCGCACGCTTGGCTTTGTTGACACGCCACAGCGAGGTCAGCGCCGTCCAAGGACGGGAGCGGTCGAAGCCCGTGACCGTAATGGGCACAAAATCAAACCCAGCCTCGGGGACCAGACGACCCTCGAGCTTGCGCGACTGGCCCACGAACACAACGTGGTGGCCACGGTCACGCAGCTCTTCGGCCAAGGCGAGCGCGGGGTTGATGTGCCCGGCCGTGCCGCCGGCTGCAATAGCAACGGTCATTTTATCGGTCATGGTAGTCCCTTCGTACACGCGGTCCCTGGTCGTCGGTACGCAGACGCGCCGACGGGTCCGAGTTCAAATCGATTCGATTATATCCGCCGCCCGCGTTGCGAGGGCTGGGGCGCTGAGGACGACCTTGCGGCGCCGTTCGCTGACGCGGGCGGGCTGCCGGCTCGGTCGCAGAGCCATCCAGGACGGTAAAACCGTTACGCGAAGATCGCTCGCCGCGCACGTGGGGCACGCCGGCGGTACTCTCATCCATAACGGCAAAGCTCTCACGGCGGCGGTCATACTCATCGCGGCGGGCGCTCTCGTACGAAACGCGCAGGATCAACCCGGCAAGCATGAGCGACACAATAATCGACGAACCGCCGTAGCTAATAAACGGCAACGGTTTGCCCGTCATGGGAAACACGTTGAGGATGCCCAGCGCGTTAATCAAAAACTGCACCGCGAGAATGACCGCGGAGCCAGACGCCATGAGCGCGCCCCGACGATCGGTCGCCTGCTCGGCAATGCGAAACGCCGAGTAGATCAGCATCGCAAACACCAAGAAGAACAGCACGGTTCCGACAAAACCGACTTCCTCGCCAATGATGGCCAAGATGTAGTCGTTGTGTGCCTCGGGCAGATACGAGTACTTCATGGTTGAGTTGCCGATGCCACGGCCGAACAGACCGCCCGAGGCAAAGGCCATGATGGCAAGCGTGGCCTGATAGCCGTCACCATACTCGTCGGCCCAAGGGTTCAAGGCAACCTGAATACGCACCATACGGTACGGCTCTGCGACAAGCGCAATCACGATCACGAGAATGCCGAAGATTAGCACGCCGATGATAAATCTGGGGTCGAGACCCGCAAACAACGCCATGCACATGAGGGTCAACAGGATGATCAGGACAGTACCGAAATCGGGCTGGATAAAGATCAGAAAGAGCGAAATGCCCAGGTAGATGCCCATCTTGCGAAGGAATTCGTTGATGTTGCCACCGGGCGAAAAGAAGCGATCAAGCATGATGGCCGAATACGCAATGGCAAATGGCTTTAAAAACTCGGAAGGCTGGAACTGAATACCGGCGATGTTGAGCCAGCGCGTGGCGCCACGGCTGCCGCTGCCCACCAAGAACACCAGAAGCAGTAGCCCTATCATGCCGATAAGGAAGATCCTGAGCACGTCTTCCCCAAACCAACTGTCCGGCAAGATGCGCACGATGGCAACCATAGCCAGCACGCCAACTCCGGCAAACGCGGCCTGTCGACCCAAAAAAAACGTCGCCGAGCCATTCTCGTGCAGTGCCTCGACCGAAGATGCCGAGTACACCATCAGCAGGCCAAAGCAAACCAAGGTAAACAGGCAGGCCATAAATATCAGACGGGGGCGCATGATACGGGCGGGAACGCCGGCAATATAGCGTTCGCTAAACGTCTGCCCGCCGCGACCGGAACGCGGTGTTATGCGCCGCGAGGAAGCACGGTCCGAGTCGGGCCTCCTCATACCTTGTCGGGGGCTCTCCTCTCTCACCGCAGCCCCTATTCCATTTGTGATTTCGCTGCAGCGGCAAGCTGGGCCACGTAGTCCTTAAACACGCGGCCGCGCTCCTCATAGCCCGAGAACTCATCGAACGAAGAGCAGGCAGGAGAAAGTAAGATCACGTCACCACGGCTCGACAGCGAACGGGCGACGTCCACGGCGTCGCGTAGGTCATCCGCCTGGGCGATATCCACATCGCCATCGACATCGGCCTCGTCCATAGCGGCGGTGAAGCGCTCACGCGCATCGCCAAAGCAGACGACCGAGCGCACGTTGTCCATAACGACGCGCGCGAAGTCCGTGAGCGGCGTCCCCTTATCGTGGCCGCCGAGCAGCAAGATCACATCGTCATCGGGAAATGCCGTCAGTGCCTTCTCGACCGCATCGGTGTTGGTCGCCTTTGAATCGTTGACGTAGCGCACGCCGTCAATCTCGCCACACGGCTCCACGCGGTGCTCGAGCGGCTGGAACGAGGCCAGACCGCGGCAGACGCCATCGACATCGGCACCGACTGCCAGGGCAGCCGTGGCAGCGCACAGGGCATTGATAACATTGTGATGGCCCGAGATCTTGAGCTCGGACGTGGCGACAAGCTGAGTCTCGACGCCCTTCAGGCGCACGACCATCTTGCCGTCGCGCACAAAGGCGGCATCCTCGCCCTCGGGCTCGTCAAAAGCGACCTTGCAGATGCGACGACCCGGCGTGTAGATGTACTCATCGAACTCGTGAATGCCGGCGTCTTCGACGTCGACAACCGCCAGATCGTCATCGACCATATTGTCAAACAGTTTGACCTTGGCAAGCGCGTAGTTCTTATGGCTCTTATGCCAGCCCAAGTGGTCGGGAGTGATGTTGAGCAGCACCGCCACGCGGGGGTGGAGCTCGGTGGTCGTAGCAATCTGATAGCTCGAGAGCTCAGCCACAAACCACTCGTTGTGGGCTCGGCCGTCAATCTCGTTGACCGGCGGCTCGCCGATGTTGCCGACAGCAACGCTGGCCTCGCCGGCAGCCTTGAGCAGATAATCAGTCAGCGACGTGGTGGTCGTTTTGCCGTTGGTGCCCGTGATGGCAATCCAGTTATCGGGCGACAGGCGATAGGCAAACTCGGGCTCACCCATAATCTGGGCGGCATGCTCGCGCCCGGCCTTAAAGAAGCCCGAGAACTCCGAGATGCCCGGGCACGTCACGCATACGTCATAGGCGCCCTCGACCTGTTCGGTCCCATAGACAAACGACGCACCAGCAGCCTCGAGCGCACGCGTGGCGTCATTGGGCTCAGAGGTGCCGCCGCCATACACGGTAACGGCGCTTACGCGCTCGGGATGTGCCAGCGCCCAGCGGGCGACATCGAGACCGGATTTGCCCTGACCCAAAACGAGCAGGCTAAAGACATCAGCAAGAGGCATGAAAGACCACTATCCCAACTGGAAGAACAGGGCAAGGCCAACGGCACCAAAGGCCGCAGCGATAATCCAAAAACGGATGACGACCTTGGTCTCGGCCCAGCCCTTCTTTTCGAAATGATGATGGATGGGCGCCATAAGGAAGACGCGCTTGTGCGTAAAGTGGAAGTAGACAACCTGAATCATGACCGACAGGGTCTCAACGATAAACAGGCCGCCGATGATGAGGGAGACGACCTCGGTGTTGGTCATGATGGACGTGCAGGCAAACGCGGCGCCCAGGGCAAGCGAGCCGGTATCGCCCATAAAGATGCTCGCCGGATAGCAGTTGAACCACAGAAAGCCCAAGCAGGCACCGGCACACGCGGTGCAGAAGATGGACAGGTTCACGTCTCCGTGCAAAAACGCCATGGCAGCCATGGCGAGCATGGCAATCATAGAGGTGCCGCCAGCAAGACCATCAAGGCCATCGGTCAGGTTCACGGCATTAGAAAGACCGGCGATCATCAGCCAGCAAAAGACAATGTAGAGCCACGGGAACGAAAGGCCGCAGATGGTGGTCGAAAGCACGCCAAGGTCGATCGTCAACCCACCGGGAAAACGAATCTCGGGGGCGACGCCGCACCAGTTAACGGCAAGTACCGTAAAGGTGACACAGATAATGGTTAGGCCGATCATCTTGGCATGAGGCGTCAGACCGAGCGAGCGCCCATGCGTAACGGAGGTCAGGTCGTCGATCAGGCCCAGCACGCCGGTCGCCAGCGTGGCGAGCAGCACGAGCACGAGCTCGGTGGTGAGCTTGCCCATCAGCAGGCAGGTCAGCGAAATCGCGACGAGAATGACAACGCCACCCATGGTGGGCGTTCCCTGCTTAACCAAATGACGCTTGGGGCCGTCGGCACGAACCTGCTGGCCGATACCCTCGACCTTGAGCAGCTTGATCCACCACGGCATGAGCAGCAGCGCAATGGCAGCGGCGATGCCAAGCCCCAAAAAAGCCTGATACGTTGGATACGAGGGATTGCCGAACATGGGCTAGCACACACCTTCCACAAAGCGGTCGAGCTCAACAAAGCGGGAACCCTTGACCAGTACAACATCATGTTTTTCAAGCGCGCCGCCCATGCGGTCGAGCACCTGCTGATAATCGGAGAACACCTGGATGCGGTCCTCGTCCATGCCCATCATGCGCGCGGCATCGGCCATAAGCTGGGCCAGCTCACCACCCACGCACGCCAGCATGTCGAGCTTCTTGGCGGCGGCATAGGCGCCCACGAGCTCATGCATGCGAGGAGCCTCATCGCCCATCTCGCCCATCTCGCCCAGGATCGCCATGCGAGACCCCGTGCACGAAAGCGAGCACAGTAGATCGAGGCCAGCAGCCATGGATTCGGCACTGGCGTTATAGGAATCGTCGATGACGCGGGCACCGCTCTTGGCGCGCTTGATCTCCTGGCGGTGACCGGTGATCGTGAGGCCCCTAAAGGCAGCATCGATCTGCTCGGGCGTCAGGCCCAGGCGATAGGCAACCGCGGCGGCCTTAACGGCATTTGGGACGGACTGCACGCCGGGGATGGCAAGCATGGTATCGATCGTCTCGCCCTGGCCAAAATCGAGCGTAAAGACCGGACGGCCCTCGTCATCAACACGAATGTCGTGGGCACGGACCTCATCATCGTCCGAGACGCCGGCCAGCATCACGTCGATACCAGCAGGCTGGGCGAACGTATCGCGAATGAACGGCGTAAAGTCGTCCTCACCGCCCAAAACCAGCAGCGGCAAATAGTCGCCAGCGGCGCACATACCCTGGACAATCTCGGCCTTAGCGCGGGCGATGTTCTCGCGGCTGCCCAAAATGCCGATGTGAGAGGTACCAATCTTGCTTACGATGGCAAGGTTGGGATTGGCGGACTGGGACAGGCGCTCAATCTCGTGGAAATGGTTCATGCCCATCTCGAGCACCAGGACCTCGGTATCGGCCGGAGCGGAAAGCACCGTGAGCGGCATGCCGATCAGGTTATTGAAATTGCCCTTGGTGGCCCAGACACGATAGCGCTTGGCGAGCACGGCGGCGAGCACGTCCTTGGTCGTCGTCTTGCCGATGGAACCGGTAATGCCAACGACCAGGCAGCCAAGCTCCAGACGATACGTGTGCGCCAAACGCAGCAGAAACTCCTCGGGATCATCGGTCAGCAGGATGGCGCACCCCTTGTCCTGCGCCAGCGAGACCAGCTCAGCCTCGGGCTCACGCATCATCACGACGGCGCCGGCACCCGACTGGACGGCACGGGAAGCAAAATCATTGCCGTCGACGTTTTCACCGGGAAAGGCGACGAAAATCGTCCCTTCCTCGACCTGGCGCGAGTCGATAACGCACCCGCGGCATACCCGATCGGCTTCTCCCGTCACGGTTCGGGCCCCTGTTGCGGCCGCGAGGTTGTTGACGGCGATCTCTATCATTGCAGCTCCCCTGTAAACCTAATAATGCTATCGGCGTATTGTATCCCAGCGCCGCACATGCGTGGTGCAGGGCATGTGAACACCCTCATATGGGACAACAAACAACGCCCCAAAGATTGTAACCCCCTACTTCGTGTGCGGGATACCCAGCACGTCGAGCGCGTTGGCCATAATGGACTGGAACGGCACCGCAGCGGCATCTGAGCCGCTCGGCGTTCCGTCGAGCGTGATATAGCACAGCACCTTGGGCGATTGTGCCGGTGCAAAGCCCATAAAGGACGACATGTAGTTCTCCTTGAGGTAGCCGCCGTTCTCGTCGGCACGTTCGGCCGTACCGGTCTTACCCGCCACGTCATAGCCGTCAACCGCGCCGCCAACGCCCGTTCCCTCGGACACGACCGTCTGCATGCACGATGTCACCTGGGATGCGGCGTCCTCCGAAATCGCGCGCTCGCCTTCACCCCAGTCCTTCTCGTCGCCTTTGCTGGACTTATAGAAGTGCGGTGTCATCATCACGCCGCCGTTGGCGATGCCGCCCACGGCACGTGCGATCTCAATCGGCGAGACGGACAGTGCCTGTCCAAAGCTCATCGAGCCCAGCGTGGCGCCGTCATACTGGTCACGCTCCTTGACGATACCCAGGCTCTCTCCCGGAAAATCGACACCCGAGCTGTGACCGATGCCCCACTTGTCCACATAGGCGGCAAAGTCGTCGGCACCGATCTTGCGCCCCACCAGGACAAAGCCCACGTTGGACGAACGGCGCATCATCTCGCGCACATCCATGGTCATGGCATAGTCGCGCTTGTCGGCATCGGTGACGGTATCGTCGCCCACCTTGATGCTCGCCGGCACCTCAAACGACGTACTCGATCGCACGACGCCCAAGTCGAAGCCGGCGCCCGCCACGAGCGTCTTAAAGACCGAGCCGGGCTCGTAGGCGTCGGTGACCAGGCGCAGATTCATATCCTCGGTCTTGGCATTCTCCAGATCGGTCTGGTCGTAGGTCGGGTACGAGCAGGCTGCCAAAATCTCGCCTGTCGTAGGATCGGTGACCAGCGCCGAGCCGTTCTTGGCCTTAGTCTTCTCAACTGCCTCTGCCAGGGCATCCTCGGCCGCACGCTGGATATTGACGTCGAGCGTCGTCACGATATCAACGCCGTCGACCGCAGCCACCTTTTTATAGGCACCGCCCGCGATATAGCTGCCGTCCCTCGCGCGCTCGCGTACGAGAGAACCGTTCGTGCCGGTCAGAAGCTTGTTGTATTGCTTTTCGAGACCCGTCAAGCCGTCGTTGTCTACATTCACTACACCCAGCACCTGCGATGCCAGATTGCCGTATGGATATACGCGCTTCATGGCCTGCTCAAAAAGCACGCCGGGCAGGTTCTTCTTCTCCAGCGCCGCAACATCGTCTTCGTCCACCTGGCGCTTGATATACACCCAGGTTCCATCGGACTCAACGAGCTTGCGGCAGGTCTTTTTATCGATTCCAGTTGCCTTGACCAGCGCCGACACCGTCTTGTCAACATCCTCGACAAGCTGCGGGTTCACGGCGATGTTGCGACATTCGACCGACGACGCCAACACGTTGCCGTTGCGGTCGTAGATGGTGCCGCGTTTGGCATAGAGGGTCTGCGCAAGCAGGCGGCGCGCATCGGCACGCTCGCGCAGTTTATCGGCTTCGACAATTTGATAGTCGGCAAGGCGAAAGACGCCCAAGCCCAAGCCAAGCCCGATGAAGCCCATGACGGCTTTGCGGCGAGGCAGAGGTGCGCCTGTGAGCCATTCGGTCGACGAACTCTTGCGCGACCTGGTGTTATGCACTTGAGGGCCGCCCGAGCCGCGAAGTCGCGACGCCGGGTCGTTGCCACGGGACTGCCCGACGTTGTAAGATTGCCGACCCGTTCCTTGATAACCAGAACGTCCCCGCGACGAGGGACGTCCAGAACCGCGGCCCCCATCGGAACCGCGGCGATAGTCATTTGTCATACTCAGCTACCGTCTTGCTACTGAGCGGTCGCGGTCGCGTTGGCGCCCGCGGCTGCATCCTGCGAAAAGTCAAGTGTAACGCTCTCGCTGGGCTCCACCATGCCATAAGCGCCCGCAAGGTCGCGAATGCGCGTGTCGGCGCCATAGACCGAATGCATGACCTCCAGGTCGGAGCTCTCATCGGTCGCCTTTTCGAGCGTGCTGGTAAGCTCGGCGTTGCTGTTGAGCACCTGGGCCGTAACGCCGGCGAGCGCCACGCGGGCGACGCCGATCGTCATGAAGATAGCCGCAATGATGCAAAACGTTTTAAGAACGCTCATGAAAACCGGGCTTACCGCCTGGTTTGCCTGACGGCCCGCGCCCGTGTAGACATCAAAGCGCGGCGCGCGCTGCTCACGGGGAGCAACGGGGGCCTGCGGCGCCTCACGATAGGCGGGCATGGCGTTCATATCATAGGCGAGTGCTGCGCTTGAAGTGTTGTAGCCCATGATATGCCGCCTCCCATCCCGAGTACGTTGGTAGTGTGTTTAAGCTTCGTTTATGGTGCGAGCGGGAGGTCCAATATCGCGCGGTCGCGCCTACAGACGCTGCGCCACGCGGATTTTGGCTGATCTCGCCCGAGGGTTGCGCTCAACCTCATCAGGCTGGGCAACCAAGGGTTTGCGGGTGATGACCTTGAGTATCGGCACGTTGCCGCACACGCACACCGGAATCTCCGGCGGACACGTGCACCCCTGGCTCATCTCCTTAAAGTGGTTCTTTACGATACGGTCCTCGAGTGAGTGATACGAGATGACGCAGATGCGTCCGCCCGGGTTGAGCCACCTTGTGGCGGCGTAAAGCCCTCGCTCGAGCACATCGAGTTCGTGATTGACCTCGATGCGAATGGCCTGAAAACTTTTCTTGGCAGGGTGCCCACCATGCCGACGGGCGGCAGCAGGTATTCCCGCCTTGATGATCTCGACAAACTGACCGGTGGTTTCGATCGGTTCATGCTCGCGGCGGCGCACGATCTCACGTGCGATCTGCGAGGCGAACTTCTCTTCGCCGTAGACGCGTAGAATCCGGGCGAGGTCGTGTTCGTTATAGGTGTTGATGACCTCAGCTGCGTTTAAGGTGTTGTTACCCGGATCCATCCGCATGTCCAATGGGGCGTCCTCGTTGTACGAAAAGCCCCTGCCAGGGATATCGAGTTGCGGCGACGAAACGCCCAAGTCGAACAGGAAGCCATCGACCCCGGGCACCTCGGCCGAGCAAAGCAGCTCGTCCAAGTCGCCGAAGTTGCCCTTCAGCAGCTGGTGCGGTACGCCGGGAACCTCGCGGTCCAGACGGGCGCCAGCGGCCTCGAGGGCCATGTCATCCTGATCGACGCCGAGCAAAAGGCCGGTCTCCCCCACCTGCGCGGCCATCTTTACCGAATGGCCGGCACCGCCAAGGGTGCAATCGCAGACGACGGAGCCGCTCTTTAGCTGCAGCGACTCAAGCACTTCGCCGAGCATGACAGGTTCATGCCGATATTCTTGTGTCAAGATCCCACGCTCCATCCGTTACTCGTGCCTTGCCCTTACGAGAAGAAGAGGTCAAGCAGAGCCTCGTCGTCATCGTCCTCATCGGCCGCGGCGCGGTCCCAAACCTCAAGGTGGTCGTAGTTACCCACAACCGTGACCTCGCGGTCGAGGTTCGCCTGCTTGCGGAGAGACTCAGACAGACCGATACGACCGGCGCCGTCCACATCCATCGACGTGGTGCGCTTGTTGATCGCTCTCATGAGCTTCTGGTCGTTGATGTCACGCGGGTTAAAACCCTCGTGGCCCTCACGACCCGCGAAGAGGCCTTCGACCCACTTATCGAAGGCCTCGGCAGAGAACACGTACAGAGCATCGACATCCAGGGCTTTGAACACGCGAACGTGCTCTCCAAGCTCCTCGCGAAGGGGTGCAGGCAGGGACAGACGACCTTTTGCATCGAGATTGCGCTCGTATGCACCAGTCATTCCCATGTGCGCCCTCCCCTCGGTTACTCAGATGGCACGTACGCGGGGAACCACCCCGCCTGTCGACGTCATTAATAATATGGGGAACTGCCCCATTTTTCAACACCTTTCCCCACCCCTTCCCCCACCCTACCCCACTACTCCACCCCCTAACTATTGGGCACCACCCCCGAGCATATGTTCGAAAACACAATATGTTGTGTTTAACGCAAAGGCGGGATGCCACCTGTAGCACCCCGCCTTTCAACCTCAACCTTCAAGTTGACCTTGAAGCGAATTTTAGGCCTCTTTACACGCCGTTCACATCGCCCCCAAACTCCCCCACGCGCGGCATGTGCACCCCACCGTGCCATTGGCCGGTGGCGCAAAATGGGACGGACCCCCGACTGCCAAAACGTGCGCAACAGCACGTTCCTGCAATCGAGGGTCCGTCCTCGGATCGCATGTAATTGCAGGTCAGCTGCGTATTAGCGATGTGCCAGCGGGTGGGCCGCCAGGTAAACCTCGGTCAGCTGCGTACGATCGACATGCGTGTAGACCTGCGTGGTCGATATATCGGCGTGCCCCAAGATCTCCTGCAGCACGCGAAGGTCCGCACCGCCCGCAAGCATGTGAGTGGCAAAGGAGTGGCGCAACGTGTGCGGATGGAGGCCCACCAACCCCACCTGGCGCCCGTAGCGCTCGCATATGACGTGAACACCCTGACGCGACAGACGCCCGCCGTTCTTGTTTAAAAAGACCGCCGGCGTCTCTGTCCCACGGGCGTGAGCCGCCAGAAGTTGGCGTCCATCGCATATATAGCGTGTCAGGGCACGCGCCGCACTTCCCACCAAAGGGGCCAGACGCTCCTTGGAGCCCTTGCCGCGAACCAGCACAAAGCCGTCATCGACATGGATATCACTCACATCGAGCCCCACCAGCTCGCTCACGCGCAGGCCGCACCCATACAGCACTTCCAAGATGGCGCGATCGCGCAGGCCCATCTCTCCATCGGGAAAATCCTGGTCAAGCAGTGCCGAAACATCCTCCACCGAAAGGCACTCCGGCAGGCGCTCGGCCTTTTTTGGCAAACGCAATGCCGCCGTGGGATTTTGGGCCACGGTCCCATCGCGCACTAGAAAGGCATGCAGGCCCTTCACGGCCGCAAGCGCGCGCTCCACCGAAGCGTCGGAATAGCCCCCGTCGCGCCGATCGGCGATAAAGTCCTCGACGACCCGCCGGCTCACGTCCTCAAAGGATGCAATGCCCGTCCGCTCCAGATAGGCACAGTAGGTCGTCAGGTCTCGGCGATAGGCGGCAATCGTGTTGCGCGCCAAGCCTCGCTCGACTGCAAGGTAATCAAGAAACTCCCCCGCCGCCACAGCGAACGACGAAGGAGCTTCTTCGATATGTTCCCTGTTCGACGGCAACCTTAGTCCGTTGCACGATTCATGGGCGTCACCTGTAGGCGATCGACGCCCTCATGCTGGCCTATCGAGGCGCGCACGAACTCACGGAACAGCGGCTGAGGATTGGTGGGGCGGCTCTTGAACTCGGGGTGGGCCTGAGTGGCCACGTACCACGGGTGCACGTCGCGCGGCAGCTCGATCATCTCGACCAGACGCTCGTCGGGTGAAAGGCCCGAGATGACAAGACCGGCGTCCTCGAGCTGATCGCGGAAGGCATTGTTGAACTCAAAACGGTGACGGTGGCGCTCGTAGACAAGTTCCTCGCCATACGCCTCACGCGCGAGAGTATCGGCAGCGAGCTTGCACGGATAGGCGCCCAGGCGCATGGTGCCGCCCTTCTCGGTCACGTCCTCCTGCGAGCTCATCAGGTCGATTACGCTAAACGGACCGTCCGGATCAAACTCGGAGGAGCTGGCACCGGCAAGGCCGACAACGTTGCGGGCGAACTCGCACACGGCAACCTGCATACCCAGGCAAATGCCCAGATACGGAATCTTGTGCTCGCGAGCAAACTCGGCAGCAAGGATCTTGCCCTCCAGGGCGCGCTTGCCAAAGCCGCCGGGAACCAGGATGCCCGATGCGTCGCCCAGAACCTCATTGACGTTTTCGGCATCGAGGCTCTCACCATCGATCAGCTGCACATCTACGTGACGATCGTAGAAAACGCCCGCGTGATGCAGGGCCTCGATAACCGACAGATATGCATCGGGAAGCTGGGTGTACTTTCCCACGACGGCAATCTTAACCTTATCGGCGTGATGGTTGGCATGGTTTTGCTTGCGCAGGAACTCATTCCATTCGCTCATATCGCGCTCGCGCGGATCGAGGCCAAGGCGCTCGCAAATGCGCAGGTCAAAGTCCTGTTCGGCGAGCAGCTGCGGCACGTCGTAAATGCTCGCGCAATCCTCGTTGGTAAAGACGCAGTCGGTGTCGACGTCGCAGAAGCTTGCGATCTTGCCGCGAATGGCATCGTCAATATGGTGATCGGAGCGCAGCACAATAATGTCGGGCTGGATACCAAAGCTGCGCAGCTCCTTGACGGAGTGCTGCGTGGGCTTGGTCTTAACCTCGTGGGCGGCGGCGATATAGGGAACGAGCGATACGTGGATGTAGCAGACGTTCTCGGGACCGGCCTCCTTGCGGTACTGGCGGATAGCCTCCACAAACGGCTGCGACTCGATGTCGCCGATCGTACCGCCCAGCTCGGTAATGACAACGTCGGAGCCAGTCTGCTCCTCAATGCGGCGGAATTTGTCCTTGATGGCATTGGTGACGTGCGGAATCACCTGGACGGTACCGCCCAAAAAGTCACCGCGACGCTCGCGGGCAATCAGGCTCTTGTAAATGGCGCCCGTCGTAAAGTTAGAATCGCGGGTCAGGTTCTCGTCAATAAAGCGCTCGTAGTGGCCCAGGTCCAAATCGGACTCGTAGCCGTCCTCAGTCACAAAGACCTCGCCATGCTGGAACGGGCTCATGGTGCCGGGGTCGACGTTCAGATACGGGTCGGCCTTTTGCATCGTCACCTTGTAGCCGCGTGACTTGAGCAGACGGCCCAATGAGGCCGCGGTAATACCCTTGCCTAGGGACGAAACCACGCCACCGGTTACGAACACATGCTTGGTCATATTGAGTTACCTGCGCTTCCCGTAGAAGTTGTCCATACACATCTTACGGGTCTTCATTGTAATACTCGGACCGCAAGCCGTTCTCATCTTTTCTCGCGCGCGCTCGCATTTCTCAATCTCGAAACAAAACGCCGCCCGGGACCCGAGCGGCGTCACAACAACTTGGGCGGCAGATCGCTACCGATCGGCAAGCTCATCCCCGAGCATATCCTGAACGAGCATACCCGCGCGGATGCCCTTCAGATACCACCCGCCGCGCTCGGTAAGGCAAATACCATTTGCAAGCTGGCCGCCGTCCTCGCTATATCGCGAAACGACCTCGATCAAGCCGTCAGAATCCAAGCGTTCAATTGCGGCACGGGCTCGATACGGAGACACCCCAACGTGCTCCGCAAGCGTTTTGCGCGAGAAACCATATGTCCCGCCACTTTCGGATTGCTGGGCAATCTCCATCAACACCAGCACTTCGACACGCTTCATATCGTTGACACTCGCACGACCCTTGCCCGCCATGGCAGCCTCCTCTAACCGAGCACGAGCATCCAGCGCGCCGTGCACGACCGACACACCTCACGATGGCAGGTAATATCCATCATGCGGCATCCCGCTAAGGATGAAACAGTTACGGTTATTGTATACCGCTCAAATTGTTTCTAGGCAGGTAAACGGCTATTTTTCGCCGAAATAGACGCTTTATTGATTAAAAAGCCGTACCGGGCGCTAACCCGATACGGCCAAAATGCGATGCAATTAACGCGGCGTTTCAAACTTAGCGATGGAAGAAACCGCGACGCTCAAACTTGGGCTCGCAGCACACGTTGATGCCTAGTTTACGCAACACCGTCTCGTCCGTCGGCGAGATAATCACGCTAAAGAAGGCATCGCAACCGCGCAGCTGCTCCAAACCCGAAAGGACACGAGCGGCCGTCTCGCTCGTAGCCGAGGTGATCGACAGCGCCATAAGCGTCTCGTCGGTGTGGAGGCGCGGGTTTTTGCTGCCCAGGAAATGCGTCTTGAGCTTGCTGATGGGCTCGATCGCCTCGTCGCTGATGACCTCGAGCTCAAGGTCAACGCCCGAGACATGCTTGAGGGCGTTCATGATCAGCGAACTCGCAGCGCCCAAACGCGTTGAGGTCTTACCGGTCACAACGGAACCGTCCGGCATGACCATGGCGCCCACGGGACCGCCCGTCAGCTGCTCCCTGGTAAGGGCGGCCGATCGTGCCGGCGAATAGTTCTTGTCGATGCCGGCTTTTTTCATAATGAGCTTGAGACGATCGACCTGCTCATCGCCCACGCCGGTACGGCGCACGCTTTCAACCGCGGCAAAATAGCGGCGCACGATCTCCATCTTGGAAGCGTCACGGCAGGCATCGTCATCGGTAATGGCAAATCCAACCATGTTGACACCCATGTCCGTAGGGCTCTGATAGGGGCTCTCGCCCAGAATCTTCTCCATAAGGGCGTGAACAACTGGGAACGCCTCGACGTCTCGGTTGTAGTTGACCGTGGTCTTGTTGTAGGCCTCAAGATGGAAGGAATCGATGATGTTGGCATCGTCGAGATCCGCCGTGGCGGCCTCGTAGGCAATATTGACCGGATGCGTCAGAGGAAGATTCCAGACCGGGAAGGTCTCAAACTTGGCATAGCCGGCGGCGGTACCGTGCTTATGCTCGTGATACAGCTGCGAGAGACAAGTGGCGAGCTTGCCCGAGCCAGGGCCGGGCGCCGTCACGACAACGAGCGGACGCGTGGTCTCGACGAACTCGTTCTTGCCGTAGCCTTCGTCAGAAACGATCAGATCGACGTCGTGCGGATAGCCCTCAATGGGATAGTGCAGCTTGGCGGGAATGCCGAGTGCATTCAGACGATTGCGAAAGACGTCGGCAGCGGGCTGACCGGCATACTGCGTGATAACCACGGCCGCGACAGCAAAACCGTTGCCGCGGAACAGGTCGACCAGGCGCAGGACGTCCTCGTCATAGGTAATGCCCAGGTCGCCACGGGCCTTGTTCTTCTCGATATGGTTTGCATTGATTGCGATGATGACCTCAACGTCATCGGCAATGCTCTTGAGCATGCGGAACTTGCTGTCCGGCTCAAAACCCGGCAGCACGCGACTCGCATGATAGTCGTCAAACAGCTTACCGCCAAACTCCAAATAGAGCTTGCCACCAAACTGCGAGATGCGCTCCTTAATGTGAGCAGCTTGCAGCTCGATATACTTCGTGTTGTCGAAACCCTGGCGCATGTATGGCTCCCGTCCCGTTTCCATTTAATGTCCTAGGCGATTATAACGGAGCCCGCCCTCACCGATGCCCAGGCCATCAACAGGCACCAACCCAACACGCCACCGCAACCGAAAGGAACCCGGGCAGTCTTTTTGGACGGGGCTTTTAGCTACCCAATTCGATGTCTTCGAAGATTGAGACCATATTTGACATAGGGCAGCTAAACCCCGTCTCAAAAAGACTAAGCCACCTGCGCCAACAATGGAAACGTCGTAGGACGAGACAACGTCAGCGAGCGACGTTCAGAACGAACAAGTTGGCATGAAAAAGGCAAGGCATAGACCTTTTGGTCATGCCTTGCCTTTTGAATGACAAATTGTCGTTCTGGGCGGCGCGCAGCGTCGACCGGTTGCGCGGTTCGTAGAACCGCGCAACATAAGTGCGCCCCCTCCCGCGCACGGAACGGGAGGGGGCTAAAGGTAGGAGTCTACCGGTGGGGTTACCCCACCGGACAGACGATGACCAGGTGATCCTTTACAGGATCGTCATGGTTTCCGTGGGGTACCCAAGGGGTACTTAGAGCATCACGCAAGCGACGGTCAGGATGACGGCGCAGACGACGGAGAGAGCGACGATGAGCTTAAGCGCAAACTTGAGCCAGGTCGTCCACTCGATCTTGGCCAAAGCAAGACCGCCCATGATGGCGCCGGAGGTCGGGGTGAACAGGTTCACGACACCGATGGCGGCGGAGAAGATCATGACCATGACCTCGGGCGAGAAGCCGAGCTTAACAGCCAGCGGTCCCATAATGGGCATGGAGACAGTAGCCATACCGGAGGTCGAGGGGATCAGGAAGGACAGGCCGAAGTAGACCAGGAAGCTCATGGGAGCGAAGATCACGCCGGACAGGCCAGCCAGAGCATTGGCGGCAGCGTCGAGGACGTAGACGTCGAGGCCGGTGCTAGCCATGAGGACGGAGATACCACGGGCGAGGGCGATGACGAGGACAACGGACATCATGTCGGCAGCGCCGGTGATGAAGGTGTTGACGATCTGCTTCTCGGACAGGCCACCGATGATACCGATCAGGATAGCCATGAGGAAGAACCAGGTGGAAGCCTCGTCGAAGTACCACTGGCCAATGGGCAGGCCGGTGATCAGGGCAGACCAGCCCTGGACGACGGCGTTACCGTCGGCGTCGTAGACAGCGCCAGCGTCAAAGAAGTTGGCGACGCCCTCGTTGAGGTCGGCCAGCGGGATGAAGCCGACGATCATGACGACGAAGGTGAAGGCAAAGGCGATCAGAACACCCTTCTGACGACCGGTGAGCTTGACCTCCTTGTTGACCTCGGAAGCAGCCTTGCCGTGAGCCTCTTCGGCGTCCTTGAGCTCCTGCATCGAAAGGATGGTGGAACCCTTGTCAGCCTTGACCTTCTTGGCATAGCTCATGACGAAGAAGATGGACATGGCAGTGGTAACAATCCACAGGACGGCACCGAGGCCGATGATGATGGACTGGTTGACCTCAATGCCAACACCGGTCAGAGCGTCGACGGCAGCGCCGACGGCGAACGGGTTAACCGTGGAGCCCAGGCAGCCGCAGCCAGCGCCGAGCAGGACGGTGGCAGCACCGACCATAGGGTCGAAGCCAGCGGCCATCATGGTAGCGGCAAGCAGGGCGTAGAAGGGAACGGTCTCCTCGCACATACCATAGGTGGTACCACCGAGGGAGAAGATGAGCATCAGCACGGGAATGAGCATGATCTCGTTGCCCTTAAGCTTCTGCACCAGAACGGCAATGCCGTTGTCCAGGGCGCCGGTCTCGGTCATCATGCCGAGGAAGCCGCCGAGGATCATAACGAAGAGGCAGACGGGCAGAGCATCAGCGAAGCCCTTAACCGGGGCGGTGCAGAAATCGCTCAGGCGGGCAGCGGTAACCTCGCCACCGGACGTACCGGAGACGATAACGGTAACAACCGCGACGATTGCCAGCAGAGCAAGAAGAATGGTGAACGATGAAGGCATACCGCGCTTTTTCTTAGCGGTCTCAGTCATAGTTCTCATCCCCCCTTCATAAATCAATTACTGATCTCGCCCGAAGCGGCTCTTCCGTGCCGTGCATGTCGCTCAGTGCGAGATTTTTACCAGACAAAAGCGCTCGGGGTGCGCAGCAATGCACCCCGAGCGAGATGCTAGAAGCTCTTACTTGAGCGTAGCGTACATGACAGCCTTGATGGTGTGCATGCGGTTCTCGGCCTCGTCGAAGACCTTGGAAGCGGGGCTCTCGAAGACCTCGTCGGTGACCTCCTGCTCGGTGATGCCGAACTGCTCGCACTTCTCGGCGCCAATCGTGGTGTTGGTGTCGTGGAAGCTGGGCAGGCAGTGCAGGAAGATGGCACCCGGGTTGGCCATAGCCATGACCTCGGAGGTGACACGATACGGGGTGAGCTGAGCGATGCGCTCGGCCCAGACCTCGTCGGGCTCGCCCATGGAGACCCAAACGTCGGTGTAGATAACGTCGGCACCGGTGACGCCGTCCTTGACGTCGGTGGTCAGCTTGATGGTGCAGCCGTTGGCCTCGGCGATGGGCTTGCAGGCCTCGATAACGTCGTCAGCGGGCATGCACTCCTCGGGGCCGCAGGCCACGAAGTTCATGCCGAGCTTGGAGCAGACGACCATGAGGGAGCGAGCGACGTTGTTCTTGCAGTCGCCCATGAAGACGAGGGTCTTGCCCTTGATGTCGTAGTTGAAGTTCTCCTGGACGGTCAGGATGTCGGCGAGCATCTGGGTGGGATGCCACTCAGTAGTCAGGCCGTTCCACACGGGCACGCCGGACTTAGCAGCGAGCTCCTCGACGTCGTCCTGGGCAAAGCCGCGGAACTCGATGCCGTCATACATGCGGCCGAGAACGCGAGCGGTGTCCTCGATGGACTCCTTCTTGCCCATCTGCGACGAACCAGGATCGAGGTAGGTGACGCCCATGCCCAGATCCATGCCGCCGACCTCGAAGGCGCAGCGGGTACGAGTGGAGGTCTTCTGGAAGAGCAGAACGATGTTCTTGCCCTCGAGATAGCGATGCGGAACGCCAGCGCGCTTCATGTCCTTGAAGTTCTTGGAGAGCTTGAGCAGGTACTCGATCTCCTCGGTGGTGAGGTCGAGGAGCTTGAGGAAGCTACGGCCGGAGAGGTTAACACCCATGGTTCGTTTCCTTTCGAAGAAATGAATTACGTAAGTAATTAGTGTTGCCCGTTTGACGGGCGAAACCGGTGCGGTTGTAGGGGGACCGCACCGGAAACGGAAAACCTTAGAGGTCCTCGCGCCAGAAGGGCATGCTCATGCAGCGGGGGCCGCCGCGGCCGCGGGAGAGCTCGGCGGAGGGCACGACGAGAAGGTCCAGGCCCTCCTTGT
>CABMOY010000017.1 GCA_902388345.1 uncultured Collinsella sp.
ATGGGGCACGGGCGGGCGCTCAAGGCCGTCGCGAGGAAGCGGCTCAGGGCGATATACGCCGTGATGCGCGACCGGGTGCCCTACCGGGAGTAGCCCCGACGGTTGACAAAACTATAGGAACACCCAACGACTAGTCGTTTAAGAACGTCCCCAACGACTACATCGATGTGTTGGCAACGCCAGCGAGCGGGTCGCATTTGTGACAAGGCGACGTGAAACGAAAGGGCGCTGACCTTCTGGTCGCGCCCTTGAAGTTGAACGTCAGATTGTCCAAATGCGGCCCGCGCAGCGTCGAGCCGTTACGCGGTTCGTAGAACCGCGTAACTAGTTAGTACATCTTTGCGCCGGCGGGGATGGAGGCGTCGAGCTGGATCAGGTTGAGACGCTCCTCACCATCCTCCTCGTGGATAGCGCTGATGAGCATGCCGCAGCTGGGAATGCCCATCATCTTGCGCGGCGGCAGATTGGTGATGGCGAGCAAGGTCTTGCCGACCAGGTCCTCGGGCTCATAATAACCGTGAATGCCGGAGAGGATGGTACGGTCGGTGCCGGTGCCGTCGTCGAGCGTAAAGTTCAGCAGCTTCTTGGACTTCTTGACGGCCTCGCATGCCTTGACCTTCACGGCGCGGAAGTCGCTCTTGGAGAAGGTATCAAAGTCGACGAACTCCTCAAACAGCGGCTCGACGGCAATCTTGGAATAATCAACCGTGGGCTTGAGCGGCTTGACGAAGGGGCTCGCGGCGTTGCCGGCCTCGGCAGCCTTGGCGGCAGCGGCACCGGACTGGAAACCCTTCTCGGGCTTCATGTGCGGGAACAGTAGCACGTCGCGGATGGAAGCCTGGTTGGTGAGCAGCATGACCACGCGGTCGATACCGATGCCGATGCCGCCCGCGGGAGGCATACCGTACTCGAGGGCGCGCACGTAATCCTCGTCGTACTCCATGGCCTCGTCGTCGCCGCCAGCCTTCTCGGCCATCTGGGCGGCAAAGCGCTCGGCCTGGTCGACCGGGTCGTTGAGCTCGGAGAACGCGTTGGCGTACTCGTGGCCGGCGATAACCAGCTCAAAGCGGTGCGTCAGGCGCGGGTCGTCCTCAAAGCGCTTGGCGAGCGGGCTGACCTCGATGGGGTAATCGCACACGAAGGTCGGGTTGACGATGGTGTCCTCGCCCAGCTCATCGTAAACCTCGGCGATGATCTTGCCGGCGGTCCACTCGGGCTTAATCTCCAGGCCCTTCTCGCGCGCGGCGGCAGCAAGCTCCTCGACCGGCGTGTCGATGGTGACCTGCTTGCCGAGCACGTCGGAGACGATGTCGGTCATGGGACGGCTGGCCCACTCACCAGAAAGGTCGATGGTCTGGCCCTGGTACTCGATGACCTCGGGGTTACCGATGGCCTTGTTAGCCGCCTTAATGACACCCTGGGCGAGCGCCTTCATGCCCTCGAGGTCGGAGAAGGCACGGTAGGCCTCCATCGTGGTGAACTCGGGGTTGTGGGTAAGGTCCATGCCCTCGTTACGGAAGATGCGGCCGATCTCGAACACGCGCTCAAAACCACCGACGATGCAGCGCTTGAGGTGCAGCTCGGTGGCAATACGCAGGTAGCACTCCTGATCGAGCGCGTTGAAGTGGGTAATGAACGGCTTGGCCGTGGCACCACCCTGGATGGTCTGCAGGATGGGGGTCTCGACCTCCATGTAGCCGTCGGACTCCATAAAGCGACGGAAGGTGGAGAGAATCTGCGAACGCTTACGGAAGGTCTCGCGAACGTCATCGTTGGCGATCAGGTCGACATAGCGCTGGCGATAGCGGGTCTCCTTGTCGGAAAGACCGTGGAACTTCTCGGGCAGCGGACGAACGGCCTTGGAAAGCAGGGTCGCGCTCTTAGGGGCAACGGAAAGCTGGCCGCGCTGGGTGCGCACAACCACGCCGGTCACGCCCAGGATGTCGCCCAGGTCGAGAGCCTTGAGCGTATTCCAGGCAGCCTCGTCCATGTCGTTGATGCGGCAGAACAGTTGAATCTCGGCAGTCGCATCGCGCACGACGATGAACATGATCTTGCCCTGACCGCGCTTGGCGACCACACGGCCGGCGATCTTCACGACATCCTCGGTGTCCTCACCATCGGCAAGATCGGCGTACTTAGTCTCGATATCGGCGACGTAGTCCTCAAGCTCAGAGTGCTCAGGATAGGGGTTCTGGCCCGCCTCGAACAGGGCGGCGCGCTTGGCCAGGCGGGTGGCGCGCTCGTCGTTGAGCGTCGATGCCTGATCGGCGGCGTTCTGGTTCTCTGCCATAAGTTAGCTCCTCAAACTAAAACGCTCCCCAGGATTCGGTCCCAGGGAGCGAAAACATACCTTTACGCGGGACCGTGGTCTAGCGTGCGATCTTGGCGACGGTGTAGACGCGAGTCTTGCCGGAAGGCGTAACGACCTCGACGGAGTCGCCCTCGCCGTGACCAATGATGGCGTGACCGACCGGAGACTCGTTGGAAATCTTGTGCTCGAGCGAGTTGGTCTCGGTGGTACCGACGAGCGTGACTTCCATGACCTCGCCGTTGGGATCAATCAGCGAAACGGTGGAACCGATGGAGACGGTCAGGTCGCCCGTGGTGGCAGCAACCTGAGCGTTGGCGAGGATGGCCTGGATCTCGGCAATACGAGCGGCGTTCTGGGCCTGCTTGTCCTTAGCGGCGTCGTACTCGGAGTTCTCCGAAAGGTCGCCGAACGCGCGGGCTTCCTTGATGTCCTCGACGATCTCCTTGGCGTAATCGCCCTCACGCCAAGCGAGCTCCTCGACGAGCTTCTGGCGGCCCTCAGCGGTCAGTACGATCTGGCTTGCGTCCATACGGATATCTCCCCAACTCTGATCAAACAATCAACTGTCAACAAAACGAAAAAGACCGGCTAGCCTGCGGGCAAGCCGGTCAGGTGCTCACCCCAAAGGGATGGGACTACTCTGCGTCCGCGTCGCTGTCCTCTGCCTGCTTCTTCTTGGCAGCAGCGAGCTTGGCCTCGAGCTCAGCGATCTCCTTGTCCTCCTCGGACTGCTCGACCACGACCTCCTCGGCCTGCTTGGTCTCGGCCTTATCGTCGCCTTCCATACCCTCGCGGATATTCTTGACGGTAGAGCCGAGGGACTTGCCGAGCTTCGGCAAGTTCTTGGGCCCGAAGATAATCAGGACAACGACGAGAATAATGATGAGCTCAGGAGCCCTCAGTCCAAACATGTAGACCTCCACAATACAGCGAGACAAGCTCGAATGAGTATACCGCGGGTATCGCGGTATCACAACAATAGCTAAAAAAAGGGACCGCAAGAAGCGGTCCCTCCTCATGCTCTGGTCGGGTTGACTGGATTTGAACCAGCGACCCCTGCGTCCCGAACGCAGTGCTCTACCAAACTGAGCCACAACCCGTTAGCTCGACTATAGTAACAAAGATTTCCGTCGTGTGCTAGAGAAATTTTTACTTCTTTGGCACTTCGATGCGAACCGTGTTGGGAATGAGCTCCGTCGCGCAGGACCACCAGCCGTTTTGCAGGGCAGCGTCGGCAAGCCCTTCAGCCGTGGCGACGGTGTCGCAAACGGCAAATGAGCAGGCGCCCGATCCGCACACATCTACAGCAACGGTGCCGCCTTGTTTACGCAGCCAATCGAGAACCGTTTGTATCTGAGGCTCCATCTGTGCGGAAATGACACCCAGGTTGTTATGGATGAGCGCATATGCCGTCTCGGCATCACCAGCACGCAAGGCAGAAGCTATCGCGCCGGGCTTGTCTGCAGGCACCGGGGCCTCGTCAAAACGTCGATAGGCTTCAATTGTCGAAACGCTTGCCTCGCGCGGCTTGACCAACACGACGGGCGTTGCGGGCAGCACGGGATACTCAGTTGCCAGCACGTCTCCCCCACCTACGTAGAACGAAGGGCTCGCGTGCAAAAAGAACGGGACGTCAGCACCAATGCCCCGCGCAATGTCGTCGAGCGCGGGGTCGGAGCGATCAATTCCCCAGAGCTCCGCCAAGGCGACAATGACCGCGGCCGCATCCGTCGAGGGACCGCCCAAGCCGGCGCACAATGGAATGCGCTTCTCAATCGTCACGCAGATGCTTGCCTCGCGACCATAATGCTCGGCCATAGCAACCGCAGCCCGATACGCCGTATTCTTTTGCATGGGAAAATCTGATGCCGGAACCGTCTGGACGGTCAGCGCCTGTGCCGGCGTAACCGTCACGGTATCGGAAAGACCGACAGCTGCCATCAGGGAATCGACCCTGTGGTAGCCGCGGTCATCGCGCTCGGTATGAACCCCCAAGTAGAGGTTAATCTTTGCCGGCGCGGAAAGAGTCAGGGACCGATCGGTCACCGCTAGTGCTCCTCGAGCTGATTGCCGAGCGGGGTAAAGATATGCTCGCCGCTCTCGGGGTCGAACAGCTCGACCTGACCGGTGAGGACATCGATATACTGGTAGGACTGACGCGACTTGCGCCCGCGACGTTCGTCAACCTCGACGATAAAGACGGCGGGGTGGACGCTCTTGATGGTGCCCATGCGCTCGACGACGCGGGTGCGGCCCATGTTGGCCTTCACCTTAACGCGATCGCCCACCATATCGGTCAGCTTCTCGTGGATGTCGTCGACGTGATTGACTTCCATCTCTTCCATGAACAGGGCCTCCAGAAGGTGCAATTCAAAAAGGGGATAATACCCCTAAGATAGACAAAACTCTAATACTATAGCACCCTGCTGCCGCCATACGCAAGTAGCTAAATAAACCCCGTCCCAAATACGTACCAGACGACAACCTCGCATGACCAGTTGTTACGCGGTTTGGTAAAACCGCGTAACCTAAAGGTTGTCCGTGTCCAAGACGATGGTGAATGGGCCGTCGTTGACCAAGTCGACTTTCATATCGGCGCCAAAGATGCCGTGCGCCACGTGTTCGACATCTTGGCGAACGAGCGTCAGGAAGTACTCGTAGAGCTCGTTGGCGACATCGGGGGCGCCGGCATCCGTAAACGATGGGCGGCGGCCGTGACGGCAATCGGCGAACAGCGTGAACTGCGACACTACGAGAACCTCGCCGTCGACATCGGCAAGTGCCAGGTTGGTCTTGCCGTTCTCGTCCTCGTTAATGCGCAAGCCCCGGAGCTTGCCCCACAGTTTATCGGCCTCGGCGCGCGTGTCGCCGTGGCCCACGCCCAGCAGCACCAGATAGCCGCGCCCAATTTTGCCCACGCACTCGCCGTCGACCGTCACGCCGGCGTTGAGTACGCGCTGCACCACCGCACGCACGGCCTACTCCTCGCCCGTCAGTTTGGCGGACAGATGCTCGAGCGCGTGGAAACGATGGCTGATGGCGTTCTTCTCGTCCGCCGTCAGCTCGGCCATGGTCTTGCCCGGCGTGTCGACCGGCAGGAACAGCGGGTCATAGCCAAAGCCGTGATCGCCGCGGCCCTCGTGTGCGATAACGCCCTCGCAGGCGCCCTCGCCATAGGTGACCAGACCATCCGTGTCGATAAGCGCAACGACGCTCATAAAGCGCGCGGTGCGGTCCTCGTCCGCCACGCCTTCCAGGTTAACGAGAAGCTTGGCGTTGTTGGCGGCATCGTCTCCGTGCACGCCCGCATAGCGCGCGCTATACACGCCCGGCTCGCCGTCAAGCGCGTCGACGACCAAGCCCGAATCGTCGGCAATGGCCATGAGCCCCGTCTCTTCGACGGCAGCCTGCGCCTTGATGATGGCGTTCTCCAAAAACGTCGTGCCGTTTTCCTCGGGGTCCTCAAAATCGCCCAGCTGGCCGAGCGCCACAAAGCGAACCTCGGGCATGACCTTGCCCAAAATGGCCTCGATCTCGGTGAGCTTATGGGCGTTGCCCGTTGCCACGACAATGGTCGCCGCCGGGTCGAGGGTGTCGATGTCGATCTTCTCAAGTGCCATGAGTGGTCTCCTTGTCTCTATAGCAATGCCGCGCCGAGGGCGACGAGGGCCTCCGCCTCTCCCCTCTCAATCAACGGCAGTCTTATACTTCGACGTTTTCCCAGATAAAACCTGCCAAAATAAACCTGTCCCTTTTTGGCAGGTTAGGCGATGGCCCGGCGCTGAAGCTCGATGAGCTCGGCGATGCCTTTGTCGCCCAAGTCGAGCAGGGCGTTGAGGCGCTTACGGTCAAAGGGCGCCTGCTCGCCAGTGCCCTGGAGCTCGATCATCTCACCGGTGTCGGCGGCGACGAGGTTCATGTCGACTTCGGCATGGCTGTCCTCGGAATAATCGAGGTCAAGCAGCGTATTGCCGTCGACAACGCCCATGGAGATTGCAGCCACCTGGCCGGTAAGCGGGATGCGCTCGATCTTGCCCGCCTCGACCCACATGGCGAGGGCGTCGTGCAGCGCCACCCAGGCGCCGGTGATGCTCGCTGTACGCGTGCCGCCATCGGCCTGGATCACATCGCAGTCGACGGTGACGGTGTACTCGCCGAGCGCCTTCATGTTGACGACGGTACGCAGGCTGCGGCCAATGAGGCGCTCGATCTCCATGGAGCGGCCCTTGCGGTTGGCGTGTTCGCGCTTGCAGCGCTTGCCGGTCGACGTCGGCAGCATGGCGTATTCCGCGGTCACCCAGCCGGCCTTAGCTCCCTTTCGCCAGCCTGGCACGCCCTCCTCGATAGTGGCGGCGCACAGCACGCGCGTGTCGCCGAACTCGGCCAGGCACGAACCGTGGGCGTGCTTCATGACGCCACGGGTGAGCTTAACGGGACGCAACTCGTTGGCGGCGCGGCCGTTGGCGCGGTTGACCTGCATGTACTCCATAGAAAGATCCTTTCGGCAAAAGATGTGGCGAAGGCTTTGGCGGCTGCCTTACATCTATTTCAGCTCATCGATATCGATATGCTCGATGCTCTTGAGCGGCTGACCAAAGATAAAGCTGCCCGCCACCGCAAACTCGGCAATGTTATCGGCCGTCGTGGCAAAACGATGCTGCGGCTCGGCGGCGACGCCCGCCAGCTGCTCGCGGCGCGTGAGGATATCGGTCAGCTCGCGCGTGGTCTCCTCGGCGGAACTCACGACGCGCACCCCAGGCCCCAGCGCATGGCGGATAGGTCCCACCAACAGCGGAAAATGCGTACAGCCGAGCACCACGGTATCGATACCGTGGTCGCGCAGCGGCTCAACCGTGGCACCCACCAGCGCACGCACGGCAGGCGTATCGAAGATGTCCTCGTTCTCAAGCCACTGCTCTTGCAGATGCGCGCCCGAGGCGAGCTCGTGCTCAACGACCTCGACAAAGCTCGAGGCAGGACAACCGTATACATCGACGCCGGCATCCAGGTCCTGAATGGCGCGCGTGTAGGCGCCCGAGCGAATGGTGAGGTTGGTGGCGAGCACGCCCACCCGGCGCGTGCGGGTGCTGTTGATTGCCGCGCGTGCGCCCGGTGCGATCACACCGATCACGGGAACGTCGAGCACCTGCTGGGCCAGACGCAAGGCCGCAGCGGTCGCCGTGTTGCAGGCGATGACCATAATCTTGACGTCGTGCTTCGAAAGCCAACGACCCGCCTGCAACGCAAACGAGCGCACCTCATCCTCGGTGCGCGTGCCGTAGGGGCAGCGTTTGGTGTCGCCGAAGTAGTAGACGGACTCGTGCGGCAGCGCCGTCGCGATGGCGCGCGCAACCGTCAGACCGCCCAGGCCAGAATCGAACACACCGATCGGGCGCGTGTCGCCTGCCGGATTCTCGATATCGGACATTACCTCACCAGTCTCTCTCGAAAAGACATATCCAAGTGCGGCGACGCCGCACTACGAACGCGCCGCGACCAGCAGCTCTGCCGTCGCCGCCCAACCGTCGACAATTTTGCCGCGCGTAACGAAAGCGTTCTCGCAAGCAGCCAGGAACTCGGGCGCGCCGGCGCTCGTCAGGCCATTCTCGACCAGACAGAACGTGCCCACGTGATCGGCCATGTAGAAGTCGGACTCGGAATCGCCGAGCGCGAGCGTCTCCTCGCGCTCGATCCCCAGGTGCTCGCAGAAGCGCGCAATGGCGACGCCTTTGTTGAGGCCCGCGGGGTTGATGTTGAATGCGCGACCGTCCTCGACGCGATCGAGCTCGAGCGTCGTCGGCTTGGACAGATGCGTCAGGTGACCGTTACAGGCCCACACCAGGCCACAGCCGGCCTCGTCGAGAATGGACTGCGCCTCGTCATCGGGGATGTCGCCGCGCATGCCGACGGTAACCTCGCGGTACTTGTAGCCGGTCGACATGTCGTTGTGATACTCGATCTTGTGCGGCCAGCGGGCGAGGATCTTCTCGCACACGCCAGTCTGCTCGATCACCTGGTGCGGCGTGAGACCGCAAGATGGGTCGTAGGGCATATCGCCGGTCAGATACTCCCAATCGTTGGCCTTGAGATCGTACATGACCAGGCCACCCATCTCACCAATGTAGGAGTTGAGGCCGAGCACGCGCGCATCCTCGTGGATCATGGTGCGGTTGCGGCCCGAGGTGGGAACCACTTGGATGCCGGCGCGGGCAAGTGCCACGACAGCCTCGACGAGCTTGGTCGAGGGGTTGCCGTCGTTGTCGCGCAGCACGCACGAGCCGGGTGCGAGCATCGTGGCATCCAGGTCGGTAAAGACGTACTTGACCTTGGCCAAGCGCTCGCGCATCTCGCCCGAAAGCTCGGCAACGGTCGGCAGGGTGTTGTGGGACATGGTTACTCCGTTTACGTAGAAGGGTTTGGACTTGGACGGCATGCTTTGCTTGAGGGAACACGCTTATGGCGACAGCGCACTCAGGGCGCCGCCGCCGTCATGGTTCATTAGTCAAACTGGGTAACATCGATCAGGCGATTGGCCAACGAAAGGTCGCTCTCGATGGGCACGAACTCGTCGCCCACGTGCATGAGCTCCTCGTCACCCTTTGCCAGCAGCAAGACAATGGTGGGAGCATCGGGGTTGACGTACTCCTCGCGCGCCGCCTTGAACGCCGCATGCACAGCGGCTTCGCGATCGAGGATGATCTTGTTCGGCGTATCGTCGGGAACATGTTCGGCAAGCTCGCGACAGACCTTCATCGGGTCCTCGTGAGCCGGGTCCTCGTTGGCAAAAATCATCAGGTCGGAATATGGTGCGGCCTCGCGCGGAAGCTGCTCGCGGCGCTCCTGCGCCTTGCCGCCGGCAGCGCCAAACACTGCAATGACTGGGCTAGTGGGAAACGCGCGCTTGACCGACGAGAAAAGCGAACGGAACGAAAGCTGGTTGTGCGCATAGTCAACGACGCAGATCACGCGGCCGTCCTTCGACTCCACGACCTCCATGCGGCCCGGCACACGAAGCTTGGAGAGGCCCTTCTTGATGGCATCGATACCGATGCCGATCTCGTGCGCAGCGGCGATAGCGACCAGCGCGTTCTCCACGTTAAAGTCTCCCGCGATACCCAGCAGGATCTTCTCCCCCGCCTCGGACTCGTCGGCACACAGGCCATGCAAGTTGAACTCGATGCCAAAGCCGACCATGCGCACATCGCTCGCCCACAGGCTTGCCTCGGGATGCTCGACGCCAACGGTCACCAAGCGCTCGGCCGTCGACGCTGCCTCCAGCACACGGTCAACCTCTTCGGTGCCCAGATTCACCACGGCGGTCTTTGCCTGGTCAAAGATCCTGAGTTTGCTCTCAAAATAATCCTCAAACGTGGGGTGTTCGATCGGCGAGATGTGGTCACGGCCGATGTTGAGGAAGCACGCCACGTCAAACGGCAGATTCTCAACGCGTTGATACTTGAGCGCCTGGCTCGAGACCTCCATGACCATGGACTGGCGACCGGACTCACGGCAGTTGGCGATATGGCGCCAGACCTCGGGGGCCTCTGGCGTGGTATTGGTGCTCTCGTAGCACTCGATACCATCGTCGGTACTCACCGAGCCGATCATGCCGCAGGACTCGCCCGCCGCTTTGATAATCGACTGGAGCATAAAAGCGGCCGTGGTCTTTCCCTTGGTACCGGTGATGCCCACGATCTTGACGTCGTGGTCGGGACGGTCGTAGACCTCCGGCGGCAACAGGGCCATGGCCGTGCGAACGCTATCAACAACCAGCATCGCAGCACCGCTCTCCTGCGCCAGCGGCTCCAGAGACTCGACCAGCGACTCTTCGCACACAAATGCGACGGCACCCGCATCGAGCGCCATGCTCAAAAACGCGGGCTTAAAGGCAGCACCTTTGCAAAAGAATACGTCACCTGCCGAGACCGCGCGCGAATCAAACGAGCAGCCGGTCACGGCACGCTCGTCAACCTGCTCTGATGCGCGCAGCTCGCCGCACACGTCGAGAAGCTTGGCAAGCGTATCGACCGTGGTCACGGTCGCGGAATCCGAATGGTGCATCTTTCACCTTTCTCAGCCACTTGGCAGGGACGGTTTTTATAGTAACTGAAACGCACCCACGCAAAAACGGCTCCCGGAGGAGCCGTTACGCGCAGGCGTTCGTTAGCCGAGGCTAGGCAGCCTGAACAGCGGGCTGGTCCTCGTCGATAAAGAAGCGCTTGTACCACACCAGGAACACGAGCGGCGTATAGATCTTGCGCTGGAAATCGCCCTTGCCCGCAAAGTGCAGATCGAGCAGGTGCATGAGCTCGTCGGTATCGAAGAACTCGCTTGCCCACGGCGCGGTGAAGTACTCCTTGACATAGTCGTACCACTTTTGCTCGCGCAGCCAGTAGACAATCGGCACCGGGAAGCCCACCTTGGGACGGGTGGCCCACTCATCGGGCAGCGACTTGTTGGCAGCGTGGCGGAGTACCTGTTTGTTGCCGTTCTCGTTGATGCGGTAGCGGTCGGGAATGTGCTCGGCGAACTCCATGACTTTGCGGTCCAGGAAGGGCACGCGCAGCTCCAGCGAGTGCGCCATGCACATCTTGTCGGCCTTGAGCAGAATGTCGCCCGGGAGCCACATGTTCATGTCCAGGTACTGCTTCTTGACTAGCTCGGGCTGACCCTTCACGCGCGCATAGATGGGAGCGGCAAGCTCGAAGGCGCCATCGCCGGTGTTGTACTCGGGCTTGAGCACGCCGTCGACCTCGCGCTCCGGCCATACCAGAGCCTGTCCCAGGAACGACTTCTCGGGGATCTCGGCACCCTTGACCAGGAAGTTATGTCCCTTGAAGTACGGCATATGCAACGCCAGGTTACCGAGCGCGCGACGGATGGGCAGCGGCACCATCTTTTTGTACTTGCGGACCGGGACCGTGTCCTCGTAGTAGGCGTAGCCGCCAAAGAGCTCGTCGGCGCCTTCGCCCGAAAGCACGACGGTGACGTCCTTGCGGGCCATCTCGGCCAAGAACCACAGCGGCACGGAAGACAGGTTGGACTGCGGCTCGTCCATGTGATACTGGATGTCCTCGAGCGCACCGAAGAACTCGTCAGCGGTAATCATCTTGCGGACATTCTCGACGCCGAGCTTATCGGAAAGCTCCTTGGCATAGTTGGTCTCGTTAAAGTTCTTGTAGTCAAAGCCCACCGAGAAGGTCTTGTCGGGCATGAGGCAAGCGGCAATATAGCTGGAGTCGACGCCACCGGAGAGGAACGACGCGACCTTGACGTCGGCGATGCGATGGGCCTCGACGCTCTCGTGCACGACCTCATCCAGCTCGTCGACGTACTCCTCGAACGGCTTCTCGACGGCAGAGTAATCGCAATCCCAGTAGCGCTCGATGTTCATCTTGCCGGTCGGGATATCGACGGTAAAGTAGTGCGCCGGCGGCAGCTTGTAGACACCCTCGAAGAAGGTCTCCTCGGTTGCCGAATACTGCAGCGTCATGTACGGACGCAGGGCCTTTTTGTTGACCGCCTTGTGGAAGTGCGGGTAGTCCAGGAAGCTCTTGATCTCGGAACCAAAGAGCACGCCCGGAGCGCCGTCACCCGCATCGGCCATGGGATAGTAGTAGAGCGGCTTGATGCCAAAGATATCACGGGCGCCAAAAAGCTTGTTCTTCTTCTTGTCCCAGATGACGAAGGCGTACATACCGCGCAAGCGATCGAGTACTGCCTCGCCCCACTCCTCGTAGCCGTGCAGAAGGCTCTCGGTGTCGGCGCCGCAGTGGAACTTGTAGCCCTTGGCCTCGAGCTCGGAACGGAGTTCTTGGAAGTTGTAGATCTCGCCGTTGAAGACAATGACGACGCTACCGTCCTCGTTGGCCATAGGTTGGGCGCCGGCCTCGGTCAGGTCGAGGATCGACAAGCGGCGGAAGCCGAGGGCAACGCGGCCGTCGATAAACTGGCCGCCCATGTCGGGACCACGATGGACGATGCGGTCCATCATCTTGGTGAGCACCTCGGATTGGTTATCCGTCCCACCGACAAAACCGACAAAACCGCACATATACTATCCCCTCTGCTGTTGCTGGGTATCAAATCGAATCAGTAGCTTTTGAGTATACCCGAGGGCGTAAAGAGGGACGGAATGTTCAGGCAATCTCAACTGAATCAGCTCCGCGCCGACACGCGCCGGTTACCTTTAATGGATATGAGGTGAATGGGGCGATTGTTTTGCTATACTCTCTCCGCACGGGCGATTGGCGCAACGGTTAGCGCAGGTGCTTTACACGCACAAGGCTGGGGGTTCGAATCCCTCATCGCCCACCACTAGACTGATAAGGCTCCCAGCGATGGGAGCCTTTCTTTTTTGTGCCCAGTGCATGGGATTCGAACCCGCCAGCACGTCTGTCACAAAGGCCGTGGCCAGAAAATGGCAAAAATGAGTACTGCTACCTTGCTTACAACATATCAAAAGATAGTATTTGCTTAAGTTACGCAACATATGTCCATTATAAGGACTAACAATTAGATCAAAATCGTGCATTCATCGCCATTTCGACTTGCCATCTGGTCTTATTAGTCCAAAATTGCTGCGACCAAATCGGTAACAGTACTCATATTTAATGTTTTTTGACCAGCAGGTCTCCCCGCCTTAGCAAATCTAAGGCAAAACGGGCTCCAGACCGCTGAATCATGCCACATAGGGCACGTCCGCAGTCCGGAACCCGGTCCAAATTGAGTTATTGTGCCGCGTTAGCCCAAGACACCCGCCAGGATCTCGATCAGACTGTCCACGTCGGATTCCTCGCAGACGAGCGGCGGCAGGAAACGCAGCGTATGGGCACCCGTAGCGTTAATCACGGCACCAGCCCCCAATGCACGGGCCACAACGTCGTGTGCATCACCCGCAGTATCGTCCAGATCGCAGCCGAGCATCAAGCCGCGGCCACGCACCTCGGTCACGTTCGGCAGCTTGGCGAGCTTTGCCTCCATATAGGCGCCTACCTTGGCAGCGTGGTCGGCATAATCGCCGCGCACGAGTGCGGAGAGCGTCGCGGCACACGCCGCGACGGCCAAGCAGCTACCGCCAAAGGTCGAGCCGTGGTCGCCCGGCTTAAACACGTCGGCAATCTCCTTCTTTGCCACGACGGCACCCATGGGCACGCCATCAGCAATGCCCTTGGCAAGGCTCATGATGTCGGGTTCCACGCCATAGGTTTGGAATGCAAACGGCTTGCCGGAGCGGAAGATGCCGCACTGGACCTCGTCGGCGATAAGCACGGCGCCCACTTCGTGTGCCAGGTCGTGCGCTGCCGCCATAAACTCCTCGGTCATGGGGTGCACGCCGCTCTCACCCTGGATCGGCTCGAGCATCACGGCACAAATTTCGCCCCCCAGCTGCTTAAAGATCGCACGCAGTTCATCGATATCGTTGGGCGTGCAGGCCACAAAGCCACCCGGCAGCGGGCGGAAACTATCCTGCAGCCAATCCTGCATGGTGGCGGCAATGGTCTCGAGCGTACGGCCGTGGAAGCCGCCGCGCATGCACACGATAGTGTTGCCGCCGTTACCGGCACGCTTGGCGTACAGGCGCGCGAGCTTCATCGAGCCCTCGTTGGCCTCGGCGCCGGAGTTGGCAAAGAAGGTCTCCCAAACCTGCTCATCCGCAGCCGGGGCACCAAGAGCAGCTGCCGTGGTCTCATCGCCGGCGGCAATGGCATCGGCAAGCACGCGTGCACCATCTAAGTCGTCGTTGGCAAGCTTGGACAGCAGCGCCGCGACCTGTCCACGCTGCTCGATGTAGAAGTAATTGGAGACATGCATGAGCTTTTTGGTCTGTGCCTCGAGCGCCGAGAGCACAGCCGGGTCGCCATGACCTAGGCTGCACACGCCGATGCCGGCAAGAAAGTCGAGGTACTCACGGCCATCGTCGCCGGTGAGCTTCATGCCGTGACCCTCGACAAACTCGACCGGAGAGCGGCCAAAGGTATGCATAACGTAATTGGATTCAAGCGATTGCTGAGCTGCAAGTGACATGGGATGCCTTTCGTTGAGCGCCGAACGGCGCAGGCCTATGGGTGCAGGAATGGGGCGGCTGCGGGTCAGCTAGACCGTCTGAAGCTTCTCGACCTCGTCGAGGTTCTCGGTCAGACGCGCAGCAAACGTCGAAAGCGGATGCGGATGCGTATCGAACTCGTAGGCCGTCTCGGTGGAATGGATCACGGTGCCGACGCCGGCATCGGTCAGCAGCTCCAGCAGCAGCGAATGCGGCGTGGTGCCGTTGATGATGTGGGCACGAAATACGCCGCCGGCAAGCGCATCGACGGCCGCGCGCAGCTTGGGAATCATGCCCTTATCGACCTCGCCGCCGTAGAGCATCTCATTGACCTCGTCGAGCGTCAGGTTGGAGATAAGTGAATCCTTATCGCTAAAGTCCTTGTACAGGCCGTCGACGTCGGTCAAAAAGATCGCCTTGTGCGCGTGGAGCGCTGCCGCAACGGCACCGGCGGCGGTATCGGCATTGATGTTGAAGAAACCGCCGTCCTCCCCCGCCGCGACGGTAGCGATGACGGGGATGTACTCGCTATCGAGTAAGCACTCGATATAGTCGGTGTTAACGTGCGTCACTTTGCCCACGCGACCGAGCTCGGGGTCGAGCGGCTCGGCGATGAGCGTGCCAGCATCGCTGCCCGACACGCCCACGGCCAGGTTGCCGTGGTGGTTGATGGCGACAACCAGCTCCTGGTTAACCTTGCCGCCCAGCACCTCGCGCACGATATCCATAGTCGCCGGCGTGGTCACGCGCTGGCCGTTCTTAAACTCGACGGGGATGTCATAGTGGCTCAGCGCCTCGTTGATAGCCTTGCCGCCGCCATGCACGATAACGGGGCGCATGCCGATGATCTTAAGCAGGACGATGTCGCTCATCACGTCGCGACGCAGCTGCTCGTCGACCATGGCGGCTCCGCCATATTTGATAACAACCGTCTTGCCGGTCAGGTTCTTAATCCACGGCAGCGCTTCGAACAGCAGCTGCGCGGTTGCTTCGTTGGATTCGCTCGAACGACAATCGCGTGCGAATTTCATAGTCTGCCTCGTCTTTCGTATCGTTATCGCGCCGTGCTCCGCTGTCCGCAATCGCGGCAAGATGCGCAGCGTGCCTGGAATCTAGGAACGGTAGTCGCCGTTGATGGAGATGTACTCATGCGTGAGGTCGCAGGTCCACACGGTCGTTGCCGCGTCGCCTGCGCCCAGGTCGGCCGAGATCACGATCTCGGGCGCCTCAAAACGTCGTAGAGCCTCGTCCTCGTCAAAGGGAACAGTCAGACCGTCGCGACAGACAGGCATGCCCATCATGTCGATGGAAACGTCTTCCTGATTAAACTTCACGCCGCACTTGCCAAGCGCCATGGCAACGCGGCCCCAGTTGCAGTCGTGGCCGGCGATGCAGGTCTTAACGAGCGGCGAGTTGGCAACGGCACGGGCGGCGATATCGGCCTCCTCGTCGTTAGCGGCGCCGGTAACGTTGACCGTAACAAGCTTGGATGCGCCCTCACCATCGGCGGCGATATTGCGCGCCAGGCTCTCGCACACCTCGTGCACGGCAAATGCCAACTCGTCAAAGGCATTGGAGCCCTCAACGATAGGCTCGGCATCTGCGGCAGCGGCGCCGGAGGCAAGCATGATGCAGGTGTCGTTGGTCGAGGTGTCGGAATCGACCGTTACCTTGTTAAAGGTCTGCTTGACGGTCGAGAGCAGCAGGGCATGAAGTGCCGCAGGCTCGACGGGGGCATCGGTGGTGATAACTGCGATCATGGTGGCCATGTTGGGCATGATCATACCCGAGCCCTTGCACATTCCGCCTACCGTATAGACATTGCCCGCATGACCCGCAGCCTCACTGACGTAGGATACGGCGTACTCCTTGGAGTGCGTGTCGGTCGTCATGATGGCGCGAGCGGCATCGGCGCCACCGTGGGCGGAGAGCGCCTCGTAGGCAGCAGGAATGGCGGTCTCAAACGTGTCGATCGACAGAATCTGGCCAATCACACCCGTGGAGGCAATCAGAATCTGCTGAGGCTCGCAGCCGATGACCTGCGATGCGATGCTGCACGTCTCGCGCGCGCATGCAAGGCCGGTCTCACCCGTGGCGGCGTTGGCATTGCCAGAGTTGACCGAAATGCCGGCGATGATACCGTACCCCTTGTCGGTACCGCCCAGGTTGGCACGGCTCACCTGCACGGGCGCCGCGCAAAAGCGATTGGTGGTAAACACGCCAGCACCGGGACAGGGTTTATCGGGCACGACGAGCGCGTAATCCAGACGCTCGGGGTTCTTGCGGAACCCAGCGTGGATGCCTGCAGCCTTAAAACCAGCCGCAGCCGTAACGCCACCCTCGACGGCGCGAATCTTGATATCAAACAGCTCGGTATTCATCGTCTTTATGACTCCTTATGTCAAACAAAAAACGGACATCGGTTGGTGCGCCATGCCAGTCGTGATCATGAGACCAGCTTAAGAGTGGCGCCCCACTCGATGCCCGACTACCAAATCGTTAACAATCGAATGTGCTACACCGGGCACGCCACTGTGGGCAAGCCTCGTCGCTCGTCAAAGCCAAAGACGATATTGGCGCACTGGACTGCTTGGCCCGCAGCGCCCTTGCACAGATTGTCGATGGCGCCCGTCGCCACCAGCACGCCCGCGCGCTTGTTGAGCGCGAGGCCGATCTGGGCGGCGTTGGTGCCGACGACCGAAGCCGTCTTGGGCTGCTGACCGGCATCGAGTACGCGTACGAAGGTGCGACCGGCGTAGAACTGCTTGTAATGGTCGACAACGTCCTCAAGGGTCAAGGTATCGATAGCCTGCGGCGTAAGCGGCAGCGTCACCGTGGAGAGCAGACCACGCTTGAGCGGTGCCAGGTGCGGGGTAAAGACGACGCGATCGGTCAGGCCAAGGATTTGCTCAATCTCGGGCGTGTGGCGATGCTTGCCCACGCCGTAGGCCTCCAAGTTCTCGTCGGCGCTGCAAAAATGGGTGCGGGCGTTGCAGGACTTACCGGCGCCCGTCACGCCGCTAATGGCATCGACAATCACGGGACCGTTCTCGGCCACCCAGCCGACGCGCACGGCGGGCGCGGCGGCAAGGCTCGTTGCGGTGGGATAGCAACCGGCGCAGGCGACCAGCACGGGTTTGCCGTCGGCATAGTCGGATGCGGCGGTCTCCAAGTCTTGGCAGAACAGCTCGGGCAGACCGAAGGCACGGGTCTTGAGCAGCTCGGGGCTCGTATGCTCGGCGGCAAACCATGTCTCAAAGACGGACGCGTCGTTCAGACGGTAGTCGGCCGAAAGATCAAAGCAGGAGACGCCCGATGCAAGCAGCGCGGGCACCTGTGCCATGGCAGCCGTGTGCGGCACGGCAAGAAAAACCGCATCGCAGCTCTTGAGCTCGGGGGCGTCATGCGTGGTGAAAACCAGATCGCTCACACCAGCAAAGCTCGGATACACCGCGGACAGCGGCTGGCCGGCATCGGCGTTGGACGTAATGGCAACAAGTTCAAACTCGGGATGACCGAGGACGAGGCGAATGAGCTCGGCTCCGGCATATCCAGCCGCGCCGACGATTCCAACCTTCAAAGACATATCAGACTCCTTGTCTGCGATTTATGCACCGATGCGCATTTCGCAGCGGTCGTTATGAAGTGGGTTGAAACTTTAGCACCAAAAGATGCATGATTACGTAAATGGCTTGCATATTCATGCATTGAAACATTCCCGACACATTCGCTTGAAGGAATTGACAAATGGAGCGGGCCCCGTATTGACCGGCGCTCCTAACGGCGCCGGGCAATACGGGGCCCGCCCATGCGAAAACCAAGTTGTTAGGATGAGCCAGCTGGCTAGAGCTCGACCGGCACCCATTCGTCGTGATTGCAGATAAAAGCCTCGGGATCCTCGACGCTAAAGAAGACGAGCGTGGGGTCGTTAGGCCCCTCATAGTGCTCGCCCAGGTGCTCTAGATGCTTCCACCCGGCTTCGCGCATTTCGCCTAAAGCCCGGTCATCCAAGCCGGCACGCCCGCGCAAGATAAGCCAGCCATGGCCCGGCCACCAACTCGTGGCCTCAAAGCGCTGGTTTTGCAGCAGCTCTTGCCACACATCTTTGGTGCGCGCTGTTACAAACCACAGCTTGCCATCCTGGATCTGCGCAAACGAAAACGGACGCACATGAGGCTGTCCGTCAACGCTCGTCGCCAAATACCATGCCGGCACCGACGTCAGATACTCCAACACCGTATTCAATCCGTCCACGGTTCCTCCTGCCGCTAGCTCATTTGACTGGTTGGTAAACGTTAGAGCTCCAGGCGCTCCTCGCTGCCGTCGATATCACAGAAGCGCGCGGCAATGTTGCGGACCGAAAAGAAAGCAAGGCGGCCGTCGTTGGCACTCTCGTGTTCCTCGCCGATGCCCACCATGTGCTTAAAACCCGCTTGACGCACCTTGTCGCTCGCAACCGCGTCGTCCTCAAGTGCGGCCTCGCCGGTCAACACGATCCAACATTCCCCCGGCTTCCAGCCCGAGAGCTCAAACTTGGGATTCGCACTCAGCTCCGCCCACACATCCTTGTCGCGCGACGTGCAAAACCACAGCTTACCGTCATCGACCATGGCAAACGAAAACGGCCTCACGCGAGGCTGATGCCCGTCGGTCACATCGGTCGTGGCCAGATACCACGCCGGAATGCGCCTGAGATACGAACAGGCGCGCTCAAGCTGAGCCGTGCGGTCGTTGTCGGTCATAGGGGCCCCTTTCTTGCGCTCGAATCGCGCCTAAACAAGTTGAAGGTTGACGACGATGACACACGCAAGCAGCAGCATCGTCACAACCGCAGCCAGCGCATCCCCGCGGCGAAATGCAAGTGCATGCAGACGCGTGCGGCCCTGCTCGCCGTGATAGCAGCGTGCATCCATGGCGGCAGACAACGTCTCGGCATGACGGAACACGCCCGTGAACAGTGGAATCGCCACACTGCCGAGCATACGCACGCCGCCGAGCGGGCCACCCGTTACGCGTGCGCCGCGGCTTGCCTGCGCGTCCGCCGTCTGCTTCATCTCGGTGGCAAACTGTGGCATAAAGCGCAACGCGATGCCCATGATCATGCCGAGCTCATGCGCAGGGAGCCCCACGCGCGCAAACGGTGCGAGCAGGCGCTCAAAGCCCGCGGTGAGGTCGAGCGTAGGCGTGGTGAGCGTAATGGCGCTCATGCCGGCCATCATCAAGGTCAGGCGGCACGCCATAAAGGCGGCGGAATGCAGCGAGCCCTCGCTTATCTGCAAAAAGCCAAGCTGCCACAGAATGCGCCCGCTCTGGTCGGAAAACAGGTTGAGCACTGCGACCACCACGACAATCGCCAGCAATGGTGCCATCGATGATAGGACCCGGCGCAACGGCACCCGGGACACGGTATAGATCAGGACAACGAAGATTGCGACCGGGGCCAGTCCGCGGAAGCTGCTGACCGTGAGCGTCGTGATCAGAAACACAAAGCCCAAGAGCAACTTAGTTCGCGGGTCCAGGCGGTGGATCGCACTATCGCCGGGATAGTAGCTGCCAAACGAAAACGCCTCCATTAGCAGCCCTCCTCTCGCGCGACCGTCTTGGATTTAGCAATGTCCGCGACGTTAGAAGGACCGTCTGAGCGACCGATCAGCAAATCTGCCAGCTCGTCGGCCAGCGACTCAACCGTATAGAGCCCGCCGCAACGCAGCGGCACGCCCGCCTCCGCGAGCGCCAACGCCATGCGCTGAGCAGCAGGTACGCCCAAGCCGATCGACTTGAGCTCATCGGCATGTGCAAACACCTGCGCGGGGGTTCCCTCGGCAAACACCGCACCTTCGTTCATCACGACGATGCGGTCGCAGCAGTTGGCCAGGTCATCCATACTATGCGAAACCATGACAACGGTCAGGCCATCGCGGTGAAGCCGATCGATAAGCTCAAGGAAATCCCTGCGCGCAGCCGGATCGAGCCCCGCCATGGGTTCATCGAGCACCAGGACTTCGGGCTCCATGGCGAGCACACCGGCGAATGCCACGCGCCGTTGCTGACCGCCCGAAAGCTCGAAGGGACTCTTGTCGCCGACCGTGGAAAGGTCGAGGCCCACGCGCGAGAGCGACGACTCGACGCGACGGTCGACTTCATCTTGCGGCAAGCCAAGGTTGTGCGGGCCAAACGCCACGTCCTGCGTCACGGTTTCGGCAAACAGCTGACGCTCGGGATATTGAAACACCACGCCGACCTTGGCCTTAACCGCGGCGGCGTCTTTCTTGTTTGACAGATCGAGCCCCAGCGCGCGAACGAATCCCTCCTGGGGGCGAATCAAACCGTTGAGATGCTGGACCAGCGTCGACTTACCCGAACCGGTATGACCTGCCAAGCCCAGGAACTCGCCGCGACGCACCGTCAGCGATACATCGCGCAGCGCCCACGGGCTGCTGGGGTCGTTTCCCCAGAGAGCCTGTTTGCTCGATTTGCCCGCAGTGACCGAGCGCTTATGCCAGCGGCGGCGCTCGCGGGCACTCAGCGAGTAACTATGCGAGAGGTGCGAAATCTCGATGACGGGCTCCGACACGGCTGTCCCGTCGGTTGCAGAGGAGACGTTGTCGAGCACACGAGAATCGGATGCAGAAGGCCGCCCTGCGGTGTCTTCCCCACTCCGGTCGGCATATACCTGCGCAATCTCGGCGACCATATCCGCCTCGCGCACCTGCGCATGAACGGGCACGCCCTTCGCACGAAGCGCCATGCCCAAGCAGCACGACGCCGGCATATCCAGGTTGAGCTCCACGAGCCCATCTGCCCGCGTCAGAATCTCCTCGGGCGTACCGAGCATGGCAACGCGCCCCGCCCGAAACACCGCGACACGATCGGCCTCGGCGGCCTCTTCCATAAAGTGCGTAATCATCACGATGGTCATGCCGCGTTCGTGCAGCACGTGACAGGCCTTCATAAGGCCCTTGCGCCCGCGCGGATCGAGCATCGAGGACGCCTCGTCCAAAATGAGCACGCGCGGTTCCATGGCGAGCACACCGGCAAGCGCCACACGCTGCTTTTGACCGCCCGAAAGCGCATGGGTCTCGTGGCGCTCAAAGCCCACCAGGCCCACGCCCTTCAGCGCCTCGCGTACGCGCTGCGCAATTTGCGCCGATGGCACGCCAAGGTTTTCGGGACCGAACGCAACGTCATCTTCGACAAGCGTTGCCACCAGCTGGTCGTCGGGATTCTGGAACACCATGCCTGCGGTCGAACGAATGTCGTAGACCAGCTCGGGATCGGACGCATCCATACCGTTGATACGTACCGTGCCCGCATCGGGCTGCAGCAGCGCATTCAGATGCTTGGCAAACGTCGACTTGCCCGACCCATTGCCACCGAGGATGCAGAAAAACTCCCCGTCCTCGATGTTCAGATCGACACCGTCGAGTGCCGACACGGCACCGTCATAGCTAAAGGAAACGCCCCGACACTCAATCATGCGCGGCCTTTGACCTGGTCCTTTTTAGGCGTGATGAGGTTGGAGACTGCTTTATACACCGCTAGCGTCAACACCGAGTTAAGCACGGTCTTGATAAGGTTGAACGGCAGCACGGCAGGAATCATAAGCGGGGCGATCACATCGACCGAGCCATACCAGAACCATACGCCAATGGTAAGGTTTGCGACCATAGACAACGCCGTAGCGGCAATGACACCGAACACTAGGCCAATCACGGCACCCTTATAGGTATGCATCTTCTGGTACACGATAGCCGCGGGCAGAATGTAGCCCAGCGTAGCAACCAGGTTCATAAGTGCGCCGACCCAATCGCCCGTGGTAAGCGCATGGATAACAATCGCCATAGCGGCAACAGCAGTACCGGCGCCAGGACCATACGCAAAACCGCACACCATCGCCGGCACCAGCGACGGGTCATACGTCAAAAACGGCGCCGAAGGAAGGATAGGCAGCTGCACGTACATAAACAGGGCGCCCAAGGCACACATCAGCGCCATGGTAACGAGCTGTTTGGTGCTCCACCTATTCGTGTTCTCAAAATGGATATGCTGCGACTGTTCAGACATAAGATCACCTGCCTCTTTCATCCGGACTCTAACCGTTGGTACTGGGATCTCACCAGTTCAGCCGGCATGCGAACCAACGCACACACGGGTCGCGGACTCATCGGCTCGGCCGCAGGCACCTCGCCTGCGCCACGGCACCCCTTTAGCACCGCCCGATTTACCGCCAGTGGGGAATTTCACCCCGCCCTGAAACAGCAATTGCAAGTGTAGCACCAGTAGGCTTTCGCGCAAGTATGCCAAGGGTAATTTATGGCGGGGGAAACGCTCTAGAAATGCGGCCGGGACAGAGCAGCGCGACAATAACGTACCCGCCCATCCCAAAGTGCTGCGCTTTTCGCGGCAAAGCCGCGAAACAGCAAAAGGGAAAAGCCACCGCAACAACCACGTTCCCCATCCATCCCAAAGTAGCGCGCCTTTCGCGCAAAGCGCGAAACAGCGAAGGGGACACGTATCCCTATCGACCACGTCCTTCTCCGCCCGCCGACCTCAAGGCCGTAAACGCAGGGAATCCGAGGACGTTCCGGAGGGAAGCCCCCGTCACGCCCCCGGATTCCCGGTGGGAGTTCTAGACCTTGTCGGCCTTAGTACATACCGCCGCCCTGCTGACCAGCGGTGGCAGCAGCGATAGCGTCCTCAAGCTGAGTGTTCTTGGGCACATCGGAGACGGTAGCCTCGGTGATGAGGATCAGGCTGGCGACAGAAGCAGCGTTCTGCAGGGTGACGCGGCTGACCTTGACGGGGTCGAGGACGCCCATCTCGATCATGTCGCCCCACTCGCCGTTGGCAGAGTTGAGACCCTGGCCGGCGGGCAGCTCGGCAACCTTGTCGACCACGACAGCGCCCTCAAAGCCAGCGTTCTTGGCGATGGTGGCGACCGGAGCGGTCAGAGCCTTCTTGACGATATCGACGCCAATCTTCTCCTCGGGGTCGTCGATCTCGACAGCATCGAGCGCAGGAGCAGCGTCCATGAAGGCGACGCCACCGCCGGCGACAATGCCCTCCTCGACAGCAGCGCGAGTTGCCTGCAGGGCGTCCTCGACGCGGTGCTTGATCTCCTTGAGCTCGGACTCGGTAGCAGCGCCGACCTTGATGACGGCAACGCCACCGGAGAGCTTGGCCAGGCGCTCCTGGAGCTTCTCACGGTCGAAGTCAGAGGTGGTGTTCTCCATCTCACCCTTGATCTGAGCGATACGAGCGTCGATGGCCTCCTTGGAGCCAGCGCCACCGACGACGACGGTGTTGTCCTTGGAGATGGTGACGGACTTAGCGGTACCGAGCATATCGGCAGTGATGTCAGCAACCTTCACGCCCAGCTCGTCCAGGGCAGCCTGGCCACCGGTGAGGACGGCGATGTCCTCGAGGATGCGCTTGCGGCGATCGCCGTAGCCCGGGGCCTTGACGGCGCAGACGTTGAGGGCGCCACGGATCTTGTTGAGGACGAGGGTCGGCAGAGCCTCGCCATCGATGTCCTCAGCGATGATGAGCAGGCCACGGCCAGCGCGCTGGACAGCCTCGAGAACAGGCATGATGTCCTGGACGCTGGAGATCTTCTGGTCGGTGATGAGGATGTACGGATCCTTCATCACGGCCTCCATGCGGTCGTTATCCGTGACGAAGTAAGCGGAGACGTAGCCCTTGTCGAACTGCATGCCCTCGACGGTGTCGATGGTGATGTCGAACGTCTGGGAATCCTCGACGGTGATGACGCCGTCCTTGCCCACGACCTCCATGGCCTCGGCGATCTTCTCGCCGACCTCGGGGTCACCGGCGGAGATGGTACCGACGGAAGCAATCTGCTCCTTGGTCTCGACCGGCTTGGCCTGTTTCTTCATCTCGGCGACGGCGGCGTTGACGGCCTTGTCGATGCCGCGACGGATGGCCAGCGGGTTGGCGCCAGCGGCGACGTTGCGCAGACCGTCGTTGACGATGGCTTGAGCGAGCAGGGTTGCGGTGGTGGTGCCGTCACCCACGGTGTCGTTGGTCTTGGTGGCGACCTCCTTCACCAGCTGAGCGCCCATGTTCTCGATGTTGTCCTCGAGCTCGATCTCCTTGGCGACAGAAACGCCGTCGTTGGTGATGGTCGGAGCACCGAACGTGCGCTGCAGCGCAACGTAGCGGCCCTTGGGGCCCATGGTGACGGTAACGGCGTCGGCCAGAGTGTTGACGCCCTTGGCAAGCTTAGCGCGGGCATCGGTGTTGAACGTAATGTTCTTTGCCATGGTAGGTAATCCTCCAAAAGAAATGTGACTCGCGTCGCCGCTTCCGAGTCCTATGCGACGATCGCGTTCAAAGACGAATCAGAGATTCTGACGAGACTAGGCCTCGACGACGGCGTAGATGTCGTCGGCGCGCATCAGCAGATACTTCTCGCCGTCGACCTTGACCTCGTTGCCACCGAACTTACCGTAGATGACAACGTCACCGACCTTGACGTCCATGGGGATGCGCTCACCCTTGTCGTTGACCTTGCCGGCGCCAACGGCAACGATGGTGCCGCGCTGCGGCTTCTCCTGGGCGTTGCTGGCGATGTACAGACCAGAAGCGGTCTTCTGCTCGGCCTCGTCGGGCTTGACCAGAACACGATCTGCAAGCGGCTTCAAAGACGACATGCTTGTCTCCTCCTTTTTGGGCCGCGCGGTTATACCACGCGAATTAACCCTTTTTGTTTGCGTACGCGTTGAATGGTACCCACGAATGGCGGGTTATACAACACGGAGTCAAAAAATCGTATTTTTTGGCACTTAGATTTTCTGAATGCCGGGGGATAACTTATGCTCGGCCCCAAGGCGGACCGGAAAGCATGAAGTTTTAGCGCGGCAACTTTGTGAATCAGCTTCTCAAGACTACAATCCTCCAGATGAAATATGCCCAGATGAGAGGAAGGGAGGGCAGATGACTGATGAGCTGAGCACCTCGGCGTGGCGAGATATAGCACCGAATCGCGATGCACACGACTCCATGCCGCCCGTTCGCACTCGTCTGCTCGCCCTGGCTCTCGTCTTCGCCCTTCTCGCGGTAACCATCCTCTCCCCCATCGCAGCCGCCCATGAGTTGCATCATGACTGCACCGGCGCGGGCTGCACCATCTGCGCCGAGCTCGCCGGCAATCTGTCGATCGCCCGTGGCGGTGACACCGTCCCCGTGGGCGCGACATCGTTCATCATCCTCTTGCTGATCTCCGCCCTAGCCGTCATCGGCACCGAGCGATCTTCATATGCCCCGGTCACCCTATTATCCCTCAGGGTCCGCCTGGACGATTAGCGGCTCCCAATTGAATCAAATAGCTACCGCGTGCCACAGCGGCATCGCCTTCGGCCGTCGGCACCCCGGCGCAACCGTTTTCAATTCAGAAGCAATCTATGAACAACCGAATCTACCGTCGCCATCCCAAGCGGCGTCCTATTCGTCACCGTGGCCCCATGGCGGCGGCATATATGTCCCTTGTAAGTGCGGTCTTTGCTCTCGCCGCTTCTGACGACAATGCGTCCAGCTCGACCCCGTCGAGGGACTCGCTGACAAACAGCTTAAAGCCGGCGAGGATTACCCGCCCATCATGAACGACAACCTGGAGAAGCTCGTGAAGACGCTGAACTAGGAGTAAGGAACAGAGACGATGAAGATGAGCATGAAGGATCTGAAAAGCTGGATGACCGACCATCCCTACCCCCGTACGCTGGCAACGATCGGCGGCGCTTCGATATGCTCGATGCTCGCCCTCGAGCTGCCCTCCAACCATGAGCTATGGAAGATGCAGCCCGGACCGGCACTTTTGGAGCTTTTGCTCATCTTCTGCTTCTTGTGCCTGTTGTTCTATCTGCCGCACCGCCGTAAGACCCCCGCAATCGTGGGCATCGCTGCGCTCGCCAGCATCGGTATCGCCGAGTACTTCGTAATCACGTTCAAATCGATGCCCATCCAACCCGGAGACCTGTTCGCCCTCTCGACCGCTGCGACGGTCGCCGGCAGCTACACCTATGAGCTCAGCACTTTCTGCTTCATGGGGCTTGCCGCCGCGGCCTTGGGAATCGCGCTTATCGTCCTCATTCCGCGTGATGCATGTGGGCGACCGCCGCGCCGCGCATCGGAAACGTCCCCCGAGCCCATCGACCATGCGATGTCTGCGTCCTTGAAATCGAAGGACCCAAAGGCGTCTCCGGCAACCGAGGGGACATCGACAGCGCCGAGGGAGCATCCAGTCGCAACCAAATCCAAGCTCCCCCTCTTCGTCGACCGTCGTACCGCACTTGTTGCCGGAGCCGTGCTGGGGGCGCAGGCCTTCATCAGCTATTACGACACCTTGGGCATCAAGCTTCATACCTGGAAGCCCCTCGAAAGCTATTACAGTCAGGGGTTTCTCCCCACCTTCATTTCGAGCGCGCAAAAAATGGTGCCGCCTAAACCCAAGCACTACAAGAGCGGTGAGGCCTCGGCGATCATCAAGCGCCTTGCCGCGCGCTGGAACGCGGGCACGAACGGCATCGCCGACCCCTCCCGTGCCGCTGCCGTCGAACAGTTTGACCAGCTCAAGCCCTCAGTCATCTGCATCATGAACGAGTCCTTCGCCGACCTTTCGATCTTTAACGAACTAGGCTGTGGCTATAAGGGGCCCGAGCGCTTCAAAGCCATCGACAACGCGCTTCTGCAGGGAGTGAGCTACATGAGCGCCTTCGGTGCCGGCACCTGTAACAGCGAGTTCGAGTTCTTAACCGGACACTCCATGGCATTCCTGGGCGCTGGCGTCTACCCGTTCATGACCTACAACCTGGCCCCGAGCGAGAACCTCGCCCGTCAGTTCAAGAGACTCGGCTATCGCACCGTGGCCATGCACCCCAACCACGCCACCAACTGGAATCGCGAGAACGTCTTCGCGGACATGGGATTCGACGAGTTCCTCTCGATCGAGGACTTCGCCGGCGCACCCGAGCTCTGCCGCAAGGTCACCGACGCCGCCACCTACGACAAGTGCCTCGAGGTACTAAAGCAGAGCGACCAGCCGATCTTCATCCACGACGTGACGATGCAAAACCACTCCGCCTATGACACGGGCTTGGTGCCCACCGACCAGCAACTGCACCTTGCCGTCGAAGGTGTGTCCGACAAAGTTATCACCTGGACCAATGAATACTGCTCGCTCATGGAAGCGTCCGATGCCGCCTTCGCCGCCTTCCTGGAAAAGCTGCGTGATCTCGACCGCCCCGTCGTCGTGGTGATGCACGGCGACCACCAGCCGTTCTTCACCGACCGCTACAACGACCTCTACTTTACCGATGAGGACGATGCCACACATACCGAGCGCATCTGGCAGACACGCTATGTGGTCTGGGCGAACTACGATGTCGCCGGCAACGCACAAACGAGTGGGGAACTCAACACAAGCATCAATAACGTCGGTGCACTCGCACTCAATGCCATCGGTGCCCCGCTCACCGCCTACCAACGCGCACGCTTGCAAAACCGAGCGCACATGCCGGCGATAAACGTGGTGGGGGCGCAGGATGCGCACGGCGTTTGGTATACAGCCGAGGCCAAGAACGTTCCCGCCAAGACCGCCAATGCGCGCGATTGCCTGGACCGCATGCAATATCGTAAGCTCTTCGACCACGAAGGCTCGGTCTTTGCCACCCATAAGCAGGCGGCCGCCAACGAAACCGACCCCAACGCAGCTCCGGGAGCCTAGGGTTGACCAATCTCGGGCCCGGTATTCAGAAAAGTCAGTGCAGCAAAATGGCGATGCGAATAGGAACGTAGGCATGGTTTTCGCCGCTCGCACGGGTCCCCTGGGGAGCAGCGTGCATTTTTGGGAGTTTTCAGCAGGCCAGGACGGCTGCATACGCGCCGGACACACCATATTGGTCCCAAGAACGCCTTTGACCGGCGATTTGGGTCGACGGGCAAACCCCGTCAGGACAAAAAAGCGTGCCTCGCGCCGCACCGGACCCCAAAATGACGTCGATCTCCGCAATGCCACCCGACTGCAGCGGCACCGGCAGAGCTCACGGTGCTGAATACTCCATTTTTTGCACGGCCCAGGCGGGGGTACATCAGGACCGGAAAGAACATCTCAACTTTTTTTGCAATCTGCAACTGGAAGTATGCAAAACGCTAAGAGAAAGCATCGCCGATGTCCCAATTGAGCGCGCGGAGCAGCAGCGCTTCCACCCTGCGCCCAAATCCAGCAGAGAGGGGACGCTCCTAACGAACCCCCATCGGCAAACAAACGCGGCTCGAGCGCCATCCCAAAATATGCTGCCCGAGCCGCGTTTAACGGTACGGCATGAATATTAGCGCTCGTAGATTAAGTTGCCCGCCAGGTAGGTGGCCTGAACCTTGGTGGCTTGCAGCTCTTGGGGGTCGATGGTGAGCGGGTTTTGGTCCAGGACTACCAGGTCGGCGTATTTGCCGGGCTCTAGGCTGCCGAGGTTTTGCTCGTCGCCCGCTGCGTACGCGCTGCCAAGCGTGTAGCTGCGCAGGGCCGTTGCCGCGTCGATACGCTCGCTCGGCAGCCAGCCGCCCTCGGGCCAGTGGCTGCGGGGATCTTGGCGTGTGATAGCCGTGTAGAGCACGTTCATGCTGGTAACGGCCGTGATGGGGCTGTCGGTACCGAAAGCTTGACGGATACCGCGCTGCTGATAAGTTGCGAACGGCCACATGATGCGGCTGCGTTCCAGGCCCAGGTCGCGCTCCGGGCCACCCGGGTCGAGCGTGATGTGGCAAGGCTGGCTCGAGGCAATGACGTTGAGCTTGCGCAGACGATCGATGTCCTGAGGCAGCAGATTCTCCAGGTGCTCAAGCGTATTGTGGCCGTGCTGGGGCAAGCCGTAGAGCTCTGCCGCCTCCTCAAAGATATCGAGTGCGGCATGGATGGCACCGTCGCCGATAACGTGGATGCGCACGGTATGGTCACGCTCGGCTGCCGCCAAAACCAACTTGCGCATACGCTCGACAGGGACCGTCAGGCGGCCCTGGTCGCCCGGGAAGCGCGGGTTGGTATAGGGCTCAGTGAGGTATGCGGTATGCTCGCTCGACACGCCGTCGAAGAACTGTTTAAAGCCTGGCGCCGAGAGCAGCGCGTTGTTCGCGTAGCGGGTCTGGAGTTCTTCCAAGCGCGACTGGTCATCCAGCAGCGTGGGAAACAGATGGGCGCGGATGCCCAGCTTGCCGGAGGCCTGCAGCTTGTCGTAAACATCGTCGCGAATAAAGTCGCAGCCCGGCATGGGCATGAGCGACATATCGCAGATTGAGGTGATGCCTTGCTCGGCCATACGCTTCATCTGGTCGGCGTAAGCGCTCGCGATGCGGTCCTCGCCCAGCCACTCCAGGCAGCGCGGCAGCAGCTGCATAGCAGCCGCCTCGTGGGCGATACCCGTAAGCTCGCCATTTGCATCTTTGTCGTAACTGCCACCCGCCGGAGGCTCGCTGTCGCGCGTAACGCCGAGCGCCTCGAGTGCGCGGCTGTTGAGCCACAGCGTGTGCCCGTCGCCCGAGTACATAACGCAGGGACGATCGGGAAATGCCGCATCGAGGGAGGCCTTGGTAGGGTGCTCGGGCGGATCCCAGCGGTAATCGCGCCAACCCTGGGTCACGACCCAGGCGTCATCTGGCAAGCCTTTGGAAAACTCGAGCGCATGCTGCACCAATGCTGCCTCGGACGTGCCCATATCCATGAGCATGTACGGCGAGGAGCCAACCGAAGTATGGAAGAAATGCAGGTGCGCATCGTGGAAACCGGGGCAGACAAACTGCTCGCCGTAGTCGATAACCGGCGTGGCGGCAGGCGCGGCGGCAATCACGTCATCGGGCGCACCGACTGCGACGATACGGTCGCCTGCGATGGCAATCGCCAGCTCACGGGCAGTATCGATGCCGTCTTGCGCGGTAAAGACGTTCTTGGAGCGGATAATCCGATCGATATGTTGCATGGGCATCCCCATCTCTGGCAGGAAATTCAACACCCCCGAGTGTACTCCCCCGCCTCGGTTACAAAATGCCAAGCGGCAAACGGCAGCTTTGCCAGGCCAAGTGGCAGGTGGCATACTGGAAAGAGCTTGTACGATTTTGCGATAAACCAGTAAGGAGCAAATCGACTATGACGAAGACCAAGGCACAGCAGATTATGGCGGCGACCGAGGCTCGTGCGGCTGACGACGTCACCGCAGCCATCCAAGATATCGCCGCCGAGTTTGAACCCTACATCATCAAGCAGCGTCGGCACTTCCATAAGCACCCGGAGCTGAGCCTCGTCGAAGAGCGCACGACTTCTGACATCGCCAACCAGCTCGACGCCATGAATATCCCCTACGAGCGTCCCCTTAAGACGGGTCTGGTGGCGACCCTTCGCGGCACCGCGCACGACGCCTATCGCGAGGACGGCACGCCGCGCCGACGTATCCTGCTGCGCGCGGATATCGACGCCCTGCCCGTCACCGAGCAGACCGGCGAGGAGTTTGCCAGCGTCAACGAGGGCTGCATGCACGCCTGCGGCCACGACTGCCACATCGCCATGATGCTCGGCACGCTGCAAATCCTGCGCCATATGACCGACGACATCCACGGCGAAGTCCGCATCGTCTTCCAACCCAGCGAGGAAAACGGCCAGGGCGCCAAGCTCATGATCGGCACGAGCGTGCTCGACGGCGTCGATGGCGCCTACGCCGCGCACATCTGGAGTGAGGTCGACGCCGGCACCGTGAGCTGCGAGCCCGGACCGCGCATGGCCAATACCGACTGGTTCCGCATCGACGTCCGCGGCACCTCGTGCCACGGTGCCATGCCCCAGCGCGGTCACGACGCCGTTATGGTTGCCGCCGAGATCGTCAACGCTCTGCAGACCATCGTTTCGCGCGAAATCAGTCCCTACGAGCCGGCCGTCATTACCGTCGGCGAGCTGCACGGCGGAACCGCGCGCAACGTTATCGCCGGCACAGCCTACCTCGCCGGCACGGTGCGCACCTACGGAGATTCGACCCACGAGGAAATGCCGGAGCTTATGCGCCGCATCGTGGAGCATACCGCGGCAGCTCTGGGCGCCGAGGCAGAGCTCACTGACTACACCATCGCCAACTACAAGGTCGAAAACGACGTCGCCTCGAGCGAGCGTTGTCGTCAGGCTGTAATCAAGTGCTTGGGCCCCACCGGCCAAGGCCATTATCGCGGCACGCTTTCGGGCGAGGATTTTTCGGAGTACCTGCGCCGTGTACCGGGCGTGCTCGCCTTTGTAGGTACGCGCAACCCCAAGATTGGCGCCACGTACGCCCAACATTCCTGCTTCTACAAGATCGACGAGACTGTGCTGGCAAAGGGCTCCATGGTGGCCGCCCAGTATGCCATCGACTTTTTGGCCGAGCCCACGCAAGAGGAGCTCGACGGCCCCGCGATCACCGCGGTCGCCGAAACCAACCCCGACCTGGCAGCCAAACTGCGCTCTGCCAAGGCCACGGCCGCCGAGGCCCGCGACGCCATGCACGATGCCCGCACCGCCCGACACGCCGCAATCAAGGGCATCCACGATGCACGTGCCGCCGCTCGCCGCGAGGAGAAGCACGACGAGTCGTCGATTCGCGGCCATCTCGCAGTCATAGCTGCATCGCGATATCAAAGCGGGGGCGGACGCTTCGGCACGTCCGTCCCCGCTTATTTGTCAAGCGCTATTTCTACCGTTTCTACCCCGTCCCCAAATGGCAGGTGGCAGGGTTACTCGTCCTGCGGGTCCTCGTCGGAGCTTGGCGCAGGCTCGGGCTCAGGCGCAGGCTCGGGCTCCGGTTCCGGCATGGGCGCGGGCTCGGGCTCAGG
>CABMOY010000018.1 GCA_902388345.1 uncultured Collinsella sp.
GTGCCTTCCTCTGAGAAGTTCGCGAAGCCCACTTCTCAGAGGAAGGCACCCGCCCGGAGGCGGCCCCAGCGCGAGACCGTCCCAGATGCCTACCCGCACAGCGTGGTTACGAGCGGGATAGTCAGAATGGAGCAAATGATCGACAGAAACGTGCACTGCATCATGGGGCGTGCATCCTTACCGTATTGAAGGCAGTACAGCGTACCGTTGCTGCCCACCGGCATTGCCATATCGAGCACAAGCGTCGCGATAAACATGGGCGTCATGCCGGGCCACAAGCGCGCGACGGCAAGACATGCCACCGGCACGACAACCAGGCGAAATGCCACGGCAGCATAGGCACGCCAGTTGGTGAGCATCTCGAGCGGACGGTACTTGGCGATAGACGACCCCATGAGCAACAATGCTGCAGGAGTGGTCATGGTGCCAACGATGGAAATCGAGTCGCCCAGCACGCCCCAATCGGTCCATCCGGTGAGCACGATCCCAAGCACAACAGTACTTGCAATGAGACCAGGACTCTTGCAGCAGGCGGCAATATTGCGCATCTGCGTTTTAAGGCCACCACCTATTCCGCTAAATAACATAACGCCGACGGTAAACATAAGAAAGTTTGGGGGGATAAGCGCAATCGATGCATACAACAGCGCTTGTTTTCCCAACACCGCCGAAATAACCGGAAAACCGATAAACCCGGCATTACCGAAAAGCACGGCGAAGCGATACGAGCATTCCGTCCCTTTGGGAACGCGAAGAGCAGCGGTGACAGCAAACGCGATAACGGTCGCCACCACATACATCACAAAGGACAGTCCCATGAGCGAAAACGTATCGGCAATGCTCGGAAGCTTCACATCATCGCCCAGCGCTGACGAAAGCACCAAGCACGGTAGCGCCACCTGCAACAGCAGATGCGACAGCTCGCGCTCGAACTCCGCTTTCATAAACCCCAGCTTGGCGATACACCACCCCAACAGGATCGGCAAAGAAACCGTCACCATCTGCAAGGCCACGCTCGTAAAACTCATCTACTCCCCCTCTTATCTATTCCACGAGTGCCGGGGCGGGGTGCTTGGTTTTGGAAGTGGGCTTCGCGAACTTCTCAAAACAAAGTATGCCTCCCCGGCCCCGGCAATGTATCGTAGGCTGACCAAAGTAAGATATGCAGTTTCCAAGGCCGCAACAGCAACAGCCCCATCACATTAAAAAATATCAGCCCCCGCATATCGAAACGGTCGAGAGGGCCTTGCCCGGCGGGGTGGCCTTGCTCCGGGAAGTTCGCGAAGCCCACTTCCCGGAGCAAGGCAACCCGCCCGGAGCAGGCCCCAGCGCGAGACCATCCAGCAATGCGCTCCCCGAGCAATCGCTCACCGCTGGTTGCGCAAAAGTCAGCGAGCGAGTTCCAGGTGCCCCAGGTCGCCGCGAAAGAGGAGCGACGCGTACTTCTTGTACGCGAGCGACGGTTTGAACGGCGAGATGGGGTGCCTGGAATCCGCGCAGCGTCGAGCCATTACGCGGTTTGGTAAAACCGCGTAACTAAGTTACTCGTTGTCGCCTGCGGTCATTTGGGTTGCGGAGAGTGCGCCGTCGGCTGCCGTTGCGGCAGCGGCGTCGGGCCAAACCCAGTCAGTGAAGGCCGGGTGATCGAAGCCCTCGTTGCACGCGAACTCAAAGGCCTCGGTGCGGAATGCCTCCCACTCGTCAATCTGCTCTGCAAACTTGTCGGCGTCGACCATGCGCAGCACGTCGGCGGCCAGGGCCCAGCGGTCCATGTTGTTCAGACGCAGCATGTCGAACGGCGTGGTCGTGGAGCCCTTCTCCTCGTAGCCGTGGACGCGGAAGGCGTCGTGGCCGGGGCGGTTCCAGATCAGGCGGCGAATCGTGCCGGCATAGGCGTGGAATGCGAAGAGCACGGGCTTCTCACCGCAGCCGAACAGCTCAGCCCAGCGCTCATCGCTGATGGCCTGGTCGTTCTCGCAGGCGTTCTGGATCTTGAGCAGATCGACCACGTTAACGAACCACACCTTAATGCCTAGCTCGCGCAGCATGTCGGTTGCAGCCAGGGCCTCGAGCGTCGGCACGTCACCGCACGTGGCAACTACGACGTCAGCCTCGGCGAGCGAGTCGGCAGTCGATGCCCACTCCCAAGCCGCGACGCCCTCGGCGAGCTCGGCGCAGGCCTCGTCAACCGTCTGGAAGGTCGGGGCGGGCTGCTTGCCGCAGAAAATGGCGTTGACGCAGTCGGTGGACTGGTAGACGCGCTCGGCCACAGCGAGGGCCATGTTGGCGTCGGCCGGATAGTAAGCATTCACGATATGCGTGTCGTTGGCCTTGTTGAGCAGCAGGTCGATAAAGCCGGGGTCCTGGTGCGAGAAGCCGTTGTGGTCCTGGCGCCAGACATGGCTCGACAGCAAAATGTTGAGGCCGCTGATGGGGGCACGCCACGGAATCTCGCGCTTGGTGGCTTCGAGCCACTTGCAGTGCTGGTTGACCATGGAATCGACCACATGGACAAAGCTCTCGTAGGAGCTCCACACGCCGGAACGGCCAGTGAGCACGTAGGCCTCGAGGAAGCCCTCGCATTGGTGCTCGGACAGCTGCTCGACGACCTTACCGGAGCCTGCCAGCAGCTCGTCGTTGGCCTCGTCCTCGTAGAAGCCGGCGTCCCACTGCTTCTTGGTCACCTTGTAGGCAGCCTGCAGGCGGTTGGACGCGGTCTCGTCGGGACCAAAGATGCGGAAGTCATCCATGTTCTTGGCTAGAACGTCGGCAGTGTACTCACCAAAGACGCGGGCGGCCTCGGTGGAGCCCCAGCCATGACCATTAGTGTCGACGGGGACCTCGTGGGCATGAATATCGGGCAGCTCGAGCTCGCGACGCACCTTACCGCCGTTCGCGTTGGGGTTGGCGCCGATGCGCAGCTCGCCGGTCGGCATAAAGGCCGTCACCTCGGGGCGCACCTGGCCCTCGGGCGTAAAGAGCTCCTCGGGCTTGTAGGAACGCAGCCACTCGCGCAGCACGCGGAAGTGCTCGTGGGTGTCCTTGGCACTCGCCAGCGGCACCTGATGCGCGCGCCAGGAGTCCTCAGTCTTCTTACCGTCGATGTGCTTGGGGCAAGTCCAGCCCTTGGGCGTACGGAACACAATCATGGGGTAGGCCGGGCGGACCACGGTCTCGCCTGAGGCGGCCTGGGCCTGCGCGGTGGCCTTGATGTCACAAATCTCATCGAAGACCTGCTCAAACAGGGCAGCGAAACGCGCATGAATGCTTGCGTGGCTCTCGTCGTCAAAGCCGGCGACAAAGAAGTGCGGCTTATAGCCCATGCCCTCAAAGAACTTGGTGAGCTCCTCATCGGACACGCGGGCAAGGATGGTGGGGTTGGCGATCTTGTAGCCGTTGAGGTGCAGGATCGGCAGGACGATGCCGTCGGTTGCCGGGTTCACGAGCTTGTTGGACTGCCAAGAGGTCGCGAGCGGACCGGTCTCGGACTCGCCGTCGCCCACCACGGCCACGGCCAGCAGGCTCGGGTTGTCCATAACGGCACCGTAAGCGTGGCTGAGCGTGTAGCCGAGCTCGCCGCCCTCGTGGATGGAACCGGGCGTCTCGGGCGCAAAGTGGCTCGGGATGCCGCCGGGATAGGAGAACTGGCGGAAGAACTTCTGCAGGCCGGCCTCGTCATTGGTGATGTCGGGGCGAATCTCGCGGTAGGTGCCGTCGAGCAGCGACTGAGCAGTACCGGCGGGGCCACCGTGACCAGGGCCCATCAAGAAGATAGCATTCTGGTTGTGGTCGGCGATCAGTCGATTGACGTGACCGAACAGGAAGTTGATGCCGGGCGTGGTGCCCCAGTGGCCAACCAGGCGGTGCTTAACGTCCGGACGACCGAAGTCGCGCACCTCACCGGTTTTCTCGTCGACAAAGTCGGGGCGCATTAGCGGGTTAGAGCGAAGGTAGATCTGACCGACGGACAGATAGTTCGATGCGCGCCAATACAGGTCGACGCCCTCGAGCTCGGAAGCCGGCACCTCGTGGCCCAGCTTTTGCCACGGCGTCCCCAGTGTTTTAGCCATTGTTTATGTCCCTTCGCTGTGCGGTCACCCTCCAATACGGCAACCTTTCGTTGGGACCAGTATATTTGCTAAAACGTTTTATCATGGTGAAAAAACGTTTTACCACCCTTATCAATCCCATCGATTAGCAAAACGCGACATTCACCTGCGGCGTTGATTGTCACAGGTGCTCCACATTCGGTCTCTGCAAATTGGTAAACGTGTTTAGTTGTGTTTAGTAAGCTCGAGCACGCTGTCCTTAACGATAAGCTCCGGCTCCAGAACGACCTCTTCGGCACGCCTGCCGCCCCTACCGGCAAGACGCTTGGACATGCAGCCAAAAGCATGCTCCGCAAGGACACCAGGGTCCTGCTCAATCGCGGTCAGTGCCGGCTCAAAGAGAACGTCGGCCGCCGAGTTGTCATAGCTCACCACCGAGATATCGCCCGGGATGCTCTTCCCCATCTCGTGCAAGCGCTTGAGCAAACCGAGGGCAATGTTATCCGAGCTTGCGAACACGGCAGTGGCGTCAGTTGCGAGCACTGCCTCCGAGGCCTCGTATGCGCTCGGAATGTAGTACTCGCTCTCAAACTCCAAACGCGCGTCGATCGGCAGGCCAACCTCGCGCAGCGCGCGCTCATAGCCGGCAAGTCGCTTGCGACCCGTATTGGAACGGCGGGCATTAACCAGGCAGGCAATACGGCGGTGGCCTTGCTCGATCAGATAGCGGGTGGCCATATAGCCGCCCATCTCGTGGTCGAACATCACCTTGTCGCACTCGAGCCCCTCAATAGCACGGTCGACCATTACGGCCGGGATGGGCAGGTGGCTGACCTCTTCGCGCAGGGCGCGGTCATCGGAGAACTCGTCACCCACCACCAGGAAGACGCCATCAACGCCGCGCGTCACCAGCTGGCGCAGCAGCTCCAGATCGTCATCGGCGCTTCCGCCCGAGCTGGTAATGAAGAGCGCATAGCCGTCCTCGCGGCAGCGCTTTTCCAGGCTACCGGCGAGCGAGGCAAAAAAGCGGCTCTCGATGTTAGGGACGATAAGGCCCAGCGTGCGCGACTCGCGCATGACCAAGCTGCGCGCAATCTGGTTGGGAACATAGTGGTTGCGCGCCGCGACCTCTTTGATGAGCTTGCGGTTTTCTTCCGAGATGCGACAGGGCCGATTATTGAGAACAAGCGAGACCGACGAGGGGGAAAGCCCCACCTCCTGGGCGATCTGTTTGAGGGTGACTTTGTTGGCCATCTCGCTCCTTCCGGGTTTACGCGCAATCTCTTGAAAGTATAGCGACTACCCCTCTACCTCGGTGATAAACACTTTACCAATCCGGTGGACGGCTGTTTTATCGCCGCCAGCGCACCAAATCCGTCCGGGTGGGGTATATTGCAATCGATTGATGACAACGACCACCAAAAGGCGGATATTCGTATGCACGAGAACGATTTTTTTAACGAGGACCTGCTGTGCGCGCTCGCTGGCGTTGCCGGCGAGGACAACGTGCTGATGAGCGAGCCCATGCGCGAGCACACCACGTTTAAGATCGGCGGTCCGGCCGACGTCTTTGTCACGCCCGATACTGAGCAGGGCCTCGTCGCCACGCTCGATACCTGCTATCGCTGCAATCTACCACTCACCATCGTGGGCAACGGCTCCGACTTGCTCGTCGGCGACAAGGGCATCCGCGGCGTCGTCGTAGCGCTGGGCGAGGGCCTCTCCGACATTACGGTCGACGGCACGCACGTCACGGCGGCAGCCGGCGCCTTGCTTTCCGATGTCGCAGCCGCGGCAGCCGAGGCCGGCCTTACCGGCATGGAGCCCATCTCGGGCATTCCCGGATCGGTCGGCGGTGCCTGCTACATGAACGCCGGAGCATACGGCGCTTGCATGGCCGATGTGCTGGAGTCCGTGCGCGTCTACAAGCCCGCCCGCATGCTCGACGACGGCACCCGCGGTAGCGGCAGCATTATCGAGTTCGATGTCGATGAGCTCAACCTGGGCTATCGCAAGAGCCGCATCGCCGACGACGGTTTCATCGTGCTTTCGGCCACTTTCAATCTCGCCCCGGGCAACGCCGCGATGATCAAGGCCGACATGGACGACTACCGCCAGCGCCGCGAGGACAAGCAGCCGCTCGACATGCCGAGTGCCGGCTCCACCTTCAAGCGCCCCGAGGGCCACTTTGCCGGCAAGCTCATCATGGACGCCGGCCTGCGAGGACACGCCATTGGCGGCGCGCAGGTGAGCGAGAAGCACTGCGGCTTCATCGTCAACGCCGACCACGCCACCGCCGCCGATGTCGACGAACTCATCCGCCACATCCAAACAACCGTCAAAGACCAATTCGACGTAGACCTCGAACCCGAAGTCCACCGAGTCGGCGAATTCCTCTAAAAAAGAAGGCCCCGAAAGGGGCCTTCACTTTCTTTAATTCAGACAACCAGTCCGGTGTGTCGCGCCCCGAACCCAAGAGGGCCGGGACAGTCCGAGAGGCATAAGGTTGATCGCGAGTTCCGCACGAGCCGGAGAGCACTTAATGTGCTCTCCGTGCGAGCAGGACTGTCCGAGCAGGCAACCTTATGCCTCTCGGACAGTCCCGGCCCAACTTGCGTTACGACAGCGCAATACCGCCAAGCCAGCCCCAACGCACGCCAGAGCCAGTACCATAGAAGCTAATAAACGAATCAAGCGACTTAGACGTAATGGCACCCTCGTTGCTCATAACGATGCCGCCGCCAACGTAGATACCCACATGACCGTAGATAAGGCCCGGAGCACCCGTGCCGCTGTGCGAGGAATCGGCCACGATCATGCCCACCTGCAGCGCCGAGCGGTCGGAGCTATAGCACCAGGCGTTGAACATGTCACACGCGTTGCCGCCAAAATAGCCCACGCCGGCATTGCGGAAGACGTTGGTAACCCAGGCAGCACACCAGCCCTGGCCGGGAGAAGGCGTCGAGTAGCACGCATTGACGACGGCCTGCTGCTTGCCCGAACCGCCCGTCTGTTGCGGGGTGCCGCCGGCATACGAGCCGCCACCCGAGCTCGAGCCACCCGAAGAAGAGCCCGTGTTCGCAGAGGCCGCGGCTGCCGCAGCCGCCTTCCTAGCGGCCTCCTCAGCCTGGGCGGCAGCGAGGATCTCGGAATCGCGCTGAGCCATGAGTTCCTTGACGTCGTCGGAAAGACCGTTCAGCACGGTCTGGACTTCTTGCTGCTTGGCCTGCATATCCTGCATCTGAGCCGTCTGCTGGTCCTTGAGTTTCTCCAGGTCGGCCTTTTGTGATTCGAGCTCGGTCTTCTGTGCGTCGAGCTCAGCCTGAATCGTCTGGATATCCTCGATGGCATCGCGGTCGCTCTTGTTGATCTTCTCAACGTAATGCGCGTTGGCGACGAGTTCCTCAAACGAGCCAGAGGCCAGCAGCAGCGACAGGATGTTCGTGCCGCCGGACTTGTAGCTGGCGGCCACGCGATCGGAAAGGTCGTTGCGCTTCTTCTTGAGCTCGGCCTTCTTTTCATCGATCTGGGCCTGCGTGTCGTCAATCTTGCCCTGGACATTCTCGATGTCGTTGAGGGTCTGGGCATTCTTGTTGGCCAGCGCCGCATACTCATTTGCGATGCTGTCGAGCTGGGCCTGAACCTCGTCGAGCTGGGCCTGGGCGGCATTCAATTTATCGGTGGTTTCTTTGGAAGCCTCCGCCGCATGGGCGCGAGTGGGCAGGCCAAAAAGAACTGCCGCAGAAGCGGCGCCGAACAGGGCCTTAAGGGCAGTGCGGCGCGAGAGCTCCTGGGAAAGGATGGAATCGCTGTTTGGTGACATATGTACTCCGTTACATGCTTATTTATATGTCGCTCAACTCATACATATTAGCGTACATATGGCGCGTCCCAACGATTTCCACGAACGGCAGGAAACTACAAGGTCGGCGGCTCGTAAGCAATTGTCAAATTTGAGGTAACAATTGAGCAAGCTCTTATATGAGTACGTTAACATAATCCTCTGCTTTTCCTACAGTGCACCATTTGGGCGTCCCCGCCTGCGCTATACTCCCCTCTAGAAGTGTTCCTGATTCGATAGGAGACTACATGTCCAAAGCACTCGACCCCAAAGACACCTGCGTCCTCGTTACCGGTGGCGCCGGCTTTATCGGCTCGCACACCGTCGTTCAGCTGCTCGAGGGTGGCTACCAGGTCGTCATCGTCGATGATCTCTCCAACTCCAGCGCCGTCGCCGTCGACCGCGTCAAGACCATCGTGGGCGACGAGGCCGCCAAGAACCTCACCTTCTACGAGGCCAACGTGCTCGACCGCGATGCGATGAACAAGATCTTCGATACTCACCAGATCGACCGCGTCATCCACTTCGCCGGCTTTAAGGCCGTCGGCGAATCGGTGAGCAAGCCTGTCGAGTACTACCACAACAATATCGAGAACACCCTGGTGCTCATTGACGTCATGCGCAACCATGGCTGCAAGTCCATCATCTTCTCGAGCTCCTCGACCGTCTACGGCGATCCGGACAACCCGCCCGTCACCGAGGAAGACCCCAAGAAGCCCGCAACCAACCCCTATGGCTGGACCAAGTGGATGATCGAGCAGATCCTTATGGACGTCCACACCGCCGACCCCGAGTGGGACGTCGTGCTGCTCCGTTACTTCAACCCCATCGGCGCTCATCCGTCGGGCCTGATCGGCGAGGACCCCAAGGGCATCCCCAACAACCTGGTGCCCTATGTCGCCCAGGTCGCCGTGGGCAAGCTCGAGGCCGTTCAGGTCTTTGGCAACGACTACCCCACCCCCGACGGCACCGGCGTGCGCGACTACATCCACGTGTGCGATCTGGCCTCTGGTCACGTTGCCGCCCTTAACTGGATGAACGGCAAGACCGGCGTCGAGATCTTTAACCTGGGCACCGGCACCGGCACCTCGGTACTCGAGGTCGTCGCCGCCTTCTCCAAGGCTTGTGGCAAGGAGCTGCCCTACGTGATCCGCGAGCGCCGCGCCGGCGACATCGCTGCCAACTGGTGCGATGCCTCCAAGGCCGAGCGCATGATGGGCTGGAAGGCCCAGTACGACATCGCGGACATGTGCCGCGATAGCTGGAACTGGCAGAGCCACAACCCCAACGGCTTCGCCGACGCCGAGTAGCAAAAACCTACATACCGCTCTTGCCCCGATCTCACGTTGTGAGGTCGGGGCTTTTTCATGGCATGTAACCATTCGCCGAAAATCGACCAACTTTTTTATCTTGCCTGTACATGTTTAAACAACATGTTTTACAATAGGCGTATCGAATCAGAACATCGGAGGCGGACTGCACACCCATCGGCAGGCCGACCCCACAACAAGAAGGTTGGTGAGCGCATTCATGGAGCGTGCAAGCGGCGTCCTCATGCCCGTCTCATCTCTGCCCGGACCATACGGAATCGGCGGCTTTGGCTGGAATGCCTACGACTTCGTCGATTTTCTCGCCTCGTGCAAACAACATTACTGGCAGATTCTGCCCCTTACGACGACCAGCTATGGCGATTCGCCCTATCAGTCGTTCTCGGCCCGCGCAGGCAACCCCAACTTTATCGACTTTGCCGAGCTTATCGAGGCAGGGTATCTGGAGCAGCGCGATATCGATGGCGTGTATCTGGGATCCGACCCCAGCAATGTCGACTACGGTGCCATCTTTGGTGGCCGCCGTCAGATTCTCGACCGCGCCGCCGAGCGCTTTGCTGCCGACAAGCCGGCCGATTTCGATGACTTTATCCAGGCCAACGAGGACTGGCTCATCCCCTACTGTGAGTTCATGACCGTCAAAGAGGAGTGCGGTCTCAAGGCGTTTTGGGAGTGGCCCGCGGAGCTCCGCACCCGCGGCGAGGCTTCCGCCAAGGTCTGCGCCGACCATCCGGCGCGTATGCTCTACCACCAGATGACGCAGTACTTCTTCGATCGCCAGTGGAGCCGCCTCAAGGCCTATGCCAACGAGCGCGACATTCTCATCATCGGCGACCTGCCCATCTATGTCTCGCGTGACTCCGTCGAGATGTGGGCGACGCCTGAGCTCTTTAAGATCGACACCGCCGGCAATCCCGTGAGCGTCGCCGGCACGCCGCCCGACCAGTTCTCGGCCACCGGCCAGTACTGGGGCAACCCCATCTACGACTGGGACGCCATGGAGTCCGACGGCTTCTCCTGGTGGGAGGGCCGCATTCGCGCCGCCCTCGACATGTACGACGTCATCCGCCTGGATCACTTCCGCGGCTTCGAGGCCTATTGGGAGGTGCCGTTCTCCTCGCCCGATTCGTCCTACGGTTCGTGGACGCAGGGTCCCGGCCTCAAGTTCTTCAAGACGCTCGAGGAAAAGCTCGGCACGCTGCCCATCATCGCCGAGGACCTGGGCTTCCTCACCCCCGGCGTCATCGACATGCGCGACAACTCGGGCTTCCCCGGCATGAAGATCCTGCAGTTTGCCTTTGAGGGCACCAACTCGTACTACCTGCCGCACAACTACATTGCCAACACCGTCGCCTACGTGGGCACTCACGACAACGAGACGGCACGCGGCTGGTTTGAAGGAACGGCTACCCCGCGTCAGCGCGAGCAGACAGCCCTGTACACCCATCAGCAGGCCGGCGAACCCATCGCCGACGCGCTCAACCGAACCATCGCAGCCAGCGTGAGCGACACGTGCGTCTACACCATGCAGGACCTGCTCAACTTGGGCAACGAGGCGCGCATCAACACCCCTGCCACGCTGGGCGGCAACTGGACCTGGCGCATGCTCGACGGCGCCATCACCCGCGAGCTCGAGCACAAACTCACCGACTGGACCGAGACCTACTTCCGCATCCCGTCGGAAGCCGAAATCGAGCTTCCTCAATAGGAGCTACCGCGCCCGACCCCTCCCCACCGTGCGGACGCGCTTGCTTTTTCCCGCGCGAGGCCACCCCAATCCCCTCGCGCGGGCTTCTTATGAATTGCAGACATGAAACAACCCATCACAGGAGAAAACATGCCCCAAATTAACCTCATGGAACTCGCCGAGCAGTCTTTTGGCACCTCGCTCGAGCAGCTCGACGACCGTCGCATTTACAAGCTGCTGGTCAAACTCGTGCAGGAGCGCTCCGCCGCCTGCCCGCTCAACAACGGCAAGAAAAAGCTCTATTACATTTCCGCCGAATTTTTGATCGGCAAGCTGCTCATCAACAACATGATCGACCTCGGCATCTACGATGAGGTTAAGGACCAGCTCACCGCCGCAGGCCACGACCTCAACAAGATCGAGGAGTTCGAGGTCGAGCCGTCGCTCGGCAACGGCGGCCTGGGCCGCCTGGCCGCATGCTTCCTGGATTCCATCGCCACGCTGGGCTTGACCGGCGATGGCGTGGGCCTCAACTATCACTACGGCCTGTTCCGTCAGCGCTTTGTCGACAACCAGCAGAAGGCCGTCCCCGACGAGTGGCTCGGTGAGCAGGACATCCTAGTCGACGACGGCCGCTCCTACACCGTCGAGTTCGGCGATTTTGCCGTTACCTCCAAGCTCGTCAACATCGACGTGCCCGGTTACGGCCAGCCCACCAAGAACCGTCTGCGCCTGTTCGACCTGGCGAGCGTCGACGACGGCCTGGTCCCCGGCAGCTCCATCGACTTCGACAAGACCGAGATCGCCAAGAACCTCACCTTGTTCCTCTACCCCGACGATTCCGACGAGCAGGGCCGCCTGCTTCGCATCTATCAGGAGTACTTCATGGTGAGCAACGCCGCCCAGCTCCTGATCGACGAGGCCGTCGAGCGCGGCAGCAACCTGCACGATCTGGCCGACTACGCCGTGGTCCAAATTAACGACACGCACCCCACCATGGTCATCCCCGAGCTCATTCGCTTGCTCACCACCGAGCATGGCATCGAGTTTGACGAGGCCGTGACCATCGTACGCTCCATGGTCGCCTACACTAACCACACGATCCTTGCCGAGGCGCTCGAGAAGTGGCCGCTCGCCAGCCTGCAGAAGGTCTCCCCTGCCATCGCCGACATTATCGTCAAGCTCGATGAGATCGCGAAAGCCGAGCACGATGACCCGCGCGTCGCCATCATCGACGAGCACGACACCGTCCACATGGCCCACATGGACATCCACTTTGGCTTCTCCATCAACGGCGTAGCCGCCCTCCACACCAAGATCCTGGAGGACACCGAGCTTCATCCGTTCTACGAGATCTATCCCGAGAAGTTCTCCAACAAGACCAACGGCATCACCTTCCGCCGCTGGATCCATGGAGCCAACCCCGCGCTCGCCAGCCTGCTCGACGATGTAATCGGCACCGACTGGCGCAGCACCGGCGATCTGAACAAACTCGCCAAGTTCGCCGACGACAAGGACGTTCTTGAGCGCCTGGCCGCCACCAAGGTCGAGGCCAAGGCCATCATGCGCCAGTTCATGGCGCTCGAGCAGGGCGTGACCATTCCCTCCAACGCCATCATCGACGTCCAGGTCAAGCGCATCCACGAGTACAAGCGTCAGCAGATGCTCGCGCTCTACATCATCTGGAAGTACTTCGATATCAAGAACGGCAACAGGCCTAAGCACCCTGTCACCATCATCTTTGGCGGCAAGGCGGCGCCTGCCTACACTATCGCGCAGGACATCATCCATCTGATCCTGACGCTGTCGCAGTGGATTGCAAACGACCCCGACGTGGCTCCCTACCTGCAGGTTGTCATGATCGAGAACTACAACGTCACCGCCGCCGAGCGCGTGATCCCCGCCGCTGACATCTCCGAGCAGATCAGCCTGGCCTCCAAGGAGGCGAGCGGCACCTCCAACATGAAGTTCATGCTCAACGGCGCCCTAACCCTGTGCACGCTCGACGGTGCCAACGTGGAGATTGCCGAGCTCGTGGGCGACGAGAACATCTATACCTTTGGTGCCTCGTCCAAACAGGTCGAGCAGCTCTACGCCGACGGCACCTACAACGCCGGTGCGCTCTACCGCAAGCCCGGCATTAAACTGCTGGTGGACTTCATCACCAACCCGGCCTTTATGGCAACCGGCAACGCCGAGCGCCTGCAGCGCCTGCACGACGACATTAAGGGCAAGGACTGGTTTATGGCCCTGCTCGACATTGAGGAGTACATCCAGACCAAGGAGCGCGTGCTGGCCGACTACGAGGACCAGGACGCCTGGATGCGCAAGGCGCTCATCAATATCGCCAACGCCGGCACCTTCTCGTCCGACCGTACGATCTCCCAGTACAACGACGAGATCTGGCACCTGAGCTAATTCGGTTTCATCGCCCATCCTCTTGAAAACGGAGCCACGGCAACGCGGCTCCGTTTTTTGTGCCCGCACGTTACCCTGTGATCCGACTCGGCCAAACAATCTCGATCCATAACAACTACTCAACCAAAACGGTCCCAGCTGTTACAGATTGAGACATACCGGCCCCTCCCCTTGGGTTTATCTCAATCTGTAACATCTAGCAGGTGAAATTCGCCTTTGGTGTTACAGATTTAGATGAAATGGTTAGCTCAGCGGAACCGCCTCGATCTGTAACATCTAACGTCCGAAATCGGCCCTATCCGTTACAGATCGAGACAAACGACCGGTCAGACAGTCCCAACACAAAGAAAGGCTCCCCTCTCGCCCAGTGGACGGGAGGGGAGCCTTATATGTGACCGCGGCAAAAGGATGGCAAAGCCGCAGTCGCCCAAAGGGAGGGCCTGGATGCACCGGGCCTAGATAAGGTTCTTGCCAGACACCTTATCGAAGAGATGAGTCGCGTTCTTCTCGAACTTGAACCAGATGGGGTCGCCAGCCTTGAGCGCGCCCTTGGCCTCGAGGTCGACGACGGGGATAATCAGGACAAACTGGCCGTCGGGAGCGGTCACGTGGACATGCTCGGTCGAGCCCATGAGCTCGGTCACCTCGACGGTGCCCTGGAGCGCACCCTCCTCGCCCTTGTCGGCAAGCAGAATCTGCTCGGGACGCACGCCGGCCGTGATCTCCTTCACGTCGCCGCCGTCCCAGTTGAGAGCAAGCTGAGCGCAGGTCTCGGGGGCGAGCGCCACGTTCATATCCTCGGTCTTGACGGTAAAGCCGTTGCCCGAGCGCACCAGCTGGGCATCGAAGAAGTTCATCTGCGGCACGCCGATAAAGCCGGCGACGAAGATGTTCGCGGGATGGTTGAAGACCTCCTGCGGGGTGGCGATCTGCTGGACGACGCCATCCTTCATGACCACGATACGGTCACCGAGGGTCATAGCCTCGGTCTGGTCGTGAGTAACATAAATGAACGTACCCTTGATCTCATGACGCAGCTTAATGAGCTCGGCGCGCATCTGGTTACGAAGCTTAGCATCCAGGTTGGACAGGGGCTCGTCCATCAGAAAGACCTTGGGGTCACGTACGATGGCGCGGCCGATGGCGACACGCTGACGCTGGCCGCCGGAGAGTGCCTTGGGCTTACGGTCAAGATACTCGGTAATACCCAGGATCTCGGCAGCGGAGCGAACCTTGCGGTCGATCTCGTCCTTGGGGACCTTCTTGAGCTCGAGCGTAAACGCCATGTTCTCGTACACCGTCATATTGGGGTACAGAGCATAGCTCTGGAACACCATGGCGATGTCGCGGTCCTTGGGAGCGACGTCGTTGACGCGCTTGCCGTCGATGAGCACGTCGCCCGAGGTGATATCCTCCAGGCCGGCGACCATGCGCATCGTCGTGGACTTACCGCAGCCAGAAGGGCCAACGAGGACGATGAACTCCTGGTCGTGAACGGTGAGGTTGAAGTCCTCTACAGCGAGCACACCGTCCTCGGTAACCTTGAGGTTGTGCTTCTTCTCCTCGGTTTTCTTCTTTTTGCCAAAGAAGCCCTTCTTTTTTGACTCGTTGTTGGGATACACCTTCTGAACATGTTTGAGAACGATCTCGGCCATGTCTTTACCTTTCGATACGCGGCGCCGCGCTGAGAGGCGCCGCCAAAACTTGCAAAACAGTTACGGCATCAGCCCTTGACGGCACCTGCCACAACGCCGTCAATGATGTACTTCTGGCAGAAGATGTACATGATGACGATGGGGATGACGACCATCATGATGCATGCCATCATGGGGCCGAGCTCGACGTGGCCATAGCCGCCACGGAAGTACTGGATCAAGATAGGAATGGTCTTGTACTTGGTGGAGTCGAGCGTAAGGTAGGGCAGCAGATAGTCGTTCCAGACCCACATGGTCTCAAGGATGCCGACCGAAAGATAGGTGGGCTTCATAATGGGAAGGACGATCTTAAAGAACACCTGGACCGGGTTGCAGCCGTCGATCATGGCCGCTTCCTCAATCTCGAGCGGGATGTTCTTGACGAAGCCGGCGAACATAAAGACCGCGAGGCCCGCGCCAAAACCAAGGTAGATGAAGCAGATGTTAAACGGCGTGTTAAAGCCGATGCGGTCCGCGAGGTTGGACAGCGTGAACATGAGCATCTGGAACGGTACGACCATCGAGAAGACGAACAGGTAATAGAAGAAGTTCGAGATCTTGCTGTTGACGCGCACCACGTACCAAGCGCACATGGAGCAGCACACCAGAATCAGCACGACCGACGTGACCGTGATGATGAGCGAGTACATAAACGCCGAGGCAAAGCCCTGCTCGTTCAGAGCGTGCACGTAGTTTGCGAGGCCGTTGAACGTCTCGGGCGTGAGCAGATCGAACGCCGTGGTGGTGCTGATTGCGGTCGCTTTCTTAAAGGAATTGAGCGCAATCATGAACACGGGGTAGATCCATGCGAGCGACAGAATCGTAAAGAAGATCGAGAGCGCGCGGTTGATAGCCTTATCGCGTTTCATTACTGCTGCACCTCCTTGGACCTCGTGGCCTTAAGCTGGATCATAGAAATAGCGACAACCAGGATGCAGAAGATAACTGCCTTGGCCTGACCGATGCCCTGCCATGCGATGCCAGCACGCGAATAGAACGTGTTGTAGATGTTCAGGGCGAGCATCTCGGTGGAGTGCGCCGGGGCGCCACCGGTAAGGGCGAGGTTCTGGTCGAACAGCTTAAAGCCGTTGGTGATGGACAGGAACAGGCAGATGGTGATGGTCGGCATCAGGTTGGGGATCTTAACCTTCCAAAACGTCTGCCATGCCGTAGCGCCATCGACCTTGGCGGCCTCGATGTAGTCAGACGGGATGGACTGCAGACCGGCGATGTAGATGATCATCATGTAGCCGACCTGCTGCCACAGGGTCAGGATGATAAGGCCCCAGAAGCCAGCAGCAGAGTTAAGGGCGATGAGCTGGGCGCCCACGTTGGAGAGCAGGCAGTTGATCAGAATCTGCCAAATGTAGCCCAGCACGATGCCGCCGATCAGGTTAGGCATAAAGAAGATCGTACGGAAGATGTTGGTACCCTTGAGCGCTTTGCGGGTGAGCGCCTGCGCGATGGCCAGCGCGATCACGTTGATGAGCACCGTCGACAGGAAGGCAAACGCCACGGTAAAGAAGAACGACGTGGAGAACTGCGGATCGGACAGCGCGCGCACGTAGTTCTCGATACCGACAAAGTGCGCGTTATTGATGGTAATAAACTGGCAGAACGAGAGATAGAAACCCTGGATAAAGGGAATCACGAACCCGATCATAAACGCCAGGCACGTGGGCAGCATAAAGAGCGGCCACCAGCGCTTGAGTGCTTTGCCCATAGAAGGGTCCTTTCAATATGCAGGGGGCGGGCAAACCTACGTCTGCCCGCCCCCTGTCGCTAATCAGATAGCTTGGGCAGCAACTGCTTACTCGGAAGCAGCCTTCTCGGTCTTCCAGCCATCGACGAAGGCGTTCTTGACGCCGTCCCACTTGGTGTTGTCGGCAGCATAAGCGATGAGAGCCTGCTTGAGGTTCTTCTTCCACTCCTCGGAGGGGATGTAAACGAAGTCCCAAGCGACGGTCTTCTTGCCGTCCTTGGCCATAGCAACGGCCTGCTGCGAGAAGACGTTGGTGGTCTCCTTAGCGCTCTTGAACGGGGCGGTCAGACCCATCTTGTCAGCGATGATGCTGGTGGCGGTGTCAGAAGTGACGCACCAATACATGAAGTCCTCGGTGGCCTTCTGGGCATCCTCGGAAGCCTGGGAGCTGACGCACCAGTAGTTCTCGCCGCCGGAGCACAGGCCCTGGTTCTCCTCGCCGTCGACGCCGATGTAGATCGGCAGCATGCCGAGCTGGTCGTCGGTCATACCGGCCTTGGTGAGGTCGGCGTAGGCCCAAGAGCCGTTCTGGTAGAAGACGGCCTTGCCGGTTGCGAACTCGTTGGTGGCGTCGTCACCGGTCTTGGAGGCGAGCTGCGAAGGATCGCAGGTGGAGTCGGTGATATACAGGTCGAAGATCTGCTTAAAGTTGTCGAGATACTCGCCCTTGATCTCGTCGTCCTCCTGATTGTGCTCCTTCTCGAACTCGTAGTAGAGCGGGAGGTTGGCGAGGTGCGTGGTGTAGCGCCAGCTGGAGGAGTCATCCATGCCGGCGGAAGTGAAGGCACCGTCAACGCCGAGCTCGTCCTTGCGGGCCTGGATGTCATCGGCGCAAGCCTTCAGCTTGTCGAAGGAGTTGATGTCCTCGGCCTTGTAGCCGGCCTTCTCGAGGAGCTCCTTGTTGTAGATGATGCCGTAGCTCTCCTGAACCCAGTCGATACCCAGATCCTTGCCGTCGGACTGCAGCGCCAGGGAGTCGTCGATGAGCTCGCCGCGGAGCTTGGTGTCGGAAAGATCGGCGCAGTAGTCCTTCCAGTTCTTAAGGCCGGTGGGGCCGTTGACCTGGAACAGCGTCGGAGCGGAGCTCTTGGACATCTCGGACTTGAGCTTCTCCTCGTAGGTGTTGGAGGCGGCGGTCACGATCTTGACCTCGACGCCCTTCTCCTTCTTGTACGCCTTGGCGATCTCCTTCCACTCCTTGTCGACCTCGGGCTTGAACTGGAGGAAGTAGACCTCGGCAGCGTCACCAGAAGCAGAGGAGCCGGAGCCGGCAGAACCACCGCAGCCCACGAGACCCAGACCAAGAACCGCAGCCGCGGAACCAGCAAAGCCCAGGAACTGCCTTCTGCTCATTTCGTTCTTCATTACAATCCACCCTTTCACACCGTGGCGGCACCCTTTGCCGCCGCCTTCGGAGATTGGCTCGGGGACTTTGCCCCTTTTGCTGATTTGCACAATACGCTATTTGGCTAGTTGTTTGAACAAGTATTACTAGAGCGGTAGAAAAACTTCGGTGAACGGTAATTTCAACTTGATACTTGACAAGTTTTGTATAAACAATTATTCGTTATCGAATGCAGAGAAAACGCCCGGTCAAGCCGATGCATCGTCGGTTTGACCGGGCGTTTTCTCTTTGAGGGCATGAGTCTCGTCAGGCTGCGAGCTAGCCGGCTATCGCTTGGAGTTGACGCGGTAGTGGAAGATCTCGGGATGCGTGCGGGCATGCGTGACCTCGAACAAGATGCCGTCCGAAGTGTACGACTGGCTCTCCATGACGGCGACACAGTTGTACTTGCCAAGGTCCAAGTAGCTGCAGTCCTCATCGTTGGCGAGCTCGACACTCACCGTACGGCGGCTCGCCATCACTTTGATGCCGCGCTTGTGCTCCAGATAGCCGTAGATAGAATCCGCCGCGATCTCGGGGGTCAGGCCCTTGGCGATCGACGCCAAAAAGTAGCCGTGGTCCACTTGGCGCGCGCTGCCGTTGAGGCTTCGGACACGCACGACGCGAATCAGCTCCTCGCCCACCTTAAAGCCCAGGCGACGAGAGAGTTGCTCAGTGCAAATCAAATGTTCAAAAGACTTGACCTCGGTCGATGCGACGGCATTGTTGCGTTTTGCGAACTCGCCAAACGACTCAACCTCTTCGAGTGCGCCCAGCATATCGGTTTCGCCCTTAAGCCAAATAACGCGCACGCCCTTGCCGTGTATAGGCTGCACAAACATCTGGTCGGCCAGCATGCTCAAGGCGCGTCGAACGGTATTGCGCGTGCAGCCAAACTCCGCGGTCAGCTCGGCTTCGGTTGGCAGCATCTCCTGAAACGCATAGGTCCCGTTGATGATGCGCGAACGGATCTCGCGGTAGATTCCTTCGTAAATCGCTTTTGGCATGACTTCACCTCTAATGAATATGTATGGCTAGGCACGATAGCATTTCTTAAAGTTGTTTAAACCGATTATCGGTAAAGTACGGATTATTTACCGTCGACGGTTCCCCCGAAACCCAAATCGGACCGAATCAAAACCGTCAATGCGGCAAGCAGCCAGTCCTCTACAATGAGTTCATTGTTTAAACGTTCTTGCTCGCACAGCATGTTGCATCCGGAAGGCATATTATGCTGCAGAAAATCCAACGTTTTGGCGGAGCCATGTTCGCGCCCGCCATGCTGTTTTCTATATCAGGCCTCATGGTCGGCATCTCCGCCCTCGCCACGACCGTAGACATCGTCGGTGACCTCGCCGTATACGGAACCCCTTGGTACGTTTTCTGGACCATCATCCAGCGCGGCTCGTGGACGGTCTTTAAACGTCTCCCGCTCCTTTTTGCCGTAGCGCTGCCTATCGGTCTTGCCCAAAAGCAACCGGCGCGCTGCTGCCTCGAGGCACTCGTGGCCTATTTTGCCTATTGCTTCTTTTTGAGCGAGATCATTAAGCTGAGCGGAGACAACCTTGGGCTTAAGTACCCATCATCTTTGACCCCCGCCAGCGGTATCACCGTCATCGACGGCATCAAGACGCTCGACACCGGCATTATCGGCCCGCTGGCGGTGTCGGCAACCGTCGTTGCCATCCATGACCGCTTCTACGATGCCAAGGTTCCCGATTGGCTCGGCACCTTCTCGGGTTCCTCGCTGGTCTACCTCATCAGCTTTTTTGCCGTGTTTGCCCTTGCCGCCATCTCGGCCGCCATCGTGCCCTTCGCATACGCTGTGACCGAAACGCTGCGCCACGCACTTGCGGGCGTCGGCCCCTTCGGCGTGGGCATCTTTGTGTTTTTGGAGCGAGCGCTCGAGCCCATGGGGCTGCACCATCTGCTCTATATGCCCATCTATTACGACAATCTGGTCATTCACGACGGTATTTACGCCACGTGGACCAACCTGCTCCCCATTCTCTCCCATAGCACGCGCCCTTTAAATGAACTTGCGCCCTGGGCAGGTTTTACCGCCACCGGCTGGGGCAAGCTCTTTGGCCTTCCCGCCATCGCGGCAGCATTCTATTTCACCGCCAAACCCGAACGCCGCGCCGGCCTTAAGGTCATCCTTTTGCCCGCCATCGTCGCCTCGGTGGTCTGCGGCGTCACCGAGCCGCTCGAGTTTCTCTTTATGTTCACCTATCCCGGACTCTTTTTGCTCTACGCCGTCCTGTCCTCCTGCCTTGCCATGACCATGAACTTCTTTGGCATCGTCGGCATCTTCTCGGGCGGTCTCATGGAAATGACGGCCTTCAACTTCATCCCGCTCATGCGAATGCATGCCGGCTCCTACCTTTTGGCGCTCGGTATCGGTCTTGCCTTTAGCCTCATCTTTTTTGTTAGTTTTCGAGCACTCATCTTGGTCTATGACCTTAAGACGCCGGGCCGCGAGGATCATGTCTCCAATCGCGCGGCAATCGATCGTTTAACGGGAAGCGGCTTTGCCAAAGAGCAATCTCCCAATGGCGAGGTCAGTATTCAATCCGATCAAGATCACGTCCTCGCTGAGCGGGTAATTCAGCTTTTAGGTGGCGTTGGCAATATCGTGGGCGCAACCAACTGCGCCACGCGCCTGCGCGTCGAGGTCGCAGACCCTTCCATCGTTGCAGATAATGCGTCGTTTGTCGCGGTGGGCGCCAAGGGCCTCATCATTACGGGCAAGACCGCCCAGGTGATTATTGGCATCTCCGTTCCCCGCGTTAAAGAGCATTTTGACCAGATCATGGGCCTCGAGCCGGGATTTGTGCCCACCACCTCGGCCTCCCCTTCCGCCAGCGCAGCCCATAAGCGCGGCGATATCTGCTTCTTCGATATCGACGGAACACTCGCCTGGCAAGACCCTCGAGTGGCACAAGAGCTTCCCGAGAGCGAGCGAGACCTCTCCCCCTATCCCAATGAAGCGGTCTCGCAAGCCATCCGTGATTTTGTCGCCAAGGGCAATATGGCGTTTATCTGCACAGGGCGCACGCTGAGCTGCATCCATCCAAAGCTGCTCGAGCTGCCCTGGACCGGCATCGTCTGCCTCGCGGGTGGCTATGTCGAACTTGAGGGACACGTGATTCGCGATTTGGCGATGACGCCCGGCATGCTGCAGCGCCTTGCTCCCATTCTTGAGCAATCGGACGAAGTGATTCGTTTTGAGGGACTCAATGGCGTCGTTCGCATGAGTGCCGATGCGCCCGACGCCCCCGGATACGCCCGCACCGTGGGCGATGCAATTACGCAGCTGCAACATTACAGCGCCTACAAGATCTTAATGTCCACGTCGCTTGCCAACCGCATCGCTCAGGATCAAGCGTTTGAGCCGCTGCTCTGCTTTAACGAGCTCGAGCTCGAAGTGACCGAGATTTCGCCTCGCGAATGCACCAAGCGCGAGGGTATCCAGTCCGTACTCGACGCCCTCGATCCCCACCACGGAACCGTATACGGCATCGGCGACGCCAGCAATGACGTCTCGCTGATGAACGCCGTCGACGTTGGCATCGCCATGGGCAACGCACCGGACTTCCTCAAGGAAAAGGCCGACTATGTCACCGACAGCATCGACCACGACGGCGTCGTCACCGCGCTCGAACACTTTGGGCTTATCTAGCCAAGCCCCTACCGCACTTGCGGCCGCATGGACCAATCGTCTTCAACCGCCGCGCTCGACGCCCTAATGTGGCAATATGTTGTCTGCATAATGCAACGATGCAACCTATCAAAGAATGCGAGAACCCGTGTCCAGTCCGTTTACCAGCTTTTTAGCCCAGCACTTTGACCAGATTAACGACTATCTGGCCACGTTCTTTGACGGACAGGCGACTTCCGCCGATATCGAGCGCTACCTGTATACCCCGCTCTCGGCATTTACGGCAAACGCTGGCAAGCGCCACCGCCCGCTCATCTGCATGCTCGCCGCCACTGCGGTAGGCGGCAGCTTTGAGAGCGCCCGCAGCGCAGCGGCGGCCATCGAGCACTTTCAGTCGGGCGCACTCATCCACGACGACATCGCCGACAACGGGCAGATTCGTCGCGGCAAGCCCTGCATGCACCTTACCGAGGGCACCGGTCTTGCCATCAACTGCGGTGACCTGGCGCTCACCATGGTCACCAAGACGGTTCTCGACGACCCCACACTCAACGCAGACGTGAAGCTTCGCGTGCTCCACGAGCTTACCGAAATGATCGTCCGTACCATCGAGGGCCAGGCGCTCGACCTGGGCTGGGTCCGCGACGGGCGCTTTGACATTTCGGTCGACGATTATCTGGACATGGCGACGCACAAGACCGCGTACTACAGCGGAGCGACGCCGCTTGCCGCCGGAGCCATTATCGGCGGCGGCAGCGAAGAGCAGATTGAGGCACTGCGCGCCTTTGGGCTGCACACGGGCCTTGCCTTCCAGATTCAAGACGACCTGCTCAACTTGATCGGCACCAAGGAGGCCGCCAACAAGGACTTCCGCACCGATATCACCGAGGGCAAGCGCACCCTCGTTGCCGTGCATGCCCTGTCAGACGAGCGCTATCACGACGAGATCGAGGCAATCCTTTCCTCGGGCACCGAGGACCCTGCGCAGCTCGCACGCGCCGTGGAGATCTTCCAGGAGACCGGCTCCATCGATTACGCCCACACCTATGCGCTCGACCTGACCGCTAAGGCCAAGGCCGCTATCGAAGGCGTCGAGCTCGACCCGCATGCGCGCGAGCTCTTCCTCTCAATGGCAGATTTCTTTGTGGAGCGTCTTAACTAGCGGGGGTCATAAAACCTGTGGGCAGCGAGTTTGGGTACAAGTTGCTACACTGTTGAGTGCATGTTTATGCATTGTCTCGCGTTGTCTATCCGACACGCGCTCAAAATAGTACGAATCGTACGCCGAAAGGGGTTCGTTCATGGAACCTATTACCACGGGCATGCAGGGAGCAGCCGTCGAGGATGTTCAGTCCCGCCTTCTGCAGCTCGGTTACACCATCGATGCCGACGAGGTCGCCGACAAGCGCTTTGGCACCACCACCGAGCAGGCCGTCAGCACCTTCAGGCTCGACAGTGGCCTTGCTGCCGGTCATGCCGTCGATATCCCCTGTTGGAGCGCCCTGGTCGACGCCTCGTATAAGCTGGGCGACCGCACCCTGTATCTGCGCATGCCCAATTTCCATGGCGCCGATGTGCAGGCCCTGCAGCGCGCTCTCAACGTTTTGGGCTTTGCCTGTGGCGAAGACGACGGCTACTTTGGTCCGCATACCGAGGCCGCCCTGCAGCAGTTCCAGGAAAATGTCGGCCTGTTTGCCGACGGCATGGCCTTCCAGGACACCTACGCCTACATCAACCGCCTGCATCATGTGTGGGAGGGCAAGCCCTCGGTCACCGAAGCCGAGTCCCGCATCGGTTTTGCTCGCGCCGCCAACGTGCTCGAGCGCTTCCAGATCGCCGTTATCGGTGAGGACCCCATCGCACGCAGCGTTGCTTCGCGCATGTGGAACATCGCCACGGCAACGACCGACAACAGCGGCATGATGCTCTGCGACTCCGAGGTCCCAACCGACGTTGACCTGGTGCTCGAGATCGCAAGCGACGAGCTGCCCGCCGACGCCGCGCCACGCGCCACGATTGCCCTCGCCGAGTGCCACAACCTGGCCCAGCGCATCCGCACCGCCAATGTCGCCGCGCAGCAGAAGCCGGCTCGCATTCGCATTGAGCTCACGGGCATGACGCGCTACAACGGCACCTTCACGGCCAGCGACGCGCAGACGCTCGCCGTACGCCTACTCGACGGCGTTTGCGATGCCCTCGCAGATTAGGTAAACTAGACGAGTTGCTTTTGGGCAACACCACACATTGGGACGTAGTTCAACGGTAGAACTCCGGTTTTTGGTGCCGGCTGTTGGGGGTTCGAATCCCTCCGTCCCAGCCATTAAAACTGAGCGCCCTAAGCCCATAACGGCCCAGGGCGCTTTCTTGTGGGCAAGCGGAGGAATTCGAACCCGCAAGGGTGCGGAGCTGAGGAAACGCGAAGCGTTTTCCAGCGCAGCACGCAAGGAGCGAAGCGACGCAGCGGGGCGCGGCCGCCGACCAGGCGGACGCGGAATCCCTCCGTCCCACACCAGCCAAGAGCCCCTCACGTCAAGCAAATCGAGCCAACGCCGCCAAGCGGAGGGATTCGAACCCGCAAGGGTGCGGAGCGACGCAGCGGGGCGCGGCCGCCGCAGGCAGACGCGGTGTCGGCACTTGGGGACGCTCCTAAGTGCCGGCATTATAGGAACGTCCCCAAGTGCCGGCTCGGGACTATTTTCGAGGACCCTCCGAAGGACTGTGGCCAAAAAACGGCAAATATGAGTACTGTTACCGTTGTAGCTACATTATTTTCGTTAATAAAAGAAGATCTTAATGAGATTTATTCGCATCAAGGTCTTCCTTTAATGAACACTTGAGGAGATACGGCAGCTTATCTGCTCGATCGACACGTCAAATCACCTTAAATTTGGTCAAAATTACTGCTACTAAAAGAGTATCAGTACTCATATTTGCCGTTTTTTGGCCACGGCTCTTTATAGACACCCTGTACAACGACGGTGGTAGATTTCGGAACGTGTCCGTCAGCCCCGTTCCGAAAAGCGAGCCGCATGCAACGGCCAAGCCACGACAGGCCCCGGGAGAGCGGGGACACCGGCTTAGGTTTATCGCGAGTTCCGCACGAACAGGAGGCCACTTAATGTGGCCTCCGTCGTGAGCAGGACTGTAGAGCAGGAAACCTAAGCCGGTGTCCCCGCTCTCCCGGGGCCGGCGGAATTTAGTTGTTCAGCATGCGGTCGAAGCTTCCCGAGTCGCCATCCCGATAGTCGGCGGTCATCAGAATCTCCTGCGGAATGCGCCCGCCTTCACGTAGCACATTGCGGAACTGCACGCGCGTGACCATGGGCAGATCCTTGATCGTCGCCGCCAAGTTCTGCGGCACGCCCTGGTTGGCAGCCGCGCGCTCGCACTCGCCGCCGGCCTTCACGCGACGCTTATGCTCGGCGAGCATGGCGCGGTACATACCGGCATGCAGGCGAATCTCAACCACATTGGCATTGCGAGCCTGCTCGACGATGCGCGCGCCCTCGCGGTCGATATCGCCCACGTAGTAGACGTAGTTAAAGCGATAGCCGATCTCGGCCAGATAATCGTCCAGGGCATGCGAGACGCTCGCCTTGCATCCGCCGCCAAAAATCACGCCGCCCACCTTGATGCCAAAGAGCTTGGCGTGCTTGCGGCCACGCAGCAGCCTGACGATCTCGTCGTAGGTGTCCAGGTTCTCGACCATAATGAACGGCTTATCGGCGCCCAGCGTAAAGAAACCCGTAAAGTGCACGGGGCGGTTAGGGGCGACCTTGATCGCCTGCATGCTGATGCCCTTTTCGGTCATGCGCCTTATCAGGCGCTCACCGTGCTTGCCGTCAAAAGCCTTCTCGTCGTTAAAAATCTGGTAGGCACGCTGGCGGCGCGAGGCAACCGGCGTATCGGCACCTCGGTTTTGCTCGATCCAAGCCTGGATGATTGCGATTTCCTCGGCAATCTTGCGGTTGGACATCTCGTTGTGCTGAGTGCGCTGCGGCGCCTTTTTGCCGTCCTTGCCCTCGACCTTAACAATTTGAGTCTGCTGTTCCTTGATCTTAGAGAGCGCCGTAGGCGTAGGGACAACTTTGAGCAGCTGCCTGCCCAAAACGCGGGCAAGGGCAAACGCCGATACCTCGCCGTGGACGGCCGACTCGGGCTGCTGGGTAGCACTATCAGCCGCGGCAGGCTCAGCCTGTGCATGAGGCTTACGCTTGGAATCTGCCCGGGTATTACGTTCCTGCTTGGGCGCAGACGAGCGCTTTTGCGGACGATCGGACTTGGCCTCCTTCGCCGGCTGGCGCTTGACCTGATCAACCGGAGTCTCGGCCTTCTCATCTCCGTTTTGTGTCGCTGTCTTCTCGGCCGCGGCCTCGGCATTTGAGCCACGACCGCCGCGGTGACGACGACGGCGGGGCTTGCCTGAGGCGCTCTCCCCCGCCTGCTTATCAGCGGTCTGTTGAGCTTTGACCTCAGTGTCAGCCGCAGGCTGCGACTCGGAAGGTTGCTGCTCGCGAGCCGCCGGCTCAACGGTTTTCTCGGTTTGTTCGGCCTTCTCGGCCTGAGCGGTCGGAGCCGGCTCGCCCTTCTCCTGACGCCTTACGGGATACGCGCGCCTCGCAAAACCACGTCCGGGACGACATGAGCCCGGGGCCTTCTTGGCAGACTCCTCAACATCGTCTGCGGCCTCGGAAAGCTCTTCAACCTCATGCGCGACATCCTGCTGCGCAGCCTTAAAGTGGGCACCACGGCGACGCTGGGGCTCCTGGGCCTCCACGGGCTTTTGCTCCTTCGCGGGCCTCTGCGACTCGGCAGCAACCTCGTTCTCAACAGCCTCGGCATCCGTCTCACCCTTTCGAGCAACGGCGCGACGGAAGCGCTCCTGCTGGGCGCGACGCTGCGCATCGCGCTTGCCACCCCCGCCAAAACCGCCGCGCCCTGCCTTGGCCGTAAAGGCACGCACGACGTTCTCATCGAGCAACTCATCGGTATCAACATGCTCACGCGGAGCAACTTCTTCCACAGCAGGCACGTCAGCGGAATCCTCGACGACAAAATCTTCGACGGACTCGGCAGGCTGCTCCTGGGCATCGCGGATCTCGACATTGATGGTATAGAACGCCGGGCGCCCGTTAATGCCGCTGCCCTCGATCTTGGTCACGATATTTGCCGCGATAAGCTCATCGCGCATCGCCTTGGTATCGCATTCCTTATCGACGGAGCGGAAAATCTGCGCCAGCGCGCTCGACTTAATCTTGAGCGCCTTGCGGCAGAGCAGGTCGTAGGCAACCAGCTTGGCGCGCTCGGCAGAAAGCGACGTCTGGCTGCTCAGACGCTCAGCCAGAGCATCGACATTGTTTTGATTATCGGAATATACCGTCTTGGCCACGGGGCCCCTTTCATATGCACACATATACGTCCATATGGTACAACGCACGAGCCTATCCACGCAAAACATCTGCGAGAACGCCCTTGCACCACCTGTTATCACAAGAAAAAAGACCGGGTCCGCTTGATTGCGGACCCGGTCTTTCCGAGTCAAATAGATGGGAGATTCAACCCGTCCGACCGACTAGGCCTTAGCGGCCTCGGCGTCGGCAGGAGCCTCAGCGGCAGCGGCGCGACCGTACTCGGCCTTGCCCATCTCGGACCACTCGGGCTCCTCGTCGGGCATGGAGCCGGCCTCCTTGCCGAAGAACTCCTTGAGACAGTTGACGGCAACGATGAGGCCCAGGACCATCAGCAGGACGGCGAAAACGAGCTGCAGGCCCTTGGTGGCGGCGACGGAGACGGCGGCCGTGGTGGCGGTAGCCGGGATGGTGCCGAAGAAGCCGTAAGCCTGGACAGCGGTCATGCAGCCCATGGCGCTCTGGACCAGCGAGGTGAAGGTGCAGCAGAGCAGGAAGGCGACGGGCACGTAGAGCATCCAGCCCTTGCGGCCGGTGCACTTGCAGAACACGGCGAGGGTGATCATGGTCATGCCGCCGAGCAGCTGGTTGGAAGCACCAAAGAGCGGCCAGATGTTGGCATAGCCGCCAAAGGCGAGGGCGAGACCGGGAAGCAGGGTGACGACCGTGGCGAACCAGGGGTTGCCGAGAACCTTCATGTAGCCGGCCTTGGACTCGATGGCCAGGGCGTCGTTGGTCTGGGCAAAGAACTCGGAGAACGAGGTGCGGGCGATGCGGGCGACGGCATCGAGCGAGGTCAGGGCCAGAGCGGAGACGTTCATGGTCATGAAGACGGTAGCGAGCGTGCCGTCAACACCGAAGGCCTGCATACCGCGGGAGATACCAGCGGCGAAGATCTGGAACGGGGTGGAAGCGACGCCGGCGTTGAGGGCACCAGTGCCGGCGGTGTTCATATCGGAGAACATGATGCCGGCGACGATGATGGCAAGGATGCCGACGAAGGACTCGACGATCATGGCGCCATAACCGACCTTGACGGCGTCCTGCTCCTTCTCGACCTGCTTGGAGGAGGTACCAGAAGAAACGAGGCTGTGGAAGCCGGAGAGGGCACCGCAGGCAACGGAAACAAACAGGACCGGGAACATCATGCCAGAAGCGCTGGAGAAGCCGGTAAAGGCCGGAGCGGTGATGGTGGCCTGGCCGTTAACACCCAGGACGACGATACCGAGGACAGCGCAGGCGATCATGACGATCATCATGATGGAAGTGAGGTAGTCGCGAGGGGTCTTGAGCATCTGGATGGGCATGGCGCCAGCAAAGACCAGGTAGACCATGACAACGGCGAACCACTGGAACTTGTCCAGGTAGACCGGGAACTGCATGCCGACGGCAAACATGAGAACCATGAGCACCACGCCAGTGACAAACTCGGCAGCGCCGGTGAGGTTGAACTTCTTCTGGGCCCAACCAAAGGCGATAGCGACGAAGGTGAACAGGATGGAGATGGTACCAGCGCAGCCGGCGGCATAGGACTTGGTGAAGTCGATAGCACCGGTGGCAGCGCCAGAAGCGTCAACGACCGAGGTGAACATGAACGTCTTGCAGACCATGTCGGTGAAAGCGGCGATGACGATGATGCAGAACAGCCAGCAGAACAGCAGGAACAGGCGACGACCGGTCTTGCCGATGTATTTCTCGATGAGCTGGGCCAGGGACTTGCCGTTGTTCTTCATCGAAGCGTACAGAGCACCAAAGTCGTGGACGGCGCCAAAGAAGATGCCGCCGACGAGGACCCAGAGCACGACGGGCAGCCAGCCAAAGGCCATGGCGACGATCGTACCCGTGACAGGGCCAGCACCGCAGATCGAGCTGAACTGGTGCGAGAACGCGGTAAAGGCGGAGACGGGCGAGAAGCTCTTGCCGTCCTTCATGCGCTTGGCCGGCGTGAGGGCCTCTTTGTCAACGCCCCACTTGTTGGCCAGCCAGCGGCCGTAGCCCAGATAGCCACAGGCGAGCACCGCCGCGGCCACAACCATGAGCAAAACTCCGTTCATTACATTTCCTCCTCTAAAAAGAACTTCCTAGACATAAAAAATGAGGGCCGTCGGTTGCGCTCGACGGCCCTCATCTTCATCAGCCGCCCGTTATCGTACGGGCTAGCTGTATGTGCTAACCCGCATCAGATAATTACTACGCTGATAATGTTTAGCTGATGCGTGAACATGTCTAAAAAATCCTCTTCAATCATGATGTGAACGATCCGTGCGTGTTCACATCCCCCAGTGGATGAAACGCAGTATGAAACTTTAGTTACCTAAAGTCAACGCAAATTTGTAATGAATTTTCACCTTTTTTTGAAATTCTCGGTATAAAACGCCACTGACCTCGGACTTTACCACACGACAGTTTTTGCATGAGAGACGCCCCTCGGGAGCGGGCGGGCGTATACAAGGTTTCCTGCTCTACAGTCCTGCTCGCACGGAGAGCACATTAAGTGCTCTCCGGCTCGTGCGGAACTCGCGA